>JBAXCI010000026.1:0-15879 GCA_037141555.1 Verrucomicrobiota bacterium | reverse complement strand
GAAGCCGTTGCGCGGCAAGTTTCAGGACGGTCCACGCCGACTCGAAAATAATCTGTTTTGACATCTTTGATGCTCCTTGCTGCCGTTCGGTGAAAATAATGGGAACTTCCGTGATCCGGCATCCACCGCGCCATGCGAAAAAGTGAAATTCGGTAATAAAGCCATATCCTTCGGCGGTGCAACGTGAAAAGCCGACGGTTTCCAGCGTCTTACGGGATACCATTTTAAATCCGCTGGTGGGATCTGTCAGCGGAAGCCCACAGAGGGTGCGGACATAAATGCCTGCAAAAGAACTCAGGAGCAACCGGCTCAGCGGCCAGTTGATGATGCGGATGCCGCCCAAGTAACGCGAACCGATGGCGATGTCGGCTCCTTGCTGGACGGCAGCGATCAGGAGCGCAACGTCATTGGGGCTGTGGGATCGGTCCGCATCCATCGTTCCACAAGCGTCGTATCCCCGGTCATAGCCCCAGCGGAAACCTTCCTTGCAAGCTCCCGCATACCCGCTCTTTCCGGGTCTTTTCAGGAGAAAGACACGACGGCTGAATTCAGGATGTTTTGCAACCAAATCGCCCGTGCCATCCGGCGAGTCATCGTCCACCACCAAGACATCCACGGCGGGTGCCAACGCCAGGAGCTCACGCAGCATGATCCCTATGTTTACCGCCTCGTTGTAAGTCGGAATAATGACAAGGTGTTTTTGAGGCAAAGAACTTGCATTGGTGTCGCCCATAGGAGAGTGCATGAAGGATTCCAAGGAATGGAGCAAGAATATTTGGGCTCTTTTTTACTTCCGCAGGCAATCACTCCACGCGCCCCCGCAGTTTCTTGACCGCGCCGCGCTTTTTTTTGTTGTCCAGAATGCGCCGCTTCACGCCCCGGGGGCGGGGGCGGTTTTGACGGCGGATCTTTTCGCGGGCGGCTTGCTGCGCGGCCTTTTCCGCCCTGCGCGCCTCTTCCAGCGTGGCGAGCAGCCGTTCGCGGGCGAGTTGCCGGTTCATGGACTGGGAGCGCGAATCCTGCACCGTCACGGCAACCCCGCTGGGCGCGTGCCGCAGCGTGACGGCGGTGGAAACTTTGTTGACGTGCTGACCTCCCGGTCCCGAGGAGCGCGCGAAGCTCTCCTCAATGTCGTCGGCGCGAAGGCCCAGGCGGGCGAGGCGCGCGGCGAAATCGGTTGGGGAAGAGGGTGGGGGAGGCGTCATTTTTCTACGGCAGCAATTCGTAGCCCAACACGCTCACGCAATAGAGCGCGGCGGTTTCGGTGCGCAGCACAATGGGCCCGAGCGTGATGGGCCGGCAGCCGTGCGCCTTGGCCAGCGCGATTTCCGCCGGGGTGAAATCGCCTTCCGGGCCGATGAGCACCAGCACGCTCGCCGGTTTCGCCTGTTTTTCGCGGAGGAAATCGGCAAGCACCGTTTTGGGGTGCATCGCACCAGGTTGGAGCGAGGCGATGAGCAGCAGATCGAACGCGGGTCCGTTCTGGAAAAGGGCACCCAGGGATTGCGGCGGAAGAACGGCGGGGAGCCAGTTTTGGCCGCACTGTTTGCACGCCTCAATGGCGACGCCCTGCCATTTCTCGCGCTTCTTCTCGGCATCGCGCGATTCAAATTGGACCACGGTGCGTTCGGTTAGGAGCGGAACAACCGAGGCCGCGCCCAGTTCGGTCGCCTTCTGGACAATGAGGTCCATGTTTTTGCCTTTGGGAATGGCTTGGCCGAGGATGATCCGGCACGCGGGAGGCGCGCTTTGCGAAGGGTGGAGCAGTTTGAGTTCGATGGCGCGTTTGCCGACGCTGGCGAGTTCCACAGATGCCTCCGCGCCTTCGCCGTTAAATACCACGGCGCGATCTCCCGCCTTCATGCGGAGCACATCGGTGGCGTGGTGGGTCTCGTCCTCGTCGAGAACAAGCCGGTCGAGGTTCCAACGCGCGGGTGGAATATAGAAACGGGGCATGAAGCCATGATTGCGCGCGAGGCGCGACTCACGCAAGCCCGAACAACCGACCCCAGCGCCTCTAAAGAAGGCAGACAATCTGGAACTCAGGAACTCAGGAGAAGGCAGAAAATCCGCCCTTTTTGCAGTTGAACAGGGCTGATTTCTCCTCTCTTTTTCCTGAGTTCCTGAGTTCCCGATTGTCTCTTTGGATGCGGCTCGCCCTGCGGTCCGGCGGTAATTTTTGCGTTTTCTTCTCATTTGCGGGTTGCAGAATCCTCTCCGACACTTTGTAATCTCCCGCCCCGCTTGCGGCCTTTTTTATTTTAACCATCCCGATATTACTCATGAACGTCCAACTCGAGAACCTGCCGAATTGCATCACCACGATGCGCGTTGAAGTGCCTGCCGAAAAAGTCACCGCCTCCCGCGATGCCCTCATCCGCGAATATTCCCAACACGCCAAGCTGCCCGGCTTCCGCCCCGGCAAAGCGCCCCGCGCGGTCGTGGAGACGAAGTATAAGAAAGAGATCGCAGACGAGCTTCGCAGCCGGTTGATCTCCGATTCCTGCCGCGCAGCGATTGTCGAGAACAAGCTCCGCGTGCTCCAGATTTCCAACGTCGAAGACGTCGAGTTTGCGCCCGACCAGACCCTGAGCTTCACGGCGACGGTCGTGACGACTCCCGAATTTGAGCTTCCCGAATACAAAGGCCTCAAAATCGAACTGCCCGCCTCGGAAGTGACCGAGCAGGACATCGACGAGGGGATCGAACGCTTGCGCGACCAGGCTGCCGATTTCGTGGACGTGACGGATCGCGCGCTGGCGATGGACGACTTCGCGGTCGTCACCTACACCGGCACCATCGACGGCAAACCGGCGGACGAGGTCGTTCCCGCCGCCAAGGTTTTGGCTGCCAACACCGATTTCTGGATCAAGCTGACGGCGGACACGTTCCTGCCCGGCTTCAGCGAGCAGATCGTCGGCGCGGCAGTGGGCGAGACCCGCGAGTTTGATCTCACGGTGCCTGCGGATTTCGCGGTGGCCGATCTCGCCTCCAGGACGCTGCACTACAGCGTGACCCTCAACTCGATCAAGTCCAAGGTGATGCCCGAGCTGGACGACGCCTTTGCCGCCACGCTCGCTCCCGGCAAAACCCTCGCCGAAGTGCGAGAACTCATTCGCGGAGAAATCACCCGCCAGAAATCGGTTGAGCAGGAGAACGAAAAACGCGGCCGGATCATGAAGCAGCTCCTCTCCAAGGTGGAGTGCGAACTGCCCGAGGGGATGGTTGCCAACGAGACCCAGCGCATCTTCGCCGAAGTCATTCGCGAAAACCAGAACCGCGGCGTTCCCGAGGAAGTCATCCAGAACAGCCAGGCGGAATTGCGCGCCACCGCAGGCGAAACCGCCCGCGAACGCCTCAAAGGCACCTTCGTTCTGATCCGCATCGCCGATGCCGAGAAAATCACCGTCACGCGCGAGGAATTCAACCGCCGCATCGCGATGATGGCCATGCGCTACCAGATGCCCGTGGAGAAACTCCAGAAGGAACTCGAAAAACGGGAAGCCCTTGAGTCCATCAACGAGGAAATCCTGACCGGCAAGGTCCTTGATTTCCTTTTGGCTAATGCTAGCGTTGAAACCATCGCCCCTGCGGCCTAGGAAGCTCCCTGAATTCCGGAAACGGGACGGCGGTTATAGATCATGTTTAACGATTCGCCCACAAAATCCAACCTTCCTCATAATATGCTGATACCGATGGTGATCGAACAAACCGGGCGCGGCGAGCGGAGCTACGACATCTACTCGCGCTTGCTCAAAGACCGGATCATTTTTATCGGAACGGCCATTGACGACCACGTCGCCAATCTGGTGATCGCGCAGATGCTCTTTCTCCAGATGGAGGACGCGAAGAAAGACATCCATATCTACATCAACTCCCCGGGCGGTTCCGTCACGGCGGGGTTGGCGATTTATGACACGATGCAGTTTGTGACGTGCGACGTGACGACCTACTGCCTGGGCATGGCGGCCAGCATGGGCGCGGTGCTCCTGGCGGCCGGGACCAAAGGCAAGCGGTTTGCGCTGCCGAACTCGGACATCATGATCCACCAAGTCTCCGGCGGCGCCCAAGGCCAGGCCAGCGACGTCGAACGGCAGGTCGATTTCATGTTCAAGCTCAAGAAACGGTTGACCCGCATCCTGGCCTTCCACACAGGGAAACCCGAAGAGCAGGTCAAGAACGACTCCGACCGCGACTACTACATGACAGCCGCCGAAGCCGCCGAGTATGGCCTGGTGGACCACGTTGTGCAGTCCCGCAAAGACGTGAAGCTCGAACCCGCCGCGCCGAAGACCGAAGCATAAGATGGCGCGTTCCACCAACCTGACCATGTGCTCCTTCTGCGGCAAGAACCATGCCGAAGTAAGGAAGCTGATCGCCGGTCCCGGCGTCTACATCTGCGACTCCTGCATCAACGTCTGCAAAGGCATTCTGGATAAAGAACTGCACGAGGAAGTGCGTCGCCAGACGCCCTCCCTGCGCGTGCCCAAGCCGATGGACATCCGGCGTTCGCTCGACCAGCATGTGATCGGGCAGGATCGCGCAAAAAAAGTGCTCTCCGTGGCGGTTCACAACCACTACAAGCGCATTCTCCAGACCGCCCCGGCCGATGATGCTTTGGCGGACGTGGAGATCGAGAAAAGCAACATTTTGCTCATCGGGCCGACCGGCAGCGGCAAGACCCTGCTCGCCAAGACGCTCGCACGGATTCTCGATGTCCCGTTTTGCATCGCCGACGCGACCACGCTGACCGAAGCCGGCTACGTGGGCGAGGACGTGGAAAACATCGTGCTACGCCTGTTGCAGAACGCGGATTATGACGTGAAACGCGCCGAGATCGGCATCGTGTACATTGACGAAATCGACAAGATCGGCCGCAAGACCGACAACGTCTCCATCACGCGGGATGTCTCCGGCGAAGGGGTGCAGCAGGCGTTGCTCAAAATCCTCGAAGGGACCACCTGCAACGTGCCACCGCAGGGCGGGCGCAAACATCCGCACCAGGAATATATCCAGGTCAACACCGACAAGATTCTTTTCATCTGCGGCGGGGCGTTCGTCGGGCTCGACAAGATCGTCCAACGCCGGATGAGCAAGCGCGTGCTTGGCTTCGGAGCGGATTCCATCGCGGCGGACGAGGCGCAGCTCACCAGAGAGGCGCTCGCGCTGGCGGAGCCGGAAGACCTGCTCGGGTTCGGGATGATCCCGGAATTTATCGGGCGTCTGCCCGTGGTCACGGCGCTTACGGCGCTGACCGAAGAGGAGCTCGTATCCATCCTCACCGACACGAAGAACGCCATGGTCAAGCAGTTCGTGAAGCTGCTTGCGATGGAAGGCGTGGGGCTGAACCTCACCAAGGACGCCCTCAAGGCGCTCGCCGCACAGGCCGTCACCAAGGGAACCGGCGCGCGTGCGTTGCGTTCGATGTTGGAGCGGATCATGCTTGATTTGATGTATGAACTTCCCAGCCGCGAAGACGTGGCTGAGGTCACCATTAACCGCGCAGTCGTGGAGGGTAAAAAGGCTCCGCTGATTCGCAAAAAGCAGGATAAGGACGCCGCGTAGGGGGATTGACCGCGTCCAAAAGCCCCCCGGCAGCCGTTAATTCGTAGAATGAAAATCCGGCTTCTGCTGACGGCAACGCTTCTCCTCCTCGGGGTCCATCTCGCGGTGGGGCTGCGGGTGTTCGGCGCCCCCTCTTCCCCGGGGGAAGACAACGGCTACGAGAACATCGCCGTGCTCACGCGGGCGATGCAGTTGATCCGGCAGGATTACGTCGACGAGAAGAAAACCAACTACCGGGCGCTGACGTACGCGGCGATCAAGGGGATGTTCAACTCGCTTGATCCCCACAGCCGGTTCATGGACCCGCGCGAGTTGAAGGGGATGGAGGACGACACCAAGAGCGAGTTCGGCGGGCTCGGCGTCACCGTCACCACGCGCGACGGGATGTTGACCATCGTCTCGCCCATGGAAGACACGCCGGGATTCCGCGCGGGGCTGCTGCCGGGCGATCAGATCCTGAAAATCAACGGCGAAGCCACCGAACAGATGGAGCTTTCCAGCGCGATTGACCGCATGCGCGGCGCGCCGGGTCAGAAAGTCACGCTCACCATCCTGCGGCCCGGCAACCGGCAGATCAAAGATTACACCATCGAGCGCGCCATCATCAAAGTGGCCAGCGTGAAGGACGCCAAACTCCTCGACGCCAAGCTGACGGGCGAGGCGAAGATCGGCTATATCCGCATCACGCAATTCAACGACCCGACGGCGGCGGAACTCAACGAGAAGCTCGACGCCCTGGAAGGCCAGGGGATGCAGGCGCTCATCCTCGACCTGCGCGATAATCCCGGCGGCATTCTGGAAGGGGCGGTCGATGTCTGCGGCCAATTCGTGGGGCCCAATACGATGGTCGTTTCCACCGAAGGTCGGGTCGCTTCCGCCAAGAAGATTTACAAAACCTCGTCGGACGCCAAGCGCAGGCCGCGCTACCCGATGGCCATCCTGATCAACGGTGGAAGCGCCAGCGCGGCGGAAATCGTCGCCGGGGCGCTGCGCGACCTCAAGCGGGCCATCCTCGTCGGCGAGACCAGCTTTGGCAAAGGGAGCGTGCAAAGCGTGATCGAACTGCAAGACGGCGCGGGCGTGCGGTTGACGACGGCCCGCTATTACACGCCGAGCAAACAGGTGATCCACGAGAAAGGGATCACGCCGAACATCCGCGCCACCATGACGCCGCAACAGGAAAACCAGCTTGTTTTGCAGCGGCGCGAGGGCGCTCTGGAAGAAGCTGACAAAAAGCTCCTGGTGGGATTCCGCGACACGCAGCTTGAACGCGCCGCCGACGCCCTCAAAGGGGTGATCCTCTACGCCGCTGTGGCGAAATAGAGGATTGCGCTACAACTTATCTGGAAACGCTCTAACGATCTGCGAGGTGCGCATCCCCGTCCGTAAGTTCTTTCCGATAAGCCCCCATCCCGAACTCCCTCAAAAGGTGGTTCCAATGCCATCTAATGGGAGTCCCGCGAGGTAGTTTCCTCGCAATGCACGCAAGATGTAAAAGACACCGGTTGGCTTTGTTCATGGTCTTTCACTGCCTCCCTAATAATGTTTCGTTTGCCGGGGAGGGACGGACGGATGGAACGGGCAAAAGTGGCCCGGCTCTCCATTGCGACTCGATCCGTGCTCAGTCTACCGGGGGAACCGGGTATTCCGGGTAGCGGCTCTGGAGCTCGTTGAGCGTCTTGGCGGCTTGCGCGGCGTTCTCGGCTTTTTTGTATGCCACGTAGCCTTGGGCAAGGGCTTTGGGGGTGATCTCCGGGTCGTCTCCAAAGAGAACAGAGATGCTCAGATAAAGTTTTGCGGCGGCGGTGAAATCGGCGCGCGCCATGGCGATGTCGCCCGAGAGCATTTTGCCTTGCGCGTTGAGCCGGCCTTCGGGCTGGAGAGCGAGGGCGTCGTCGGCGGATTTCTGGGCTTCGTCGAGGTGTTTTGCGGCGAGTTGCGCTTCTCCCAGGGCGAGGTGGCCGGTGGCTTGCTGGGACGGTTCGCTGACTTTGCCCAGGTAAGTCTTGAGCGCCTGTTCGGCCTCGGTCCATTTTTCCAGTTTGGTGCGGACGCTGCCCAGCATCAGCCAGTCTTCGGGTTGCAACGCCGAAGCGCTGTCCTGGGCGGTCAATTTCGAGAGGTATTTTTCCGCATGAACATCGTCGCCCGCCTTGAAGAATTCCGAGCCGAGCCAGCGCAGGATCTCGGTGGAGACTTTGACCCCGGCCGCCGTGGCTTTATCGACCTCCGCCGCCGTGGCCGCGCGGTCTTCGAGGAGGTAGTGCGACTGGAGGATGAGCCGGGCCGATTTGTCTCCAAAATGTTCTTTGTCGAGTTTGCGCGCGGCTTCCAGCGCCGGGATGGCCTTTTTGTAGTTCTTGGCGTCAAAAGCTGCCCACCCGATCCAATAGTTCGCCTGGCCCGCCCTGGGGCTGTTGGGGAACTCGTTCAAAAGGCGGGCAAAGGTGTCGGCCATTGCCGGGTAGCCGTCCTCTTTGGCGCCGAGGATGAGCGCCTTTTGTTGGAACGCGAGTTCCCGCTCTTTGGAGGCTTTGGGATAGCGCGCAAGGAGGCTGTCGAAGTCGGCGAGCGCGGCTTTCAAACTCTGGGCCTGCTGCGTGCTCCCCGCCGGTTGCGCCAGCGCGGTCTGCTGGTAGCTCAGCGCCCGCTGCGCCAGCGCGGTGGGGGCGAGTTTATGGACCGGGTATTGACTCACGAACGCCGAGAACGCCTGGATGGCGGCGGGGTTGTCGCGAGGCTGGGTCTGCGTGTAGCACCAGCCGAGCTTGAAGAGCGCCTCGGCTTTCATCGCCGCTGGAAGCAGGGAATTGTCGAGGGCGGCGTACAGCGGGGCCGCCGCCGCGTATTGCCTGGCTTTGTAGAGCGATTCCGCCTTGAGCAAGGTGAGTTGGTCGCGCTTCTCGCTGGCTTCGGGATATTGGGCCAGGTAGGCATCCACCTCCTGCATCAACTCCGGGGCGTTGGCGTTGTAGAGGGAGAAAAGCCGGTAATATTGCGCCTCCTTGGCGTAAACTGAAGCGGCGAAATCGCGCACAATCTGCTCATACAGAGCGCGCGCGGCCTTGTCTTTGCCGAGTTGGCGATTGGAGTTGGCGACGATGAGCAGCACTTCGGGCTGGGCTTCCGGGGAAAATTGCTTGGCGGAGGCTTGGTAGTTGTCGAGCACCTGCTGGTAACTCTGGCTGCTATAAAGAGCGCGGAACAGGCTGACCTCGGCGATCTCCTTCCACCCTCCCAACTCCGGCATCGCGAGGGCTCGGGTGAGTGCGGCGACGGCTTTTTCTCCCTTGCCCATTTCCACAAGAAGGAGCCCCTGGCGCACCGTCGCTTCGGCTTTGATTTCGCCTTTCGCGGATTCCTTGATGAGCGCGTCAAATTGCGCAACCGCCTCGATTTTGCGGCCGCAATCCGCCAACAGCCGGGCCACCGCAAGGCGGCTGGCTTCGCGGAAGGGGTTGTTTTCCGCAGCGAGCAACTCCTGGTAGGCGTCGATCGCCTCGGAATTGGCTTTGAGAGCTTCCAGGCAGCGGGCGATGTAGTATTTCGCGGAAAGGAGAATGGCTGGGTCCTTCACGCGCACGGTGACCTTGCGGTAGTAGGCGAGGGCGTCGGGGTAGTTTTTGTCCTGAAAACAGAGGTCGGCAAGGCGGTAGGCGGCGGGACCGGCGAACTCGCCTTCGGGGAAGTCCAGGAGCAACGCTTCGTAAGCCCTGCGCGCCGCGTTGAGGTTCTGCATCTGGCGGTGCGACTCCGCCATCCGGAAGCGCGCCGCCTCGCGGTCTGCGCCGTAGGGGTAGAGGTTGATGTAGCGTTCGTATTCTGCTGCCGCGCGGTCGTATTCCTTCCGGGTGTAGCAGGCGTTGGCGAAGTTAAACTGGGTGACGTCCGGCGGGAGGGGTTTGTTGGACGGGGCGATGCGAACGACGTTCGTGTTCGGGTCCACCGCGTCGGGAGAGGGGGAGGGAGATGCGGCAGGGAGAGCGGGGGCGCTGGCGACAACGACCCGGGGCGTCGCGGCGGGCTGTGGGACGGAATCGTCCGAGGCGACCGGTTCGGCGCGGCGCACTTGCACCTCCGGGACGGCTGGCGCGTCCGCGGGTTCGGCCCGGGTCACAGGTTCCGCGCTGGTCGGCTCCGGTTCCGTGGGGCCGTTCACCGGTTCCGCTCTGCGAACTTCTTCGCTCGCGCCGTCGGGGGCTGGGTTCTCTTGGGCTGGCTCGGCCTTTCTTATTTCTTCCCTGGCCTTGCGCTCGCGCAGGTAGCGTTGCAGCCAGGTTTGCGAATAGGCCGGTTCGGAAACCAGGAGCAGGGCGAGCGTAAAAACGAGGATGCGCCGAAACATAAGGTGCGAGCGGTGCGTTGAACGAGGTTAATTCTGTTGCGGAATGGCGGTGGCAAACGCGACATTCCAAATGTTGGCCTGACGGCAGACGTCCATGACGGACATCAGGTCTTCATAAGGCAATTGTTTGTCGCCACGCAGGATGATCGCGTAGTCCGGGTAGAGCTCGGAAAGTTTTGCGAGTTTTGTGCGGAGTTCGCCCAAGGTCAATTCCTTGCGGTTCATCACCACGGTCCCGTTCTTGCGGACATTGAGCACGGTTTGGTTGGCCACCGGTTGCTGTTCTTTGGCGGCGGCGGCGGTGGGGACTTTCACATCCAACTCGTTCTCGGTGATGGCGAAGTTCCACGTCACGATGAAAAAAACGAGGAGGACGAGGAGGACGTCCACCATCGGGGCAATCTGGAAGCCGAGCAGTTGCGGCTGGGCGCGTTTGCGGAAGTTCATCTTGGGGTTGGGGGCTTAAAACTCGTCGTCGACGGACACCGACGGACTCCGGGGCGCCGGAGGCGCAGGCAAACGGTCTTCGGAACGCCGACGGGGTTCCATTTTGAAATCGCGCCGGGGCTGGCCCTGGAGTTCCGTGCGGTCGGGTTCTTGCTGGTCCGCATGGCGGTCGGAGCCGTGTTCGAACTGGATCGACATCAACCCGAGCAAGTGGGCGGTGGCTCTTTCGAGCTCGGAAAGGAGGCTCTGCACTTTGTTGCGGAAGATGCCGTAGAAGGCCATGGAAATAATGCCGATCACGAGGCCCGCCCCCGTGGCAAACAACGCTTCGGAAACACCGCCGGAGAGCATTTTCATGCGGCTGGAGTCGGCCCCGGCGTTGGACATATCGCCGAAGCACCGGATGATGCCGAACACGGTGCCGAGCAGGCCGACCATGGGCGAAAGCACGGCGATGTCGGCCAGGTAGGTGATCCGGTTCTGGATGGAGGCCGCCTGGGTGGAGCCTTCCGTCTGGGCGATCTCGCGCACGACTTCAAAGGGTGCGCCTGGGTTCTTTGCGGCAAAATCGAGCATGCGGTGAACGATTCGCGCGACCGATTCGCTGTGGCGGTTGGCAATGGCGAGCAACCCGGTGTAATCCCGCTTCTTTAAGAGGACCTCCGCCGTGTTCATGAACTGGTTGGAGACGATGGCGCCGCGCCGCAGCGTGATCGCGTAGGCGAGGACCAGCATGACGGTGAGGATCGACATGACCGCGAGGGGGATCATGGCGAGTCCGCCGGATTGGACCAGACCCCAGAGCGTCGCCGGGGCGGCTTTGGCAGCCGTCGCAGAAGTGGCGTCCTGCGCAAGGAGAGCGCAGGGCGCGGCCAGAATCGTCATTGCAAACAAAAGAGAGCGTTTCATTGGAATAGGTTGTGTATATTAGAGCGTGTTGGGACGCTTTCAACTTCCTTCGGACCTTGGGACATCAATTCCAACACCTATGACGCCACCCCTCCCTAAAGACAAGCCTGACCTTCGCAAGAAATTGCACGATTTGCCCCATAAACCAGGGGTTTACCTGATGCGGGACCGTCTGAATCGGGTGATCTACGTGGGCAAAGCCAGGGATTTGCGCAAGCGGGTGAGCCAGTATTTCATGGAGTCCAAAAAGCGGACCGCCGACGCCAAGACGCGCGCGCTGCTGGATAGCGTGTGGGATTTGGAGTGGCACACCGTCCGCAGCGAACCCGAGGCGCTGCTGTTGGAGGGCAAGCTCATCAAAGAGTTCCGGCCCAAATACAACGTCTCGTTCCGCGATGACAAGCGGTTCTTGATGGTGAAGGTGGACATGGCCGAGGAATGGCCGCGCTTTCGGCTGGCCCGTTTCAAGCGCGAGGACAACGCCCGCTACTTCGGGCCGTATGCCGACGCCGGGGCGCTCCGGCACACGCTCCATTTCATGCGCAAGCGCTTTGGCATCCTGACCTTTGGACGAGGCGCGCCTACCGAGCGGGAGCTGAAATCATCGAGCTTCCAGGTGCATCTCAAATTGACCGGGCTCAACCCGGATCAATACCGGCAGAAGGTGGAGGAAGCGTGCGAATTCATCGCGGGGCAATCCAAGGAACTCCTGGGCGAGTTGGAGGAGCAGATGAAGAAGGCGGCGGCGAAACTCGATTTCGAACGGGCGGCGGAACTGCGCAACATGCTCGACGATCTGCGCGCGACGATGGCTCCCACCAGGCGATTTACGCGCTTCACCCGCAACACCCTCCCAAGCACGGTCGTGCCGGAGGCCGATCTCCTCGCGCTCAAGGACGCCCTGCAATTGACCGCTCCGCCCCGCGTGATGGAGTGCTTTGATATTTCCAACATTTCCACCACGCACATCGTCGCCTCGATGGTCTGCTTCCGCGACGGCGTGCCGGATATCAGCTCCTATCGGCGTTACCGGATCAAGACCGTCGCAGGGCAGAACGATTTTGCCAGCATGGCGGAGGTGATCCGGCGCAGGTATTCCCGCATCCTGCTGGAAGCCCGGGAGCAGACCACCGCGCCGGATGGCGAAACGCCGGGGGGCGATCTGTCGCCGGAGTTTTCGCAGGAAGCGCCTGCCGAAGCCGTGGCGCGGCTCAACCGGTTGGGAGTCTGCCCGGTGCGGCTCCCGGATTTGGTTATTGTGGACGGCGGCAAAGGGCAGCTTTCCTCGGCTTGCAAAGAGTTGCAGCGACTCGGGTTAAACGAACTGCCCATCATCGGCCTGGCCAAGGAGTTTGAGGAGATTTATCGGCCCTCCCGCCCCGTGCCGCTGTTGCTACCGGAGGACTCTGGCGCGCTGCGGCTTTTGCAGCGGATTCGCGATGAGGCGCACCGGTTTGCCAACGGCTACCATCAGCTCTTGATGAAGCGGCGCATTGCCGAGAGTCTCCTGGATGATTGCCCCGGCGTGAGCAACACGCGCAAGCAGGCGTTGTTGGCGAAGTTCGGATCGGTGGCGCGGTTGCGGCGCGTTCCGGCGGAGGAGATCGCGGCGGTCCCGGGGATTGGCCCCCGGTTGGCGGAGCAAATCGTGGAGTTCCTGCGGCAACGGTAGCAGGGGCGGCACTCCCATCCCGTCGGATTGGATGCGAAGAGCCTTGTCAGGGTTCGGGGGAAGCCGATACGCTTTGCGAGCGTATGGTGTTCAGCTCGCCGTTTTTCCTGTTTCTCTTTTTGCCGATCGTGCTCGGGGTCTACTACCTCCTGCCCAAGCGGCTGTGGAATCTTTGGCTGCTCGTGGCGAGCCTCTTCTTCTATGCATGGGGTGAACGGCTTTTCACGTTCGTCATGCTCGCCTCCATAACGATGAATTACGGGTTTGGGCTCGTGATCGAACGGACGCGCGGCGGATCGGGCGCGAAACAGACGATGATCGCGGCAACCGTCGCAAACCTGCTCCTGCTTATCGGCTACAAATACGCCAACTTTCTGGTCGGCATCTTGAACGGCCTGCTTGCGCCCTTGCATGTCGGGTCGGTGCATCTCGACCCGGTTCACCTGCCCATCGGGATCTCGTTCTTCACCTTCCACGCGCTTTCTTACGTGATCGACGTGTATCGCGGGGACGCGCGCGGTCAGCGGGATTTCGTGAAGGTGGCGCTCTATGTCACTCTCTTTCCGCAGTTGATCGCGGGCCCCATCCTGCGTTTTCACCATGTGGCCAACCAGTTCGGGCTGCGGAGCGTCAACCTGCTGCTCTTTCAATCGGGCGTGCGCCGGTTTCTCGTCGGGTTTGGAAAGAAGGTGCTTATTGCAAACACCCTGGCGGTTCCCGCGGACAAAATCTTTGGCCTGTCGGCATCCACCCTGTCACCCGGCGCGGCGTGGCTGGGAATTGCCTGTTACACGCTCCAAATCTACTTTGATTTTTCGGGCTACTCGGACATGGCGATCGGCTTGGGACGCATGTTCGGTTTCCAGTTCCCGGAGAATTTCAACTACCCGTATATCTCGCGTTCCATCAAGGAATTCTGGCGGCGCTGGCACATCTCGCTTTCCACCTGGTTCCGCGATTACCTCTACATTCCGCTCGGCGGTAACCGGGTGTCCCCGGGTCGCAACTATTTGAACCTGCTGACGGTCTTTTTTCTGTGCGGGCTATGGCACGGGGCGAGTTGGACGTTTATTGTTTGGGGGCTCTACCACGGGCTCTTTCTTGTTCTGGAGGGGAGGGGAGGATTGCGGCGGATCGCGACGGCGCCGCCTTTGGTCGGGCATTTGTATGCGACCCTCGTCATGATGATCGGATGGGTCTTCTTCCGGGCCGAAACGCTTTCGCAGGCCAGCCGGTTCTTGCGCGCGATGGCGGGGTTCAATGGCGGTGCCGCGAATTCCGCAGGGCTGTTTTTGGGAAATGATGTCGCGCTCGCGCTGTTGGCGGGGATCGTTGGATCGACTCCGATTTGCGCTCACCTAGCCCGACGCGTTTGCGCTTGGCCCAGTCATAGCTTGGGGCGGTTGGGCGCGGAAAGTGTTCTCAATGCCGGACTCCTGGCTCTGTTTATCCTGGCGCTCACCTGTCTGGCTGCTGGAACCTACAATCCTTTCATCTATTTCCGTTTCTAAATGAGCAATCCCAAGCCGCTCAAATTCGCCGCCGCGCTGCTGACCGTGACTTTCCTCGTCGCGCTCGTATCGCCATTGACGCAGACCGAGTTTGCGGGCTCCGCGAAGATCAGCCAGGAAGAGAACCGCAATTTGAATGCGTTTCCCTGCTGGTCTTGGGAAGGGAAGGCGCTGGACGCGTTTCCGGCCGGGTTTGAGGCTGCATTCAACGACCGGTTTGGATTCCGCGCGCTGCTGGTTCGCTGGCACAGCCGACTTATGTTGCATGGGCTTGGGGTTTCGCCTTCGGAAGAGGTGATCGTCGGCAAACAAGGGTGGCTTTATCTGGCCAATTCTTTGCGCGCGTATCGCGGGGTGAAAAAGCTCTCCGCCAAGCAGACCGAGGAGTGGGTGACGGTTTTGAAGGCCAAGAAAGAGTGGCTGGCGTCGCGCAACATTCGTTACTTATTAGTGGTAGCGCCCAACAAGGAGGAGATTTACCCGGAATATCTCCCCTCCAGCATTCGCCCGACATCGAAGGAGCAGTTTCTCGACTCGATCCTGGCGCGATTGGGCGCAGAATCGGGCGTGGAGGTGCTCGATTTGCGCGAACCGATGCGACGCGGAAAGGCGCTGGGGCCGGTTTATGACCGCACGGATACCCACTGGAGCGAGCTTGGGATGTTCCTGGGTTCCAACGAGATTGTGTCGCGCCTGCATCAATGGTTCCCCGCGTTGCAACCTGCTCCGCTGGCCGGGCGAACGCTGGCGTTTCAGGACGGTCCGGGCGGCGATTTGACCGGGATGATCGGGCTGCGAGACGAACTGTTCGAGAATCGCATTACGGTACATCCCAAGGCAAGCGAGACGTGCGAACCGGCAACGCTTCGGCTCCAGGCGCAATGGCCAACCGGGGAACTCAAAGCAACGCCGATTGTTTTCGAATCCAGGGAAGCGGGATGCGATCTCACCGTGCTGATTACCGGCGATTCCTTCAGCGCGGGGCTGATGCAATATTTGCCCGAGCATTTCCGGCGAACCGTGCGGCTCAGCCCAAGTATTCCGTATTCGCCGTGGTTCCAGTCGCTCATGCCTCGGTTGATCGATGCGGAAAAGCCGGACATCTATTTGGATGTGCTCGTCGCGCGACATCTGAGGCGTCCTTTCATGGAAGCGCTTCCGCCGACTGCGCGGTGATTTTGGTCCTCAATGGGCCGAATTGGTGCTCCGTGCGGCCCGCTCATGAACAGTCGAGGCTCTCGCGCAAAAACGCCTCACCCGGTTTCCCGAGTGAGGCGCTTTAAGTTTGTCTGCCTGCTTACTTGCTGGCTTCGGTGGCGCTTTCGGTGGCACCCGCCGCTTCGTTCCGCTCTTTCATGGCGGCCCGGCGGCTGAGTTTCACGCGGCCTTTGTCGTCGATGCCGATGCACTTGACCCAGATGGCGTCGCCC
>JBAXCI010000025.1:0-16041 GCA_037141555.1 Verrucomicrobiota bacterium | reverse complement strand
GGGCGTGGTATAATCCCGAACGACCTTTTCCGAATCTGGAATGCGCGAGAGCAAAGCGATCTGCTGCCGGGTCTCTTCTTCGATGAGAGCTTGCCCGGAGAGCATTTGCGCAAATGCCAACACATCCTGTCGGGAGCAACCGCGCAGCCCGGTAACTAGAAAACGTCGGATGCTGCCGACGGTTCTAGCTCGCCCTGTCCCGCGAAATTCGATACTGGGCAACGGCACAAACCCAAAGCGAGGGCCATCGACAGGAATATGAGCTGCGCCTTCCTGTTCGCCGTGTCCGAGCACCATGCGATTGGATTTCTCTTTTGACCATCCCAAGGCCGTGGTGATCGAATCAGCGCCTCCGGCATGACGCACCATTCCGGCAACACGCATCCCATTGCGGACGGGATCAAAGGGGCGGAATCCGCTGCCGTCCATTTTGAGAAGACTGAACGCAGCGAACGAGGTGCGGGGTGGTTCGCCATCGCGCCGGTAGGCTGCGAGACGAAAGGCGGAAAGGGGCGGCACGGGTTTGAAGCTGCCACCGTTCGTGCGACCCATAAACGCGGTGTGCTTGCGTTTCAAATCCTCCAGCGTGCCTGCAATCGGCACGCGGAGCAATGTGCCCGCGCTGTCTTCCATCGCTCGCCAGCGTTCTCCGCAAAGAAGTGCCATGTCTTCATCGCTGATCACACACGCCTCGGCGGCCACCATGTCGATCCCCCAGCCCAGATGGGTGATGGAACGCGCCGCCGAGCAGAGAATCTCACGGTGCGCGGTGAATTCCGGGGCATCGGCAACTACGGGCCACAGGAAATGCACGGCGGTGTTTTCCTCGGGCAGCCACGTGGGCCTGATGTCTTTTTCTGTTCTGTAATCGGCAATGCTTGCCTCATTTCCGCGCGACCATGATTTGGCGACGAGGTCGGTGACATTGTCAGGAACATAGAGGCGATACTTGTCTCCAGAGACACCGATGGGGGCGATGATATGCGGAAGAGGCTGGCTTTCGAGCCAAGCCAGCGCTTGGAATGCGTATTCGAGGTTTTCGCGCTCATTCCAATGCGCCGCCGCTGCCGCAACCAGCGCCTGGAATAAACGCAGGGGGGATGGCGGCCACTCCGGTTCTCCCCCGTCTCCACGTCCATGGAATGCCCGGTCGAGAAACCGGACGGTGATGCGCAGGTGCTCTGACATAAATGGCCTCAGGTTATTCCGGCTTCTTGGTTTTCTTCGCTTTTTCCAGATCCGCCTTTGCCCGCTTTGGATCAAATGCAACAACCAGTGGCTCCTTCACGCAAAATGCCTTTGCAGTAACAGTGGCGTAATCGAGCGCTTGTTGGTGTGTGAGGTTTGCGGGCGTGCGGATTCCGCTCGGGAGCACTTCGCTAAATTCACGCGGTTTTTCGGGATCGAGAACCAGCAGGCAACCTTGCCGGAGATAGCAAGTCTGCTGGGAGGTGAATGCCGTCAGGGCGAGGCCCAGAATGTAACGGCGGAGCGCCAAAGTCTTCTCTTTGTCCTTGGCTACTAGTAGCTTCAATGCCGCAAGGGAGAGGATTGCATCGCGCCGGATACCGCCTGTAGCCATGACTCCTCCAGGAGATCCTGTGGCAGGAACGTGAATAAAGCCGCGCTCGGAATAGGTTTTCCGGGTTTTCTCATCAGCAGGCTCTGGAAGCAATTCGGTTGCTACATATTCCACAGCAGGCACGTACTGCGCAGAGCGTGTCAGTTTACGCACGTTATAGGCGCGGATGGTGGACGAGACGAGCCGGGGGAGTTTAGCCTGGGTATCGCGCGAATCCCAAACACCGAAGACCATCGAAGTCGGTGCGATCCTCGCGAGCGGTTCGACATCCCCCTTGAGCGCGGCCTTGAATGCATCGCTCAATGGCGCTTCCAATTCACTGCACCGTACAATAGCATCTCCGGCTCGGTGGCCGGCTTCCAGAATACTGACTTCCTTTTCGCCCGCTTTCACCGCGACCTGGGGGACGAGATGCTGGTATTTTTCTTCCTTGAAAATTGGCTCAATCCGGTTGGCTTGCGAGCCGACGCTGTCAATAAGGCAGACATTGGTTCCGTCAGGATAGTCGTTGATGTTATATCCGCCTGCAAAGCCATCACCCGCAGCGTAGGTGGACGGGAAGATGACGCCGTCGGGGCCTTCCACGGGAACAAGGTGTTCGCGGATCACAAGAGCCGCAGGGCCGTCGTCGGAAAGATAGTGGTCGAATTGGGTTAGGTCGCTCATGATAATATGGGTTTGGGTTTTGCTGTCAGGAAAGCTTTGTGTTTCTTTTGGCCCGTACGGAACCAGCTCTCAAATCGGTAGCCTGAGGTGGATGGCAGATGACCGCTCACCGCCGGAGGCAGCAGGAGAGGCCGGAGGGGATTCGTCCAAGTGTAATAGTCGTAAATACGAGGGCTTGAGGTAGGCAGGGGCTTACACCTCTGTAGACCAACCAGGCACAAGAACTCCACTGCCGGAAAAGCCGTAGTGGTGAGGCCGAGGTCATTGGGTGAAAATCCAACGTCTCTTGAATGGGCGTTTGGACCGCGTCGAGCGTCGAAATAAAAAGGCTCGACCTTTTTTGTACTGTCGTCCACGTCGTAGGCGACCATTCCGAGATTCAGCAGATCGGCGGTCTGGAAAATTTCTTTTTGCATGGTGTGCTGCATTGCACGGGCAATACGAAAACTTTCCATAGTGCCAGCCCAAACCTTGAGCTGAGAAAGTGCCGGATCGTCCATTTTCCACCAATCGAGCCGGAGGCGGAATGGCGCTTCCATGAATATGGGGGAGGCCGTAGCATCGGTTTCATCAGTTTGCACCAGTTCTGCTGCGGCAATCGCCGTGACAAGTTCTCCCAAGCTCGTTGCACTCTTGATGCAAAACGCACCGCTCTCAAACCACCCCTCCGCTCCCTCCGATACCCTGTTTGCCAGCTCCAGCAGACCGCAGCAGGCGAAAAATTGGCCGGGGTTTGTTGGGTCAACGTGGATGCGAATGTTTGCAATGGGCGGCGTGCTCATGGCTGTGTCTCCGGGATAAAGGTCGGGTTGGCGCTGGCGGCGTAGTCCGCGGCGCGTAGCAGCGATTCGAGGTAGGCCAATCCCCACCGGCCATAGCGTTGTTGCAACCGGGCGAATCGGCGGGCCACTTCCCCGGCTATTGCGGACGCTTCTGCTCCCCCGCGCTCCGGGTCCCGGGTTTCTTCGGAATCGAAGTGCGGACGCCCGCGCCCGTGGTGGGCGGCGATCAAATGCAATACAAGATCCTGCATCTCCTCGGGGAGGCAACGGAACTCCGGTTCGCTGCATACATCGAGCAGGGAGCCAAATTCATGGCGGTAGGGCGTCCGAATTGAGAAATTCATGCGCCCTGTGGATTTTGCCAGCCAGACTCCGAGCTCAAAATTGCCAATGCTGCGCTGCCAGATTTCCCGCTTTTTCCCAAGATCGTGAAACCGGCCCGCCAGTGCGATTGCAAGAACCATCTCGGGTGCAAGGCCGAGCTTTTGCGCAAAGTCCCGGGCGATGCCTCCCACGAGGTCACTATGGTCTTTGAGAGGGATCGCTTGTTGTGCGTATCTGGAGCCTTCTCTGTCTGCCGCGTTTGGCGTTTCATACCAAGACCAGAAGCGCCTTTTTGGGGTTCCGTCTTCGCTCCCATCATCCCCGTCATCTGTGGGACGGGTGTCGATGGTCAAAATAAGTCGCATCCCTTTTACATTTGTGTCCCAGACGCGAACGCGCCGGGGTTGGTGGTCATAAGAATAATCCGCCACATCGTCCGCATGCTCCGATTTTCCGTTGAGCAATCCCTTTTCCAAACCGCCTGCATCAGGAGGCAGGAGAAGGGTGCAATGGTGGATCCGCTCTTTCGCTCTCTTGTCGGCAAGCTGGTCGAGGGTAAGAGGCTCCACTGCGCCGCTCGGGTCTATCAGCCAGACAGGAAGGGAGCCGGTTCGCTTTTCTATTTCAGCAAGATGATTCCACACCCGATCCGAACGATCCCTCAGCAGTTCATGCGGCTTGAGCGGATACTCGTCGAGAAGATCGGCGGGCGCATACGTTTCGCGCAGTTCCTCTGTAATGACTTTCACCTCCTCACGCCAACCCACTTGAGTCAGGGGTTGTTCGTCCTCGACGATGCCATGAAGGTAAGCTTCCACAGGAGGGCGACCGGGCAATGCGCCCCGGATGCTCGTCAGAGACCAGGAATCAAAGAGAATATCCGAAGTGGGCAAAATGGCGGGCGTTGGGCTGAACGCCTCGCTGCACATCGTGGCATTCCGATTCTGTAGATTGCGTAGCGCCCCGGGGCTGGCGTCGCCGTTCAGCATCTGGAGCAGCCCGAGTGTTTTTTCCAACTGCGGCTCCATCCATTTATTCGCGTCGAACTTGACCGGGTGGATTACGCAGATTTCCGTATCCGTGCGCTTCCCAAAGCGGTTCACGCGCCCAAACCGCTGGGCCATGCTTTCGAAAGTGGAAAGATCGCAGATCAAATCGTCGCCGGAGATGTTCAAACCGACCTCTCCCGCGCTGGTGCAGATGAGATAGACGGTGCCTTCCGCCATCGAAACCGGCTTTGTATCGGTAACGGACGATGGTGGAAGGAAGCGGCGAAACACGAGGGTTTCAACCAATGCGTCACGCTCTTTGCCTCGTAGCGTTCCCGTCAAGACTTCGACTTGCTTCTGCTTGGTTTTTCTGAGGCTTTCCGCAATGGCTTCCACATCCTTCACGGTTCTTGCAAAAACGAGGATGGCCCGGTTCGATTCTTTTCTGGCAAGGGCAAGTTCGGCCAATTTGTCAGGCAATTTTTTTGGGTCTTCGAGGGGAATAAGGGAGAGCCTCTTTGGTGCTCGAAGCCGCTCTTTTACAAGCGGGCTTTTCTCTTCTTCGTCCTCGGTAAGCCCAAACGGTTCCGCTGCATGGCGCGAAGATGCTGAGTTGTCTACACGGGTCGTGGCGGAAAGCTCCATCACTCGAAGCATCCTCGCATCGCCGCACCGTTTCTGCTCCTCCTCGATTTGGGTGAGCAACTTTTGAAAGGCCGGTTCAAGGTGCGCTTCGTCGTGAACGAGAAGCGTGTCTTGCCCTAGAAAACCGGCGTGGAGTGGCTTGGTCTTGAATCCGATTCCATAGCCGCTAAAGAGCAACCGGCTTCCAATCATATCCACTGTCCCCGCGATGAGCGCCGCTCTGCACGGATCCGCTGACCATTCACGATTATCGGCGAACTGGCCGCGGAGAGTACTGATAGCCAGTGGGCAATCGCAATCAATGGCGCAAAGGCTCTTCAGAGCTGTTAAGAAATCGGCCAACTCCGGCTTGACCAGATTGTGCCGGATTTTCTCCACCTCCTCAGTGGTTTGATCGATAACTGTGCGCCGATTCACGACATAAACCAGACGTCTTGGAATACTTCCCGGGTTATTCGCCAACGCGATCAGCCAGATGGCCACCACAGAAGTCTTACCTAACCCCGTTGGCAGATCGCAACGCGAGGGGATGTGGTTTGCCCCCGATGCGAAGCGCTCGGACAGCGCCTGCTGCCAAGGGAGGGGTGAAAATCCCGTCAGCAGTTCAAAAGTTTGATGAAAAGAGAAATTGGCCATGTTTTTTGCGGCTTATTTTCAGCAGATATTCGAATCCATGGATATGAACGGATGCTCCAAAAGTTGGAGGTTAGCAATAGAAACCAGCTGCATTGCGGAAGGCAAAAATTGCCGTTGCACCCCATTGAAGCGAGGTAAGCAACAGAAACGCCCCAGTAAACAGGGCAATTCCGCACGGAAGATAACCGTGCGGCCTCTTTGCATTTTGTATCTCTTTGCAAGATGACCGGCGAAATAAAGTCAACCCCGGTGATCGAAGGCTGTTGGAGCCGGAGGATGCTTGGTCGCTGCGCGTCGACGCCTGGAAAAATTCCGTAAAGTTCATTCCTGTAGGTGCTGTCATGCGAGGAGAAAGAAAGGCTAGGTCTGCTTCGTGCTAATTTAGCTCTGTATTTATTGGAGAGCATAATTTCATACCCGGCAAGTCAAATACGGTCCTACCCTCAATCTTTTTCCCATTTAGGCGCGAATCAAAGAGACGCTCCCTTTGTCTTGGATGCGGACAGACGCACTGATCACAGAGCACGCCTCCGTGAACGGGGCAGATTGAGTTCAAGTTGCACCGGGATGGCAACCAGAGCCGAACCGCAACCGAGGATGCGCTTCAGAGTGGAAAGGATTTTCTGTGCTGATTTCATGGCCGGAAAAGCGGTGAAGGGTTCTGTTGCTGAAGATCGACCCCGCAGATCCTGCGCTGCCTTCTTGCAAATCCTTTTGTATCACCGGGGTGACCTCCTTGGCTGCGCTCCGTTCCACGGAGCCGATCTTTCAACAACGGCACGATTCTATCAAATCGTGCCGGACAAATACTGTCCCACCCCAGCGCCTTTTTTCTTGCTTATGGGACTTACTCTGGAGTATCGGCTCTTCATGGCCCGCACCAAAATTAGGGAACCGCTTGCAAAAAGCGCCCCGAATCGGTTGTCCACGGAATCCCGGCAGTCATTGTCGCATCAGTCCCCGGTCTCTTCTTCGCGCAGCTTTTCCCGCCCGTCTCTTGCCCGGATGCAGCAACTTCACCAACAGATTAAAGAAGGCAAGTTTCCCAACTGTCGCAAGCTGGCCGAGATGCTGGAGATTTCCACCAAGACCGTGCAGCGGGACATCGATTTCATGCGCGACCGGCTCAACCTCCCCATCGAATACGATCCGCTGCGGTTCGGGTTCTACTACTCCAGGCCAGTCGCCAATTTCCCAAGCATTGAAGTCACCGAGGGGGAAATCATCGCCCTGTTCGTCGCGCAGAAGGTGCTCGATCAATATAAGGGAACCCCGTTTGAGAAGCCGCTCCATGCCGCTTTTCACAAAATCAGCGATGGCCTGCGGGAGAGCATCACGTTCCCGTGGGGGGATTTGGATGCGTCGTTCTCCTTCCGCAATCTCGGCACGACGGAAGCCGACCTCGTGCTCTTTGAAAACTTGAGCCGGGCGGTGCTCCGGTCGATGGAAGTCGGCTTTGAATACAAAAAACTGGGGAGCACACGCTACGAACAGCGCCAAGTGCAGCCCTACCATCTGGCCTGCATTGAAAACCAATGGTATCTGTTCGCCTTCGATCTCGAACGCCAGCAACTCCGCACCTTCGCATTGCCCCGGATGCGCGATGTCCGGCTTACGACCACCAAATTCAAGCGTCCGGTTGCCTTTGAGATTTCCAAGCACCTCGGCTCCAGCTTCGGCGTGTTCAGCGGAAAAGGGCATCACCGGATTCGGCTTCAGTTCGATGCCTTCGCCGCCCGGTTGGTCAGTGAACGCCGCTGGCATGCCTCCCAAAAAATCAAACCGCTTGGCAAAGAGGGTAGCGAGGGGATCGAGATGACCCTGGAACTCAGTGACCTCGAAGAAATCACCCGCTGGATATTGAGTTGGGGTGGCCAGGCGAAGGTACTCGCTCCCAAGGAACTCCAAACCCGCGTCGAGAAAGCTGCCAAAAAATTGTTGGAGGGGTAGGCCTGCGGAATCCGCAGCTTGGTGTTGGTTTCAAACGGGATGGGCTTGGCCTACGATCAGGGCAAAGCGTAAGCCCCTCCGATCGAACGACGTCAGAGCGGCATCTTCGGTGTGGTATTCGTTGAGGCTTATTCCCTCTTTCCTTCCAAGCGTTTGATTTCCCTGTCGAAGTCTGAGATGTATTCCGCATCCTGCCGCTTGCGGTAAACTTCGTATTCGCCCTCGGCCTTCAGCTTTGCTTCCAAGGCGCTCACCGTGCCCTTGTCTTTGAGGATCGGGAGTTCGACAACTCCAGGAAGCTGTGCAAAAAGGCCACCCAATCCGCCATTTTCATCACGATGCCCCGCTGCGCCCGGTTTTCCGCCAGATCGAGGTAGGCTGAAATGATGCGGTTCAACTCCTTCACGTGCGCCTCGTTCAGGTAATTCTTCGCCACCGTCACGTCAGATTTCAGCATCTTGCCGCGCAGCGCGTGCTTCCATGTCGGGACAAGAGAGGACTTTCATAGACACAGGGGAACACCGCCAGAACTAGACTACGAATCAGAAGGTTTCAGGTTCGATTCCTGACGGGCGCAGTTCCTCGGGTCTACATCAAAGTTTGGGGACTGATTTTTTTTGCGTCCTGGCGATCTCTGCGTGAGACTCTCCTTGTGACGCCAACCCGCCATCTTTACGTCCACATCCCGTTCTGCCTGAAAATCTGCCCGTACTGCTCCTTCTATAAGGAAGCAGCGGATAAGAATAAGACACAGCGGTTTTTGGACGCCTTGCTGGCGGAACTCGACAGGGAATCCGCGAGCCACTCCCTGCAACCGCAGACGATCTTCTTCGGCGGCGGCACCCCGAGCGCCCTTTCCACGTCGCAGTTGGATTACCTGCTCACCGGGATGCGCAAGCGGCTGGACTTGAGCGCGCTCACGGAATGGACGCTGGAGATGAATCCCGCGACGGTTTCGCTGGAAAAAGCGGGCATGCTCCGCGCGCTGGGCGTCAACCGGATCAGCATGGGCGTGCAATCGTGGGACCCGGCGCTGCTGGCCGTCCTCGGGCGCGTCCACAGCGCGGAGCAGGCCGAGCGTTCGTATGAAATCCTGCGCGAGGCGGGCTTCGACAACGTGAACCTCGACCTCATGTTTGCCGTTCCCACCCAGACGCTCGCCCAATGGGAGGCGACGCTGGAAAAAACCATCGCGCTCGCCCCCGAACACCTCTCGGCCTACTGCCTGACCTACGAGGAAGACACGGCGTTTTTCCGCCGATTCCAGTCTGGCGAATACTCGCAAAGCAAGGAGTGGGATGCCGATCTTTTTGAGCTGACCCTCGACCGTCTGGAAGCAGCGGGATACGACGGCTACGAAATCTCCAACCACGCCCGACCGGGCCGCGAATGCCTCCACAACCTCGCCTACTGGCAGGGGGCGGATTACCTCGGCTTGGGCCCCAGCGCGTTTTCCACCCGCGGGGCGAGCCGCTGGCAGAACCTCGCGAGTTCCGAGGAATACTCCGCGCGCATCTTCAACGGGGAGTCTGCGGTCGGTTTCCGCGAAGAACTCGGCGACGCGACCCGCCTCTCAGGGCAGATTGCCTTCGGGCTGCGGACGAACCGGGGGGTTCCCCTCGCCTTGCTGGAGCCTTGGAAAGCCGTGGTGGACGAGTATCTGAGCGAAGGTTTTTTTGTGCAGGAACGCGACCGCATTCGGTTGACCCGGAAAGGCAAGTTCGTCGCCGATACCCTGGCAGAGGCGTTTGTCGGGTAGCGCAGGAAAAGGCAAAAGCGGTGTCAATCTGCGCAATCTGCGGATAACTCCCTTCCCTTTCCCTCTCCGGGGTTCCCTGTTCGTGCGGATTTCCCCCAGTTTCGGCTTCTCTTCCGGCAGGTTTTATCCATCCTGTCTGGCGTTATGAACGCACAATCTCTCTGGGACCGCTACACCGCGAACCTTCTCCGCTACGACGACCTGGGTTTCACTCTCGACATCAGCCGCATGCGCTTCGGCGACGACTTCTTCCCGTCCATGCAGGCGAAGGCGCAAAAAGCCTTGGCCGACATGCAGGCGCTGGAAGCAGGCGCGATCGCAAATCCCGACGAAGGCCGCATGGTGGGCCATTACTGGCTGCGCACCCCATCGCTCGCTCCCACAGAGGAACTGCGCAAGACGATCGAGGAAACCAAGGCTGCAATCGGGCTTTTTGCAGCGGCCGTGCATTCCGGCAGCGTGAGCGCGCCGGGCGGCAAGAAATTCACCGACGTGCTGGTGGTGGGCATTGGCGGCTCGGCTCTCGGCCCCCAGTTCATCGCCGACGCCTTGGGCTCGGCGGCGGACCCGATGCAGATGTATTTCCTGGACAACACCGATCCGGACGGGTTCGACCGCGCTTTTGATGCGCTCAGCGACCGGCTTTGCACCACGCTCGTGCTGGTGATCTCCAAGAGCGGCGGCACGAAGGAAACCCGCAACGGGATGGTGGAAACCGCGGCGGCATTTGCACAGCGCGGGCTCGATTTCGCCAAGCACGCGGTGGCGATCACCGGCGAAGGCAGCGAGTTGGACAAAGTGGCTTCCGCTGGCGGCTGGCTCAAGCGGTTCCCGATGTGGGACTGGGTGGGCGGGCGCACTTCGGTGATGAGCGCCGTGGGGCTGCTGCCGATGGCATTGCAGGGGCTCGACATCGACGCCTTCCTCGCGGGCGCATCGGCGATGGACGCCAAAACGCGGGTTGCGGATGTCCGCGCGAACGCCGCGATGGAGCTGGCGCTCATGTGGTATTACGGCACCAATGGCCGGGGCGAAAAAGACATGGTGCTGCTCCCCTACAAAGACCGGCTCGTGCTGTTCTCGAAATATTTGCAGCAGTTGATCATGGAATCCATCGGCAAACAGCACGATCTCGACGGCAAGCTGGTCAACCAGGGCCTCACGGTTTATGGCAACAAAGGTTCGACCGACCAGCACGCCTACGTGCAGCAGTTGCGCGACGGAGTGGCGAATTTCTTCGTGACCTTCGTGGAAGTCCGCAAGGAACGCGACGGCGAACCGTTCCAAGTGGAACCCGGCGTGACCAGCGGCGATTATTTGCAGGGCTTTCTCAGGGGCACCCGCACGGCCTTGTACGAGGGCGGGCGCGATTCTATGACGATCTCAATTCCCGAAGTGAACGCCTCGCAGGTGGGGCTTTTGGTTGCGCTGTACGAACGCGCAGTCGGGTTTTACGCCAGCCTTGTGAACATCAACGCTTATCATCAACCGGGAGTGGAAGCAGGCAAAAAGGCCGCTTCCGTTGTGCTGGCGTTGCAGGGAGAGGTCCGCGCGGCGCTCACGCCGGAGCCGCGCACGGCGGCGGAAATCGCGGCGGCGATGGGAGCCGAGCCGGAGGCCGTGTTCCACGTTTTGACCCACCTGGCCACCAACTGCCGCAAGGTGAAACGCAGCGCGGGCGCGACGGTTGCCAACGACCGTTTTAGCGTGCCCAGCTAACTCTTTTTCCATGAACAACCCGCCTCTGCCGAATGAGCAACTTGTGCCGATGGAGCGCGTGGCGAAATTCGTTCGCCAGTTGACGCACGATGTCCGCAACGGCCTGAGCGCTATTGATCTGGAGACGGCGTTTATTGCGGAGATTGCCACCGACCCGGAGGTGCACGCCGAGATTCGCAAACTGCGCGAAATGGTGTCGGAAACCGCGAAGATGCTGCGCCGGGTCTCGCAACATTTCCAGCCCGCGACGGTCCACCCGATTCCGTGGGCGGCAACGACGGTGATCGAGGAGTTGCGCAAGCAGTTGCAAGCGGAGTTCCCCGAGGAAGCGCCGACCGTGGAATTCGAAAACCAGTACGGATCGGAAACTGTCTCCATTGACCTAGTCCAAACGCTCGCGGCGGTTACCGCAGTGCTGCGCAACGCCTTCCAATTCCGCCAGGAAGCGGCGGTGGTGCGGGTGATCGGAACTTCGCAAAACGGCCAGACGGCCATCGAGGTGCGGGAACCGAAAGTCGCGCTGCAAAACGAGACGCCTCCCGAGGAATGGGGCATCGAGCCGTTGCGTTCGACACGCCCCGGCGGTTACGGGCTGGGGTTGCACCAGGCCCGGCAAATCGCCGAAGCGCAGGGAGGCCGTTTGGAGACCAGCTTTACCGGGAGCGAGTTGGTAACGCGAATCACATTGCCAAGGTAGGGGCGGCACTCCGTGCCGCCCGGCGGGAAACCGGGGGGGAGGGCTCGATGTTGACGAATCACAAAAACATTGAGGGGGCGGGCAGGAAGATACTCATCGTCGATGACGACCGGGCCGTCGTGTCCACGCTCGGCGGCTGGCTGGGGCGTCACGGCTTTATCGTTTTTTCCGCAGCCACCGCTGCGGCAGGGCTGTCCACCCTCACCCGGGAGGAACCCGACGTGGTGCTCCTGGATCTCGGGCTGCCGGACGCCGAAGGCCTCGGAACGCTGGCGGAAATTCATTCCCGTCAGCCGCAGACCGCCGTGATTATCGTCACGGCGCACGACTCGCTCGACAACGCCATCGAGTCGATCAAGCGCGGCGCGTTTCATTTCATCAGCAAACCGTATGTGCCCGAGGAACTCCTTTCGCTGGTGCGGCGCGCGGCGGAAAAGCGCGAACTGGTGCGCGAAACCGTGAAATTGCGCTCCCACGCGGAACTCCTTTCCCGGCGACTGGAAGCGGCGGAACAGCAACTCGCGCCCTCGTGTCCAAGCGGGTTGATGAAGGAGGTGGAGGCGCTCATCTGCCGCGTGGCTCCCACGGATGCGAACGTTTTCCTGCTCGGCGAAAGCGGCGTTGGCAAGGAAGTGATGGCCAACCGCATCCACCGGCTGAGTTGTCGCGCCGACCGCCCGATGATTCGGCTCAACTGCGCGGCTTTCCCGGCGAACTTGATCGAGGGAGAACTCTTCGGTTACGTAAAAGGGGCATTCACGGGCGCGGTGAACGATTTCTCGGGAATGATCGCCCAAGCCCAGGGGGGGACGCTTTTTTTGGATGAAATCGTCGAGATGCCGGTGGAATTGCAAACGCGTTTTCTGCGGGCGATCCAGGAACGGGAGTTCCGCGCGCTCGGGAGCACGCGGACGGTGATGGCGGATTTCCGGCTCATCGCCGCCACCAACCGCCCTGTGGCTGCGGCATTGCGCGAGGGAGCCTTGCGGCGCGATCTCTATTACCGCATCAACACGTTCCAGATCGAGATCCCGCCATTGCGAGAGCGCAAAGAGGACATCCCTTCGCTGGTGACGACGTTTGTAAAACAGTTCGCCTGCCGGCTGGGCAAACCCGAACCGCAGATCATGCCCGAGGCGTTTGAGCGGCTGATGGCCTACGATTGGCCGGGGAACGTCCGGGAATTGCAAAACGCCATCGAATACGGGGTGGTGCTGGCCCATGAAAACCGGATGAGCGAGAAGGATCTCCCCAAGGAACTCCTCATGGCGCCTGAACTGCGGGCGGCCCACGTGGCTTTCAACGAGTGCAAACCGGAGACGCTGAATCTGGAGGCGCGGGAGCGGGAAACCATCCTGATGGCGCTGGCAAAATCGAACGGAAACAAAAAGAAAGCTGCACAACTGCTTGGCATTCATCGTCCGACGCTTTACAGCAAGATGAAGCGTTACCGGATTGCCTTGTGAGACCTTTCTTACCCAACCGCCAAAAAACCTCTTCGCCTGCCTCGCCAGAACCCCTGCCGACAGCGGAAGGATCGCCCGCACCCGAACCCGTTTCCCCGGTGTATTCCGCCCCGGCGGCCCGCTCCTCCCGGCATCGGGAACTGGTCCTCGCCCATGCGGAGCAACAACTCGCCTCCCAGGGGATGGACGACGAGGCGGAACTTCTGGCGCTCTATAAGAAATTTCTGCGGATCGAAAATCACCGGCTGCGGCTCAAACACCAGGCGGGCGGCGGCGGGCGCGAGATCGCCCAGCAACGCGCGGTCCTCGTGGATATCGTCCTGCGCCACTTGTATAACGCCGCGACGAAGGGGACGGCTCCGCAGGAGGCAGGCTGCGGGATAGCCCTGGTCGCCATCGGCGGCTTTGGCCGGGGCGAACTCAATCCCTACAGCGACGTGGACCTCATGTTCTTGCACGAGGCGGCTGTGGTTCCGCCGCAGATCGGGGGGATCATCGAGTCGATCCTGCGCACGCTTTGGGATGTCGGGTTCAAAGTCGGCCATTCCACGCGCTCCATCGAGGGAGCCATCAAGCAGGCCAACCTGGACATGCTTTCCAAGACCTCTCTGCTGGAATCGCGCTGCATCGCGGGAGACCGCAAGTTGTACGATGCGTTCAAGGTGGAGTTTGAGAAAAAGTGCATCGTCGGCCACGAAAAGGAGTACATAGCGCAACGGCTGGAGAACCAGGCGGAACGGCATCTAAAAAACGGCTCCAAAGTGACCATGCAGGAGCCCAACATCAAGAGCGGCTGCGGCTCGTTGCGCGACTACCAGAACTTGATCTGGGTGGCGATTTTCACCAACCGGGCGGGCAGCACGAGCAAGCTCGTGGAGTTGAAACTGCTGCCCGAAAGCGAGCGGCGCAGGCTGGATCGCGCGTACGATTTCCTGCTCCGGGTTCGCACCGAACTGCATTACCTCAACAAGCGCGCCGCAGAGACCCTCAGCCACGTCTACATGCTGCAAGTTGCCACCAAGCTCGGCTACGAGCAGAAGAGCCCTCTGCGGCGGATCGAGACGTTCATGCGCGACTATTACCAGCACGCCCGCGCCATTTTCCAGATCACCGAAACCACCGCCGCCAAGCTCTCCATGCCAGGCGAAGAGCCCGCGCCCACGGGGATGCTCCGCTTTCTGAAACGCAAGAAAAAGCGGGAATGTTTCGACGGGTTCTACCTCGCCGACGGGCTGCTTTACCCGGAAACGCGGGAGATTTTCAAAGAAGACCCGTTCCGCATGATGCGGGCGTTCCAGCACGCGCAATTGCGCCACGCCGATCTCGCGCCGGAGCTGCAATCGCTCATCCGACGCCGTTTGCAACTGGTGGACCGCACGTTCACCTACGCCCGGTCTGCGCGCGAAACCTTCGCCGCAATCCTCAGCCGCAAGGGGGAGGTGGGGCGGATCGTGCGCATGATGCACGAGTGCGATTTCCTCGGGCGCTACCTCCCCGAGTTCGCCCCGCTGACCTGCCTGGTGCAGCACGAGTTCTTCCACCGCTACACGGCGGATGAACACACGCTGGTCTGCCTGGAGAAACTCGACGAGTTGATCGATACGCCATCCGAACGGCTCCAGGGCTACCGCGAAGTTTTCAAGAAAATCGAAGACCCGTTCGTGCTCTATCTCGCGTTGTTGCTCCACGACGTGGGCAAGTCCTCGAATGCCCGCTTCCACGCCGAGGCAAGCGCCATGGCGGCTTCGCGCATCGCCGCCCGGCTCCAGCTCCAGTCCGAGCAGCGCAAAATGCTGATCCTGCTGGTGGATCAACACATCCTCCTCTCCAGCACGGCGCAACGGCGCAATGTCGAAGACCAGGCCACGATTTCGGAGTTCGCGGCAGCCGTCCGCAACCAGGCCAACCTGGACGCGTTGATGCTCGTGACGCTCGCGGACGGAATGGGCGTCGGCAATGAAACCACTTGGTCGGATTGGAAAGAGTCGCTCGTGTGGCAGCTTTACCGCAGCACGTCGCGCTATCTCGCCGAAGGCGAGGCGTTCTTTGAACAGCGAGTGATCGAACGCAAAACCACCCGCGAAGCTGTGCTCAAGCGGCTCGGCCCCGCCTACGCGGGCGAAGTGGACGCCCACTTCCTGTTCATGCCGGAGGTTTATTTCAACAGCTTTGAGGAGATCGCCATCGCCTCGCACATCCGGCTCTTCCGCACTTTCTTTGAAGCGCGCGAGGAGGACGGGCTCACTCCGGCAATTCGATGGATCGCCCGCCCGGATCGCGGCCATAGCGAACTCTGGGTTTGCACCTGGGATCGCAGGCATTTGCTGGCAAAGATCGCCGGCTCGCTGGCCGTCGCCCATCTGAACATCCTGAGCGCCGACATTTACACGCGGGGCGACAATCTCGTATTTGATGTCTTCCGCGTCTGCGACACGAAGTTTGAAGCCGTCACCAACGCCAAGGACATCGCGCTGGTGGAAGATACGCTCGTTGAGTCGCTTTCGAATGAGGATTTCGATTTCAGCGCCGCTTTACAAAAAGCGATGAACCGCCGCCCCTACCATCTCTCGCAGGAACTGGAATTCCCGACCCGGATCGTGGTGGACAACGACGCCCACCCGATTTACACGGTGGTGGACATCCAGACGCCCGACCGGCTCGGCCTGCTGTACAACATTCTTACCGGGTTTGGCGAAGTCGGCCTCAACATCGCCCTCTCCCGCATCGCCACCGAGAAAGGCGCGGCCATCGACAGCTTCTACGTCACCAACGCGAAGGGCAACAAGATCGTGGAAACCCATAGCGTGGCCCGCCTGCAACGCCTCC
>JBAXCI010000024.1:0-16068 GCA_037141555.1 Verrucomicrobiota bacterium | reverse complement strand
TGAACTCCCGACCAAGGGCTTATGAGTCCCCTGCTCTACCACTGAGCTACCCTGACGCAGGGCGGATAAATTAGGGGAGTCCCGCCGCCTGTTCAAGCGTTATTTCACGCTTCTTGCCCGGTTCTTTCGCTTCCTCTGTAATTCCCGTGGGAACCAACACCGCGTCGCGCATCCCGTGCAGCAGTTTTTTGTCTGCCGGACAGATGGTTGCCAGCGCTCCGCCCAGCCGCGCTTTGCCCTCGGCCAGGAAGTAGTAGGGACACAGCCGCACCCGCCCTTGCATGACGCGCGCTTCGCCCCCGGCATCCACATACGGCTGCGTGACGAGCCGCCCTTTGCGGAACCGCTGCAATATGTAGGGCCGCGTCTGGTAACACGCGAGCGCGCTTTCCAATACGGCGCGCCATTCGGGTTGCGGGAGGTCGGCGGCGACGTGGACGCCCCGGCTGCCCCAAGCCAGTTCGGAGAAGCCGCTGATTTTCAATATCAACTCCCGCTCTTTTTGCGAAAACGCCGCCACTTCATTCCAGTCGTGGACTTCCAATCCCGGCAGCACGGCGTTGGGCGGCAACGGCGTGGGATCGGCCAGCCAGGTGTAGGGGATCGCTTTTTGGAGCGCGAGGAAGTGCCGCTCGCTCAATTCCCGACGCCAGAATTCCCGCAGCGGCCGCAGCCAAAAGAGGGCAAACCAAAGTTTTTCTTCCAGGAACGGCTTGAAGGGAGGGGTGACGCGGGTTTCGCCGCGCCCGACGGCTTCCCTCAACGCGGTGGAGCAGGGGATGTTGGGCAGGTCGAACAGTTCCAGGAAGCGGTAGACGTTGGGCTGCCAAGGGGCGGGGGAGCCGCTGCCGTCCAACACCCGCCAGTGCTCGGGCGCAAACCGTTCGTTGAGCCGGGCCGCCAGCCAGCGCATCTCGGGCCGGTAGGTGGCGCTTTCGTCGGAGACGATGATGTCCGCGCCGCCCGGTGTGATGGACCGGTAGCCCTCGATCATCCCATCCGCGCCGCCGAGGATGTCGTAGCCGAACTGGGCGTAGGTCTGGTTGAGCCAACCGGTGAGGCCGATGCCGCCGGGAACGCTGTCGAGTTCGCTGATGGCAAATCCGTCGTCGGTGAGGATCAGGTCGGGCCGGATCACCGCCGGGATCTCCTCGCGCAAGCGCCGGGCTTCGGCGACGAGTTCCGGGGGCTTGCCCCGGTCGAGGAGTTCGGCGATCCAGCGCGGCTGTTTGCCTTTGACGCTCTGGAAATAGAGGAGGTTGCAGGCGCGCACGAACAGGTGCAGGCGGTGGCCGAGTTTTTCGAGTTCGTCGGCGAACGCGTTGGGAACAGGGAAGGGCTCGGGCGAAACCAGCCAATCTTTTCCGTCAAAGAGCCCCTCTTCAGGGACGGCGTTCCGGATGATTTGCGCTTTCTCTATAATCTCTATGGACATTGCGCGTCTGTTATGAGGGCACCTTGTCTTAAATGCAAGCAGTGGATTGTTTTTCCTACGGTTTTTCCTTGATCGGCATACCCCATTTGCCTCCTGCGTGGTCAGATCAGGAGTTTGAGCGCCTGACGCACGAGGTCTTCGACGCTCGCCGTCACTGCGGCTGTCCCGGCGTCGGAGAGAGCGCGTTTGACGGCTTTGTGGGCGTCCACCTGTTTGTAGCCAAGGGAGATGAGGGCGAGCACGGCGTCGGTGATCCGCAGATCGTCCGCGCTCGGGGCGTGCTCGGCGGAGGCGGCTTCCCAGGCTGCCGCGATCCCGAGTTTGTCTTTGAGCTCCAGGACGATGCGTTCGGCGGTTTTCTTCCCGATGCCGGAAATCTTCGCGATCAGCCCGGTGTTGGAGTTGACCACGGCGGCCTTGAAGTTGCCGACGCTCATGCCGCTCAAGACGGCGAGCCCGAGCTTGGGGCCGATGCCGGAGACGTGGTTGATGAGCAGCCGGAAGAGGTCGCGCTCGGCGGTCGTCATGAACCCGTAGAGGATGTGGGCGTCTTCGCGCACCTGCAAATGCGTTAAAATCTTGATCGGCTGCCCGTTTGGCGGGAGTTTGTCAAAGCTCGAAAGCGGGATCAGCACGTCGTAGCCAACGCCATGAACATTGACAACGACCTGTGTGGGGAGAGACTCCGCGAGTGTGCCTTCCAGAAACGTAATCATGATGAGTGTGCCTAAGAAAATGAAGTTTCGCCGCCAAAGTGCAAGGTTCAAAACCGGGTTCCTTCGAGTGGCGCGCCTGGTTCTTGCCGTCGGGTCCGTGTTGGGGGCGACTCTGGTTGGCGCAGAACCGCCGCAGTCCACGTGGCGGGTTGTCATCGTGGGGGACATCCGCTCATCCGGGACCGAAACCCAGCCGATCCGGGGAGCGAAGGACACGAAAATGGCTCCGGCGTGGGGAGCTCGGCCCATGACCAAAGAGCAGTTTGCGGCCTTGGGGGTCGATTGGGCGGCCTTTTCCGCAAAGAGTGCAGCGGCCGCGTCTGCCGAGTTGGCAATGCTGAAGCCCGAGTTGATCCGGGACCGCAACCAGGTGATCGAGTGCGCCATTCTCCGCTCCAAGACCCCGGCGGACGACATCACCGCCGCCGTGCTCGCCCCCGATTTTCTCCAGCGCTTCACTCCGCTTTTTGGCCGCAAGATGCTGGTTGCCATCCCCGATCGGCGCACCGTATACCTCTTTCCACGGCTGGCGAGCCGCTATGGGGACTATGGCGCGCGGGTGCTCGCGGTTTATCAGAAATCCGAATGCCCCGTCAGCCGCGAACTCTTTGAATTAAGCGCGGCCGGTCTGCGCGCCATCGGGGCGTATGGGGAGCCATGAGCCGGTCCGAATATTGAGTTCCCGATTGCAATTCCCTTCTTTTCCGCTCTACAACACCCCTATGTATTCTCCCCGCGAGCAGACCCCCTGCGCTCCCATCCTACTCACCCGGGCTGTTACGATATCTTACGCAATAGTGGCGGGTGCCTTGATTGTGGCGGCCTGGTTGCACCTGGCATCTCTTTTTGTGACGGTGCTCTTCTCGTTATTCGCGCTCAAAAAGTTCAATTTCTTGGGAAGAAAATGGCTGGCGCTCACGCTCTTCCTGGTCGCGGTGGTGGCGGCCCTCTATGGATTCGGGTTTTTTTGCCACAGGGCCGTGAAAGAGCTGCCCGCGATTGTCGCGGATGTGATCCCGCGCGTGGTTCATTATGCGGACGTTCACGGGATCGACCTTCCGTTCAATGATCTCGACGACATCAAAGAGGCCGCGCCAAAAGTAGCACGCGAGGGCATTGGCTATTTTGGAAATTTTGTGAAGCTCGCCACAAAGGAATCGGTGATGTTGCTGGCGGGGATCATCATCGCCATCGGGATTTTCTTGAACTCCAAATCCAAGGGGGTGGGGAACGGCGAGAGCCTCTACACGCATTACGAGACCGCCATCCAGAGCCGGTTCAGCGCTTTTTACGGGAGCTTCGAGACGGTGATGGGCGCGCAGTTGTTGATCTCGCTCATCAACACCGTGGCGACGGCTGTTTTCGTGCTCTCCACGGGCTTGTTGCCGTATGCCGGGATCGTGATCCCGTTGACGTTCATTTTTGGGATGCTCCCGATTGTGGGCAATCTGCTTAGCAACACCTTGATCGTGGGGATTGCCTTTGGGCTCGTCTCGCCGCAGATGGCGCTCGGGGCTTTGGTATTCCTCGTGGTGATCCACAAACTGGAGTATTTGCTCAACAGCAAAATCATCGGCGGCCGCATCCTGCACCCGATGTGGTTGACGTTGATCGGCCTGATCCTAGGCGAATATTTGATGGGCATCCCCGGAGTGATTCTGGCGCCGGTGATCCTGAACTACCTCAAGGTGGAAGGTTCGCGCTACGCCCTGTAGGGCAGGGATGGCACCCCGCGCCGTCCGGGAACCGCCGACGGGACGCAAAGCGGGATGCTTCAACGTGGCGCCTCGCGGGCACCTACCGGGAACCGTGAGGGCCTGTTCAGGGGTTTCCGCGCCGTTTTTCCTTGGCTCGCGGGCCGCTTCGGGTGAAATCCTCGGGCATGAAAAGAACCGTCGTTGCGCTCACCATTGCCGGTCTCTGCCTCGTTGCGGGAGTGGCGTTATGGCGTTACCACCGGGTGGAGCATCACCAATTTGCGGCAGCCCAACTCGTGCCTGCCGAAACCTTGCTGCTTGCCGACTTCCCCGATCTGCCCGCGACCGCGATCCGCTGGAGGGAGACGGCTCTTTTTCAGATTTTCAACGAGCCACAGGTTCAGGCATTCCTGGCCAGGCCGATAGCCAAGCTCCAAGAAAAGCAGGCATCGAGCCGTTTGGCGCAGATCCAGCCGCAACGGGCGTTTTTGGCCGTCGTGAGCGTCACCAACAGCATGCCGCGCGCGGTGGGCGGCGTGGCGTTCGGAGGCGATCGCGCGGAGATGGAGAAGCTCCTTGCCCGAGCACGGGCGAAAGCCCAAAACGCTTCCCCGAACGGCAGGCTGGAGCGCCTGAGCTATCGCAAATTCCAAATCGAAACCTTCAGCGATGGCGGAATCACGGTCGCGGGCTGTTTTGCCAAAAACTGGTATTTCGTGGCCAATGACGTCGACCTGCTCAAAACGACTCTCGACCGTTTGACCGGCAAAACCCTCACCGCACTTGCGACCGCGCCGAGCTACCTCCAAAGCCAGTCTGTTCTGCCCTCCTTCCCGGATTTCCGGCTCTTCACCCAACCCGGCGTGCTCTCCGACCGGCTTGTTGCCCGGCTCAACGCCACCGGGCGGATGATCGACCCGCAGGAATCCGCCGCGCTGCGCAAGATCCGGGCCGTCGCGCTCGCCACGCGGTTGGAGGGGCGGCGCATTCGCGATACGTTGTTCCTCTACCACCCCGGCACTCCGCCGCGCCCGGAATTGAACGGAAAGACGCTTGCCCTGACCACGCCGAACACCCTTTTTTACGCCGCGATGGCCCCGCAAATCTCTGACGAAGTCCCCCAGCGTGGCGATCCCCAGGCCGTCCCCGGCATTATCCCCATGCGCACGCTGCTGGCCGCCTTGAATTCCCCTCCGGCCACCCTTTTGCAATTCAAGGCCGCCTTCGGGCCCGAACACGCCGTGCTGCTGGACTGGCCCTGCGATGTCGCCCAGCCCAGCCTTTTCCTCGCCTCAGAAATCCGCGATCCCGCCGAGGCGCGGCGGTTTATGGAAACGGTATTCCACGCGTGGAGCCGTGCGGATTCCGAAGGGATATCCTTTTGGACCCTGACCATGGACGACCCGACGATGGCCCAATTTCACCCGACGGTGGCCCTCACGGCCCATCATATGCTCGCCGGCTTGAGCCCCGAGAGCCTGAGGCCGTTTGCCTCCAACGCCGCTCACTCTCCGGCAGTCGGCATAACGCTTGAAAAATCCGCCGCTTTCCAAGGCAGCATGGCCAGCCTGCCCAAACCCCAGACCGGCCTCGCCTACCTGGATGCAAAACCGCTCTTTGAACACATTTACAGTTGGATCCGGCCCGCGGCCATGCTCTGGGGCAACGGGATCGCTGGACTCGGCCGGGTGGTCGATTTCTCCAAAATGCCGACCACTTCGGTCATCGCCGAACACCTCTCTCCCATCGCCCTCTCCGCCCGGCAAACGGACTCGGGAACCGTGATGGAAAGCACCGGGCCCGTCTCCTTCCTCGAACTTGGCGCGGGCTTCGGCGCGGCCACGCTTGCGGTTGCGATGCCCGCGATCCGGGAAAACCCGCGCATTCCGGGCAAGGGCAGGCCCCGCATCGTTCCTTCCCATCCGACCACCCCCCTCTCTGCGCCCGCCCCCAACCTGCGGTGAAATTTGCTAATAATTGAAATATTTTTGTCGCAATTGCATTTTCCGTTCGTGCTTCTTGAAAAAGGTGCTAGTATTCTAGTCTATGCCTATTCAGAAGAAAACTGCGTTTTCCCGTCGTTTGCCTGACCTTGTGACCGAGGAACTGGTCAGCGTTCTTTCGCGGAAAAGCTCTTTCGAATTTAAGCAACTCTTTGAGATCGTGCATGAAAACCTTCGGGCTCGGAATGCGGCCAGCGGCGGCGAGGAGATGCTTCGCCTGCGCGCCTACGAGAAGCTGCAAAACCTGGTTGCCCGCGGCATGGTGAAGAAGACCGGGAAAAAATACAAAGGCCTTGCCTCGCTGGCCACGATGACGCCGGGGGCTCCTGCGGTTGTCCCTGCTGCCGCCGCTTAATTTGCTCCGTATGCTCAAAGAATATATCCCCGTCCTCATCCAGGTCGCTGTGGCGATTGGCTTTGCTGCTGCGGCGTTGATTTTTAGCGTGCTGCTTGGCAAAAAAGGCCGCCGCAACCCCACCAAAGACAGCCCCTACGAATGCGGCATGTTGCCACTGGGCGGGCCGCAGCCTCGTTTCGCGGTGAAGTTTTACCTCGTGGCGATGCTCTTCATCCTGTTCGATTTGGAAGTCGTTTTCATGTATCCATGGGCCGTCTCCTATCGCAAGTTTATCGAAACCCAGGGGCTCATGATCCTTTGGAGCATGTTCAGCTTCATCGGGATCGTCACGGTGGGATACGTGTACGCCATCAAAAAAGGCGTGCTCGACTGGAGGCGCTAGCCGCTAGTTCCCAGAGGCGGCACCCCGTGCCGCCATCTACCGTCCATCCGTGCTTATCCTCTCGTTATCCCGGCTATCCAGCCTCCTTTGACGAGGCGTGGAATGTCTAAACCGTCGCCTCTCCGCAAGAAGGTGGTGCTGGAGCTTCGGCTTTTACCTCAGTTAGCTCAACAACGGGCTCCCCAGCAAGAGGCTCCCCGGCAACGGGAGCCGCTTCAACTGCTGCGGTTTGGCCAAGCTCCTCCTTCTCCTCGTCCCCCCCTCCCCTCGCCTCCTTGTCATCCTTGGCCGCCTCTTTCGGTGCCAGAGGGAGTTCAAAGGTGCCGTCGTGGAACTCGATGACGTGTCCCGAACCGATCAGCCAGTGCAGATCGGACGCGAGCGCCGCCTTGAGTTTTTGGAAATCGGGCTCCGCCTCATGCGGCTTGAGCAGGTGCGTGGCAAAATCCGCGCGGGTGCATTTCGGCGACGCCTCGATCACATTAAGGATATTCGCGATGTGCTCGGAAACGCTGCGGGTGTCCGATCCGAACCGGACGGGGCGCACGGTGGAAACGAACAGAATCCGCTTGCGATGTTTCCAAATGTGGAGCCCCGCCTCTTGGAAATGCGGACGCAGCCGGTTCACGGTCTGGGCAGGAAACGCGCGTTCTTTCTCCCAAGCGGACCGAATGGCGTCGCGAATTTGGCGGTCGCCCACGTTGCGGCTCGCGATCCCGCTCATTTCCAGCGCTCTCCCCGAGCGAATGCATTTTTCGAGGTAGTTGGCCCGGAAGTGGGCTTCGACTTCCTGGGCCGTCTTGAACTCCACCGGCTCAGCTTCCTGCGTCGTGCGGAAAACCGTCACGCTGCTCACCTGCTTCTTCCACTCTTCGATCACAGCCGGGTCGCTGACGATCTCGATCTGCCTCAGGAATTCGTTGAAATCCATGCGGCGGCTAAAGCGCGCATCATAGAGCCGACGGAGCGCCGGTTGATAGCCGTGGTGGTTTGTCGGCCCGAGCAGCACGCCGCTGAACCGGCAACGGCCCACGTTGGAGTAATTGCCCTTGGGAGCCTCAAGCTGCTGGGTCTCCTCGGCGTAATAATTCGACTTGAGCTCGCGGAACGCTTCCCGCTCGGCGGATTGCTTGTTGGTGGTCACCGCGCCGTCTTCGCCCACTTGGTAGAGCGGGTAAGCTGGCGCGTTGGAGGTCACCCGGATGCGATGGCGCTCCGGTTTGTTCAAGAACATCCGGCCCAGCCCGTAAATCGGGTAAGCGCGGTGGCTCGACTTGATTTGTTTGGCCAAAGCGGCGATCCCGCTGGCCTCCGGGAAAAATTCCACATGCAGCGGAATGAGCACCTCCTCGGGCCTGGAAACCGGGGGCCGTTGATCGTTGGAGCGCTGATCGGGGCGGCGTTCACCGGGACGTCCCTGCCCGTCGCGAGGTCCGCGCTGGCCTCCCGGGCCTGCGAAATCGCGGCGAGGACCACGCTCATCCCGCGGCCCCCCCGTGCGCCCTTGGGGAGCGCCACCGGGACGTTGCGGCCGATTACCGCCCTGCTGCGAGGCACCGCGAGAACCCTGGTTATAAGAGCCCGGGCCGCGATTGCCGCCGGGGCCGCGATTACCGGGACCACGGTCGCCGGAGCGCCGGTCGAAGTCGCGCCGGGGCGACTCGCCTGCATAATTTGCATACGGGTTTTTATCGGCCGGCTCTTTAAGCCAGTCGGGTAAAAATTTCAGGTCAAGATCAAGAGGCGAGTCACTCATGGATAGGTGTGCGGACGAGTTGAAAATAGGGACAGTAGTGCAAGGCCGCCCCGGGCTCAATAGCGATTCGTTGATGGGAAGTGTAAATTCTTTGTTGCCAAAGCTGCGCGGGATCATTACTGGTGTGCGCACAAAAGATTTCAACCCAAACTTTTCAACCCACAACCAGGAAACCCAATATGTCAGAGAAAAGCATCGAAGAAAAAGTCAGAGACATCATCGTCGAGCAACTTGGCGTGAATCCCGAACAGGTCACCATTAACGCTTCGTTCATCGAAGACCTTGGCGCCGACTCGCTGGATACCGTGGAACTCGTCATGGCGTTTGAAGAGGAATTCTCGGTCGAAGTGCCCGATGAGGACGCCGAAAAACTTCAAACCGTGGGCGACGTCGTCAAATACATCGAAGAAAAAGGGAAGTAAGACCTCCTTTTTCACAAACCAACTTAAAACCCGCAGAGAAATCTGCGAAAACAAAAAAGCCACGATCACCTCGTGGCTTTTTTGTTGAGCCAAAAGGAAACAAAAATCGATCAGGAACTCGGGAAGGGATGGAATGAAGAAAAGAAGCCTGCGCAGATGGCCCGTTGAGTGCAATCTCCAGGCACCCGCTCTTCTCTTTTCCTGATTTCCTGAGTTCCTGATCCTCTTTTGCCTTGGTTCGCCGCCTGCGCCCTGAAAAAGATTGATTGATTCGCGCAGGTTTGGTTGAGTTACGGCTCGGATTGCATATCTTGCGGGTTACTTGCCATGATCAAATTTTCTTCGACCGCTCGTCCGGCCTCTCGGAAAACCGCCTGGTTCTTGCCACTATTGGCAATTTTTTTGGGACCCGTCTGCCTGGCACAAGGCGAACCGCCCCGCACCATCGACGTCGGCTCGCTACCCGCCAAGGTGGTGGATGAAGTCGTCATTCCCGTGCCCACCGAAGTCTTCGGCGTGCTCGACAAACTCGGCTCCCCCAACTGGCACGACGTGCTGCGCCCGGTGAAAACCGAAAACCTCGGCAAACGCGCCCAGGTCGCCCTGCTGCTCGGGGTCACCATCGCCGAAGGCTTCATCGCCGTCGAAGCCCAGGAGGCCGAGGAGGTGAAAAAAATCGGCCGCCAGGTGTTGACCCTATCCAAAGCCATCGGCGTCCAGAAATCGGTGATCAGCCGCACCAGCAGCATCATCGAAGCCGCCGACAAAAAGGATTGGCAGACGATCCGGCTCGAACTCGACGGCGCATCCAAGGACGTGAAACAAGCGATGATCGAACTCAAGGACGCCGACCTCGCCCAGCTCGTCAGCCTCGGCGGCTGGCTCCGCGGCACCGAAGCCCTCACGCAGGTCGTCGAAAAGAATTACAACAAAGACGGTGCGGAACTGCTCCACCAGCCTGCCATCCTGAACTTCTTCCAGCGCAAGCTCGACACCCTGAACAAGCGCCTCAAGGAAAACACGCTCGTAAAAAAGATTGCGCGCCAGCTCCCCGAACTGAACACACTCATTGAGCCCGCGGGCGGCGTATCTCCCCAGAAGGTGGCCAAGATTCACTCCATTACCGCAGATCTGGTGAAAGCCATTTCTTCCCAGGATTAACCCGTGAAAACGATTGTTTCATTCGCACTCGCTCTCTCCATCCTGCTCTGTACGGCGCACGCCACCGTGGACGACGCCCTGTCGTTCGCGTTGCAGGCAGCCCAACCGTACGTGAAAGAAGGATTCACCGTTCGGGAAGACTACTGGGGCGGCGACCTCCCGGTAAAACAGCCCAAGGCCATCGTACAGCAGCTCTTCAAAGGCAACGAATACTGGTTCTGGATGGGAACCGACGTCGCCAGCGCCAAAATCTCCGTCCATGTGTATGACGCCGAGGGCAAACTCGCGGAAGCGGAATACTGGAGAAACAAGCCGCACATGGCAGCCGCCCGGGTGGTGCCGAAAGTCAGCGGTTCGTATTACCTCATCGTCGAGATCGAGAAATCGCCGCTCGAACGGACGCACTGGTCCCTGGCCTACGGGTTCCGCTAAGGGCAAAACTGCGGCCCATCGCAGGGTTTGACACTCGCAACGGTTCCGTTAAGCTAAGAGAAGGTTATCTACCGATTCGATGTCAGAAAGTCAGACTTTGCAGTTTGAAAACGCTCGGGCGCTCCAAGCCCTGTATGTGGGCGACTTGAAGCTGCTCAAGACCTTGGAAGAAGAACTCGCCGTGCGGCTCACCACACGGGAGGGATGGGTGCGTATTGAAGGTCCGGCAGAGAACATCGAGCGCGCCCGGCAAGTTTTCGACCAACTCGAACGCGCCCGCCAGAGCGGGATGCCCATCCGCCGCCACGAATTCGGCTACGCGCTACGCTCCGTCACCGAACCCGAACCCGGCGCAAAGCTTCACGAACTTCTCGACACCCGGCTCGTCACCTCGCCGCGCCGCGCGCCGATCACGCCCAAGACAGCCACCCAGCGCACCTACATCCAGGAAATCGTCGATCATGACCTCGTCTTCGGCGTCGGCCCTGCCGGAACAGGAAAGACCTACCTCGCCATGGCCATGGCGCTCGTCGCCCTCAGAAAAGAGCAGGTCAACCGCATCATTTTGACCCGGCCCGCCGTCGAAGCTGGCGAGGCGCTCGGCTTCCTGCCCGGCGACCTGAAAGAAAAAATCGCCCCCTATCTGCGCCCGCTCTACGACGCCCTCCAAGACATGCTGGAGGACGAGGAGCGCGAACGCTACATCGAGCGCGGCATCATCGAAATCGCCCCCCTCGCCTTCATGCGAGGCCGCACGTTGAACCACGCCTTCATCATTCTGGATGAAGCCCAAAACACGACCACCGAACAGATGCTCATGTTCTTGACGCGGCTCGGGGTCGACTCCAAGTGCGTCATCACCGGCGACACCACGCAAATCGATCTTCCCGGCAACAAACGCTCCGGGCTCATCGAGGGGCTGCAAGCCCTCAAGGATGTCGAAGGCATCTCCTTCTGCACCTTTGGCGAACGCGACGTCGTCCGCCACGAACTGGTCCGGCAAATCGTCCGGGCCTACAAACGCCACCGTTCCGGAGACGTTCGCCCCTAAAGCCGGGCCCGCCCATTTCTGTCGCACGTATGATCAAATTTCTCGAACACCAACGGCTGGTCAAAAAGGGGCTCGCTTCCCCCAAACAGCGACGGCGCCGGAGTACCAGCGAAATCGTCCAAATGCTGGAGCGCGGATTTTTCGCCAAACTCCTGATTTTCGCCGCATTCAGCGCCGGGATCGCCCTCTTGATTTTTACAGGAAAAGAAACGCAGGGGATGGAGAAGAAATTCCTCACCAGCCTCCTCGTTTCCCTGACCGCCTTGGCCCAGCTCTGGATCAACCACCCGCGCACCTTCGGGCGCAACTCCCGACTCCTCCTGGTATTCGGCATTTGCTTTGCCCACCTCGCGTTCATCAAAGGAATCCTCGCGCTCACCTGGAGCGGCACCCTTGACCGCGATTTCGGTCCGCTGCTCATCCCGTTCGCCTTCGCCCCGTTGGTCCTCTCTGTCTTGCTTGGGCGCAATCTCGGCATTTTCGCCGCCATCTTCGTCAGCCTCTGGGGAGGCATTCTGGTCGATGGACTGACCCCGGTCCTCACCCCGGCGATCTTCATCGTGATGAGCCTCATCAGCGGCTTCGTCGCGGTATTTGTCACCCTCGAGGTCCGTCAGCGCAGCCGCTTGGTCCGGGCCGGCCTTTTTGTGGGGCTCGCCACGTGGGTGCTGGCGCTGATGTTCGGGTTGATCGGGCCGATCGTTCTCGAAGTTTTCGGCAACATCAACTGGCAACTCATCGCGCTCCAGAGCTTTGCGGCCGTCGCCAGCGGGGTGCTCACCGCCATTTTGGTGAGCGGCACCCTTCCCGTTCTGGAAAACCTTTTCCAGATCACCACCGACATTTCGTGGCTTGAAGCGGCGGACTTGAACCACCCGCTCCTCAAGCGCATGACCATCGAAGCCCCCGGCACCTACCATCACAGCCTGGTGGTCGCCAACCTCGCCGAAGCCGCCGCCGAAGCCATCGGCGCAAATCCCACCCGGGCGCGCGTGTGCGCATACTTCCACGACATCGGCAAACTCGTGAAGCCGGATTATTTTAACGAGAACATCGATCTCCAAAACAACCCGCACAACGAACTCGCCCCCACCATGAGCGCGCTCATCATCACCGCGCACATCAAAGAAGGGATCGACCTCGCCCTGAAGCACCATCTCAAGCGGGAGATCATCGACGTCATCGCCCAGCACCACGGCACCACCCTGGTCTGGTATTTCTACAAACGCGCCCTCCAACAACAGGAAGACGCGCGCCAAGGCGGCAAAATCATGAACATCCGGGAGGAAGACATCCCCGAGGTGTGCGAAGCCAGCTTCCGCTATTCGGGACCGCTGCCGCAAACCAAGGAATGCGCCATCATTTCGCTGGCCGACTCCGTGGAAAGCGCCTCGCGCAGCGTGGAAAAAGTGACTCCGCAACGCGTCGAACAGATGATTCGGGACATCATCGAGCAGCGGGTCAAAGACGGACAACTCGACGATTGCGAACTGAATCTGCGCGAGCTCAAAACCATCGCGGCGAGTTTCAAATCCACCCTCCTGAGCATGTTGCACAGCCGGGTCGCCTACCCTAAAGAAGCGCGCGCGGAACGCGCCGAGCGTTCCGGTCCCACGGCGCTGCCGCCTGTTTCGGCGGCGTAAACCTTAGGAAATTCCCGGCCTGCCGTAGATTGCGATGATTTTCATCGCACAGGAGCTTGAGCTTGCGGCAAAATGTTCCTCATGGCCAAAAACTTCAAAGATCTGACCGAACAGGAAATGCTGGCTCTGGCAATCTCTCTTGAGGAGACCGATGGCCGGATTTACAACGATTTTGCCCACGGCTTGCAAGCCGACTTCCCGGCCACGGCTAAAATTTTCGAGTGCATGGCCGTCGAAGAGAGCGAACACCGCCGGTTCCTGATCGACGAATACCGGCGTCGCTTCGGCGATCACATCCCGCTGATCCGGCGCGAGGACGTCCGGGGGTTCGTCAACCGCCGCCCGATCTGGCTCGTACGCCCGCTGGGCATCAAGGCCGTACGGCGGCAGGCCGAAATCATGGAAATGGAGACGCGGCAGTTCTACGAACGGGTCGCCCAAAGCGTCACCGACGCCTCCACGCGCAAACTCCTTGAAGATTTGGCGGAAGCCGAGCGCAAGCACGTCAAAACGGCAGAGAGCATCGAGTTGGAACATGTCACGCCGGATGTCGAAGCAGAGGAAGAGGCGGCGAACCACCGCATGTTCGTTTTGCAGGTTGTGCAACCCGGGTTGACCGGGCTCATGGACGGCTCGGTTTCAACCCTTGCGCCCGTTTTCGCGGCGGCGTTCGCCACGCAAAGCAGCCACGACGCGTTCCTGGTCGGTCTCGCGGCCAGCGTCGGCGCGGGCATCTCGATGGGGTTTGCCGAAGCCGTTTCCGACGACGGCAGCATGACGGGACGCGGCAAACCGCTGCTCCGGGGCATCATCTGCGGCTTGATGACCATGGGAGGAGGCATCGGCCACACGCTCCCCTACCTCATTCACGATTTCCGGAGCGCAACCGCCCTCGCCGTCGCCGTCGTGGTTCTGGAATTGCTGGCCATCAGCTACATCCGCAAACGCTACATGGACACGCCGTTCCTTTCGGCAGCGTTCCAAGTCATCGTCGGCGGCGCACTGGTGTTTTTGGCGGGCATCTTGATCGGCAGCGCATAGGCTCGACGCACATTTTGGCGCTTTTGTTTCTTGCGTATTGCTTCCTGCGGCAGTTTAGGTTAGCAAATGGCTGGAATGCAAAAATCTTATGCACCTGGGCGGGTCGAGCTTCTCGGCAATCACACGGACTATAACGAAGGAGTGGTTCTCTCCGCAGCGATCGACCGTGGCGTGACCCTGACCGGCGAACGGACGGGGTCCTCGCGGGTCGCCCTTTGCTCCGCCACGCTGGGACTCACCTTCGAGGCCGACGCCGACGCTCTGGCGCCAAGCCACGAGAACGAGTGGGCCAACTACCTGCTGGGCGTTCTCGATGTCTTCCAGAAAAACGGCCTCCCCGTCGGCGGCTTCAGCGCTGAAGTGCAGAGCAATCTCCCGCTGGGAGCCGGTCTCTCCAGTTCCGCCGCGCTGGAAGTCTCCACCGCGATGCTGTTGCAAAAACTGTTCGGGCTCAATCTGGACCGCCTGACCATCGCCAAACTCTGCCGCCGCGCCGAAAACGAATTTGTGGGCGTCAACTGCGGCCTCCTCGACCAGGTCTCCTCCGCCTTCGGCAAAGCGGGCCACGCCATTTTCCTCGACTGCCGCAACGAAACTGTGGAAACCACGCCGTTCCCGGACGGCGTCGAGTTGCTCATCACCCAATGCGGCGTGCCCCACCGACTCTCCGGGGGCGAATACAACGAGCGCCGTTTGCAATGCTTCGACGCCGCGGCCCGGCTCGGGGCCAAAGCGCTCCGTGACGTCACCAGCGCCCAACTCGAAGCGGGCAAGGCAACCCTTCCCGAGCTCTCCTACAGACGTGCGGCGCACGTTGTGGGTGAAAACGAGCGCGTGCTCCGCGGCATCGAGTTCCTTCGCTGCGGCAACGTCAAAGGCTTCGGCTCGCTCATGTTTGCCAGCCACGAAAGTTCGCGCCACAACTTCGAGAACAGCACGCCGGAACTCGATGCGCTGGTGGAGATCGCCCAGCAATTGCCGGGCGTGCTCGGTTCCCGGCTGACGGGCGGTGGTTTCGGCGGCGCGACCGTCACCCTGCTCGAACGGGACAAAGCCCAGGCCGTCAAAGAAGCGCTCGTTGCGAAATACCAAGAGCGGACCGGCCACGTAGCGCAAGCGCACCTGTGCGAAATCGCCGACGGCGCGCACTAGTGCGGCGCTACCGCGATCACCTCTCGTTCCCAAGTTGCACTTGGGAATGCATTTCCCGCGAAGTTGAACTTCGCATTGCTGCCATCACCCTTGATACCGAGACCAAGATCGGCTCGCTGAACTCTCATCGCCCGGCAGTTCAACTGCCTGAGTAAGTGCGTTCCCAAGTGCAACTTGGGAACGAGACGACCCAGCCACCTGCTACATCGTCTTCCCGGTCAGCTTCAAGAACGGCGGCAGCCCGGCCATGAGCCTCTCGAACGCCTTGAAATCCACCTGCTGCTGGCCATCGCTCATCGCTTCCGCCGGGTTCGGGTGAACCTCGATGATCAACCCGTCGGCATTCATCGCGACCGAACCCCGGCAGAGCATCTCCACCAAGCTGGCCTTGCCGCACCCTTGGCTTGGATCAACGATCACCGGCAGGTGCGATTCCGCCTTGGCGACCGCCACCGCCGACAAATCGAGGGTATTGCGCGTGAACGTCTCGAACGTGCGGATGCCGCGCTCGCAAAGCATCACGTTCGGATTGCCGTGGGCCAGCACGTATTCCGCTGAGAGCAGCCATTCCTCGATCTTCTGGCTCAGCCCGCGCTTGAGCAGGATCGGTTTGCCGCTCCGGGCCGCTTCGATGAGCAACTGGAAATTCTGCGCATTGCGCGCGCCGATTTGCAAAATATCCGCCGAGGCCGCCACGTGCTCCACGTCGCGCTCGCTCAAGACTTCCGTGACGATTTTGAGCCCCGTCTCTTTCTTGGCCAATTGCAACAGCCGCAGCCCTTCCTTGCCGAGCCCTTGGAATTCGTAGGGCGAGGTGCG
>JBAXCI010000023.1:0-16270 GCA_037141555.1 Verrucomicrobiota bacterium | reverse complement strand
AGCGCCTGCCTCGCCGGGCGGCACCATTCCAGGGGGCGCTCCGCACGCAAGATCGGCTCGATGACGCTCAACTCGCCCGTGGCCAGCGCGTGCAACAGGGGCGAATGCGCTCCATCACAGCAATTGCATTCCACCTCCGCGCCGTGCGCGATCAAGCATTTCACGGCCGGTGCCGACTTCGCCACAATGGAAAAAAAAAGAGCGGTATGCGCAAGGTGATCCATTTGATTCACCTCCGCACCCTGGCCTATGAGCTGTTCCATTGCCTCGACATCCCCCCGCTCTGCCGCCCGCATCAAAGCCGTCACGCCGTTCTTGTCGATGGCGTTGGGATCAAAGGGCGCTGGCTCGGCCTGCACTTGGAGCGGCCCTGTTTCCTCTTTTACCGGCGGCAAAGGCAATCGGATGATGTTGTGATCAGGGTCAGCGGTAAACGGAGTCGGCTGGGGCGCGATCGATTTCGGAATCGGCGCGATTGCCGGAGGGATGATTTGCGTCTTTCTGGGCATCGCGCAACCCCGCCATTCCCCCATCCCAAAAAGCAAAACCGCGAGCGAAGAACCAATCACCGCGCCCACAGCCCACGCCTCCAGCCTCGTTCCAAACTTCCCCACGCCGAAGTTTCGGAGAACGCTCCATGAATGGACTGGTTGCCCCGAAAATGGGGGCAATCCATGCAAATGAACAATTTATCGTTAAGAATGAGCAATCCACCCCTTGCTCGTTGTGCTTTCTTTGTTTTAACTGGCAGCCCAACAACGTGAGTTCCTTATTTCGCCCCGCCTTAGTCGACGCCCTTCGCAGTTACCGCCGCCAGATGCTTCTGCCGGATGTGATTGCGGGGATCACCGTTGGCATCATCGCCTTGCCGCTCGCCATCGGCTTTGGCATCGCTTCCGGCGTCTCCCCAAGCCAGGGACTCTGGACCGCCATCATCGCAGGCTTCCTGATCTCCGCTCTCGGCGGCAGCTTTGTGCAAGTCGGCGGGCCCACCGGGGCGTTCGTGCCGATTCTTTTCACCATTGCCGCCACCTACGGTTACGAAGGGCTGGCATTGGCGACGATGATGGCCGGGGTGTTCCTCTTTGCCATCGGTGCGTTTCGCCTGGGGGGGCTCATCAAGTTCATCCCCTACTCGGTCGTCGCGGGGTTCACCAGCGGCATCGCCGTCGTCATTGCGATTGGCCAGATGAAGCAACTCCTCGGCCTCGACGTCAAACTGCCTGCCGAAGCGCTGGCGCAGTTTTGGGGCATCGTGACCCATCTTTCCGATACCAAATGGCAGAGCCTCGCGCTGGGCCTCCTCGCGCTGGGCATCATCATCGGCTGGCCCAAACGCTGGCGCGCCGTCCCGCCTTCCATCGTCGCTATTTTGGTAACGGCGGTGATTGTCTACATCTGGAACCCCGATCCGCAGGTGGTCGCCACCATCGGCTCCAAATTCGGCGCGAAAGCCATGGAAGGGCTGCCGCAATTCCAGCTTCCCCACATCAGCTTTGCCCGCATCCAGCAACTCATGGGGCCCGCGCTTACCATCACGCTACTTGGGGCGATCGAATCCCTCCTCTCCGCGATGGTCGCCGACGGGATGATCGAAACGCGCCACGATTCCAACCAGGAACTCATGGGCCAAGGGATCGCGAATTTCATCTGCCCGTTCTTCGGCGGCATCTCCGCCACGGGAGCCATCGCCCGCACCGCGACCAACGTCCGCAGCGGCGGCCGCACGCCGGTCTCGGGGATCATTCACGCCATCACGCTCCTGGGGGTCGTTCTCATCGCCGCTCCGCTCGCGCAATATCTCCCGCTGGCCGCGCTTTCCGCCGTGCTGCTCGTGGTGGCCTTCCGCATGGGCGAATGGTTGAATTTCAAGGAACTGGCGCGCGGTCCGAAAAGGGATTACCTCGTCCTGCTCGTGACCTTCGCAATGACAGTCGCCTTTGACCTCTCCATCGCCGTGGGGTTTGGCCTGGCCCTCGCGTTCATCCTCTTCGTGCAACAGATGGAAGAGATCACGCATGTGCGCATCATCACCGGGGACAGCGACGTGGGGCTGGGCGGCGATTCCATCCGCGACAAATCCGTGCCCAAAGGAGTGCTCGTCTATCGCATCGAAGGCCCGTTCTTCTTCGGCGTCGCGGAAAAACTCGAAGACGCCCTCGACAGCGCGCAAATCACCCCGACCATCGTCATCTTCCGCATGCGCGCCGTTCCCGCCATCGACGGTTCCGGTCTGCGTGCGCTGGAGATCATGTACCACAAATTTGGCCGTCGCGGCACCAAGCTCATCCTCAGCGGCGTGCAACCGCAGCCGATGAAAGTGCTCTACAAATCGGGCTTTGTGGACAAACTCGGGCTGGACAACATCTGCCCCGACATCGACGCTTCGCTGGAACGGGCGTGGGAGATCGTGGGCGGGAAGCCGGCGGCGGCGGTGCCTGCGGCGGAATAGTCTCGCGCAAAGCCGCAAAGGACGCAAAGAGGAGGCTTTTGTCCTCGTTCCCAAGTTGCACTTGGGAACGCACTTATCCCGGCAGTTGCACTGCCTCTCCGCCTACTCCAGCAACCCCCGAATCTCGTCCATCGTGAGCCCTTCCATGAGCGGTTCTTCGTTTTCGATGGCGGCGTCGATGATCTCCCGCTTTTTGCGCTGTAAATGGAGGATTTTCTCTTCCACGGTCCCTCGCGCGATCAGTTTGTAGGCGGTGACGACGTTCTTCTGGCCGATGCGGTGCGCGCGGTCGGTCGCCTGGGCTTCCACCGCGGGATTCCACCACGGGTCGAAATGGATCACCGTGTCCGCCGCCGTGAGGTTCAACCCCACACCACCCGCTTTGAGGCTGATCAGGAACACCGGCGCATCGCCGTTCTGAAACCGGTCCACCTCCTCCATGCGGTCGCGCGTTTGGCCGTCGAGATAGCAGTAGGCGATCCCCGCGTGCTCCAATTCCCGGCGCAGGAGCGTGAGCATGGAAACAAACTGACTGAAGACCAGCACGCGATGGCCGCCGTCGACGGCTTCGTTGAGCAGTTCGTTGAAAAGCTCCACCTTGCCGGAATCGGCTTTGGCGGTGGCCGCGCCGTCTTTGTCCAACAACCGTAAATCGCACGACGCCTGCCGCAACCGAAGCAGCGCGGTGAGCATGAGCATCTGGGCGCGGCCCGCGTTCTTCTCGCCGGTCGCCTCGTCGATCTGGGCGCGGGCTCCTTGCAAAAGCGCGGCGTAGACTTGCTTCTGCGCTTCGGTTAACTCGCAATAGGCGACGTTCTCCAGCTTTTGCGGGAGGTCCGCTGCCACTTCCTGCTTGCGCCGACGCAGCAGGAACGGCCGGAGCCGCTTTGCGAGTCGCGCCAAGGTCTCCTTGTCGTTCTGACGGGAGATGGGGATTTCGTAGCGTTCCCGGAAGTCGTCGCGGTCGCCCAGATAGCCGGGCATCACGAAATTCATGAGCGACCAGACGTCGCGCACGGAGTTTTCCACCGGGGTGCCGGTGAGGATGAATTTCCGGGCGGCGCGCAACATCCCCGCCGCCTGGGCGTTCTGGGTGTCGGGGTTTTTGATGTGTTGTGCTTCGTCCAGGAGCACGGTGGAGAACTCAAAATTGCGGTAGCGTTCGGCGTCCCGGCGCAAAAGCGGGTAGCTGGTGATCACGAGATCGGCTTTCGGAATTTCCGCAAAACGCCGGGCGCGCTGGGCTCCTTCGAGGACGAGCACTTTGCGTTCGGGGGTGAATTTCTCCACCTCGCGCTGCCAGTTGAAGACCAGGGACGAGGGACAGACCACCAGGGCAGGGCCCGGCTGCGTGCGGAGGTAAGCCAACGCTTGGAGGGTCTTTCCAAGGCCCATATCGTCGGCCAATATTCCACCTAAACCATTTGATCCCAAGAAGCTTAGCCAAGATGCTCCGTGTTTTTGGTAATTTCTGAGCACCCCTTCCAAATCGCCCAATGGCAGCGGCGTCATCTCCGCTTTGCCTTGCTGGCTTTGCGCCCACTGCCTCCAGGAAGCTCCGGCGTTGATCGCAAATCCGGCTCCGGCAGCGGCGGCTTCCAGATACCCGGCATGGGCGTTGTCGATCCGATAGCTCCCCGGTTGGCGTTGTTGCGGATTGCAATCGCGCAAGACGCTCTGGAAATCGTCGAGCAGCCCGCTGTTGAACACTGCGAGTTTGCCGCTCTTGAGGCGGACGTGGTTTTGGCCGAGTTGGAGCATGCGCTGCACTTCGGCAGCGGAAAACCGTTCGCCGCTCCCGGTGGAGAGGTCGAATTGGAGGTCAAACCAGCGTTCCCCGGAACTGAAGATCTCCACGCGCGGGGTGATCCGCTCGATTTCCGCCGAAACATTGGTAAAGCGAGGGCCGAGCGTCACCTCCCAATGCGCCGCCAGCGCCGGGTAGCCTTCGCCGAAGAACGTCAAAATGGCCCGCTCGCCCCGCAGCACGAAATGCCCCGTCGAATCCGGCCCGGTAAATCCAAACCGGGTCAATTCCGAAAGCGCCAACCGCTCCGCCTCGCTGTTGCGGCACAGGATGTGGGACGGGTTCGCCGGATCCGGGGTGGCCCAGTTTTCCGTCGGGCTGGTGACGCCGAGGGTCACGATCCGTTTGGAGTAGATCCGCTGAAGCCGAGCGGTGAGGTGGTTGAGCGAACCCTCCAGCGTGAGCGAGAACCTCCCCGCCTCCGGGACCATTTGCGGTGCGTCTCCCGGTGCGGCGGCGGTGCCCGTCACTTCAAAAAACGCGCGCAGCCTCGGCAACTCCGTGGCCAGGAACGGCCCGGCCTGCTCGGGGGCGAGCATGATGTCCCGGCGCAACAGTTCACTGTAAGCCGGAGGCAATCCCGGCGACACCGGGGCAAAGACAGAACCCGCGAGCGACCATGCCGCCCCCTGCCCTCCCAGCAAAAGCCGGGTATCCGAGGCCCATTCGACATGCAGCGCGACACGCCCTTGCGCGTCGGACTTCACCTCCAGCTTTGGCGACAACGGTTTGGCAGAAACATGCACAGCCGTTGCCTTGCCGAGCGTCACGCGCGGATGCCCACGCAGCCCTTCTAATAGAGAGAGCGTTTTTTCCCGGGGCAAAACGAGCATTCCCGCCACGGCACCGGAGTTGAGCGCCCGAAGCGTTTCGACCAAACGCAGGTCGGCTTCCGAGCAGCAAAAGGTTCCTTTTTCGTCCAGGGCGTTGAGCAACACCTTCCGGCCGCTGCGCTCGGCTTCCACTCCCACGGTCAGGTTGCCCCGCTCCCAAGAGGCCATGAATTGCGGCGGCAGCACGACGCTCAGCGTGACGAAATCCGACCCACGGTTTCCTGCTTCCGCCACCGTGAACCGTGGTCCTTTGGAGGTCGGCGCGACAGGTTCGGGCGATCGCCCTCGGCTTGCCATATCCGAGCCGGGGGCGGTTTTGTGCATCAAAAGCGAAAACCCGACGGCCAGCGAGTGGGCGCAAATCGCTCCCCACTGGCGCGACTGGCGGCACGGGCAGAGGTTCTCGATGTCGTTTTTGGACGAGATTTTCAGCCCCGCCCGCAATTCCAGATCCCCTTCGCGCACCACCCCCTTGAGCACCGGAGGGCTGTAGGCGGCGCTCACCACGCGGCCCGATTCCACGAGCGCGCGTGCGAGTTTGGCCGCCTGCCATCCCCCGGCATCCATCAGCAGACGCTCGGTGAGTTCAACAAAGGACATGGAGAAACGTAAGGGCGTTCCTTACTCTTTCAACTTCGCGACGGCGGTCTGGAGACTCGGCACGTCGGAGATGGAAAGCACTTCGGTGCCCTTGCGGATGCGACCAAAGAGCCCCGCGAGAACGCCGCCAGGGCCGAATTCGATAAAGAGGTCGATTTTTTCGACATCCAGGAGGTATTCCATCGACTCCGTCCAGCGCACGGTGCTCGTCACCTGCTCGCGCAGGGCGTTGCGGATGGCCGGGGCTTCGGCGACCGGCAGGGCGTCGACGTTGCCGACGACCAAGTATTTGGGGGTGGCAAAATCGGTGCGCTCGAGCACTTCGCCGAGCTTCACGTAAGCCGAGTTCATCAAGCGCGAGTGGTAGGCGCCGGCGACATTGAGGAGTTGGGCGCGGCGAATCCCTTTTTCTTTCGCAAGCGAAACGGCGAGTTCGACCTTGGCCCGCTCGCCGGAGATCACCACCTGGCCCGGCGCGTTCAAGTTCGCGATGTCCACGTCCGTCTCGGCAGCGAGGTCGCGCACGATGTTTTCTTCGGACCCGATCATCGCGGCCATCGTCCCTTCGGTGTTTTCGCACGCTTCCTGCATGAACTGCGCGCGCTGGGCGACGAGCGAAAGGCCCGTTTCAAAATCAAACGTGCCGGCGGCGGCATGGGCGGTGAATTCGCCCAGCGAGAGTCCGGCAGTGGCGATCACGCCCGGCAGTTCCCCACCCATTTCCTGAAGGAACGCCGCGAGGCAGGCCGACCCGTGAACGTACAGCGCGGGCTGGCAGTTAACCGTCTGCGTCAGATCCTCGGCCGGCCCTTCAAACATCAGTTGCGTCAGCGGACGGTTCAACGAGGCGTCGGCGCGACGGAACAATTCGGCGGCGACGGGATACTGTTCGGCGAGATCTTTGCCCATGCCAACGGTTTGTGCGCCTTGGCCGGAAAAGAGGAATGCGATGCGTTTGCTCATGATAGTAGGTCTGTTTGGTTGGATTGCCGCGAGCGATTCCGCGCTGCGGGGCTTAGAGTGCTATCAGGAAAGTGGCCGGATGCAAATTTGAATCTTTGGGGACTCGGGGTTGTCCGCGAAAGAGACGCTTGGCTCCTCGCCGGGCCGAAATAACCCGCATCACACGTAATAACAAACGCTATGCGCTGCCGTATAATAAGATAGCGCGAACTATATCAGGCCAATCACCCGTTCCCAGGAGCGCAAAACATCATCCAACTTATTATGCGTAATAATAGCGGCAATATGCTCATCAACAGGGAAATACACGGCATACGGCGCGAGTTGTCCACCGTAAAAAACGGAGGAGCCGTTGCCGACTCTCCTCGGGAACTTCATACGTGCGCACCGGGGGTCGAGTGTAAAGCCACTGGACGAGCCGGCCGGGCTGGTCGGGGTTTTCGATAACGCCAAAAAAAACCGCCCCCCTTGCGAGAGCGGTTGATCAACATTCGAGGGAAAAAAGGGCTAATTCCCGCCGTTCAAATGGCCGCGCGATAGAGTCGTATCTTCTTTCACAAGTTCACCCATTCCGGCGACGTCCTTGTCGATCAGGGTGATCAGATAATTGCTCAAGGAGCGCCGTTCGCGCTTGGCGCGAACTTTGGCTTTTTCCAGCAAGTCTTCAGGGCAACGAAAGGCGGTGTATTTACTACTCATGGGGTAAAAAGGATAATATTTTTCCTGTAGGGAAAAATACTTATTTCCGCGATCACAAGTAAAGCGTTTTATGAACAGGTTACTACCAGGGCGAGCGCAACGAGCAAGCAGCCACAGCATTTGTGTTCGACTTTCATGGCAGGTGGGATGTGGTTTGTGTCCCTCCCCGTTGGAATATTCTAAGCCTCGCGTTTCGGCGTTCGTCCGTCACGTGACGCCCCGAAGCCGGAGTTGACTTCCCTGCTCCCAAGCCCGCAGAATTCCACCCATGTCAACAGACCCAAGGGAACAAGCGATGCAATCCGCTTACCAAATCGTTTCGGAACACTTTCCGAATGTCGTTATGGTTGCCGAGGCCCAATTCCTCAATGAAGAGGGGCAGCCTCAATTTGCCCAAGTGATGCGCTGGTACGGCTGTTCCACGACAGCAACGGGGCTGATTCTCTTTGCCTCCGACCTGCTCTGCCGGACTTTTGGTGATCGTCCGCAGAGGCCGATGCCCGCGCCCACGGTCATTCTCCCCACGCAGGAAGAGGCGCTCAAGCGGGCTTTGGAGATTCTCGGCGAGCATTTCGCCTGTGCGCTGATCGTCGCGCAGGGCGAACCGGAACTGGCGGGCAAATCCGAACGCAGTCTCAAGGCGATTCGTTGCAACGGCGCGCCCACGATGGTCGCAGGGTTGGCGCAGTTCGCTGCCAACGCAATGCGCCGGATGGCTGTGGAATAGCGGAACGCTGGGTCCCGTCAGCGCCCCTCGATCCCCAACTTGTCGTCGTAAGCGGGGAAGTATTTTTTCGCGCAATCCGGGCAAATGCCGTGGGAGAACTCGGCATCGCAATGGTCGGAAATGAATGTTTCGATCCGATTCCAATACCCCTGATCGTCGCGGATTTTTTTGCATCCGCTGCAAATCGGCAGCATTCCCGTCAGGGTCTTCACCTGGGCCAAGGCTTCTTTAAGCTCGGCGATGAGATGTTCGCGTTCGGTTTCGTTCTGTTTGCGTTCGATCGCGTAACAGATGGTGCGGTAGAGCAGCAAGCCGTCGGATTGTCCTTTTACCAAATAGTCCTGCGCGCCGCCTTGGACTAAGCGCATGCCGAGTTCCTCGTCATCAATGCTCGTGAGCACCACGATCGGCATGGAGGGGAAGGTCGCATGCGCTTTGGTAAGCGTGTCAAGCCCGAGGCTGTCAGGCAGCGAGAGATCCAGCAAGAGGACATTGATATCCCCATCCTCGACCACTCGCGCGATCCCCTCGTTGAGCGATTCTGTATGGACCAAGTCGATCGCTTTGCCCCATTTTTCGGCTACGGAGCGCAAATGCTCTCGGACCAGCCAGGCCTGCGCCGGGTCGTCGTCGATCAGCAAAACTTTGATCGGGGGGGTGTACATATCGTTTTAGGGGGTGCGGGGGGGCAGCTTTACAATGGAGAGCCAAAATTCCTGCGTCGCTTTGACCACGGTCATAAATTGTTCCAAGTCCACCGGCTTGGTAACATAACAATTTGCGCGCAGATTGTAAGACTGGAGAACATCCTCGTCGGCGCTGGAAGTGGTCAAAACGACGATCGGGATGGAGTTCAGACAAGCGTTCTGCTTGATTTCAGCAAGGACCTGCCGTCCATCTTTGCGCGGCAAATTCAAATCCAGCAGGATGAGGTCGGGCCGCGGCGCATCCCCGTAGGGAGCTTCGCGCTGGAGAAAGGCCATTGCTTCGACTCCGTCTTCCACCAGATGCACGCTGTTAATGATCTTTGCCGACTTAAGCGCCTCGATGGTGAGATAAGCGTCACCCGGTTCGTCCTCCACTAGAAGGATTACGATGGGCTGTCCAGGCGTTGGCGAATTCATTTCCACAGGGCTCATATCATCTTAGAGGACATCGCAATTGTAAAATAGAATGTACAGCCCTTATTTTTTGCGGATTCCACCCAGATAGTTCCCGCGTGTTGTTCCACAATGCGTTTACAGATTGCTAAACCGATTCCGGTGCCGGGGTATTTGGAACGGGTGTGCAGGCGCTGAAAAATGACGAAGATACGATCGAAGTATTCTTGTTCAATCCCAATGCCGTTGTCGCTTACGGAAAAGAGCCAGGCTTTCTCGTCGTCGGTTTTGCGCACGCCAATGTGGATACGGGGTGGCTCTTCGCCGCGGAACTTGATGCCGTTGCTGATCAGATTCTGGAACAGCTGCCCCAGTTTGGTGGGATCGCACAGCAGGGCGGGAAGCGGATCGTGGGTCACCACCGCTTGCTGCTCGCTGATGACCATCTCCAGGTTGCGAAGGGCGGTTTGAAGGGCTAATTCGGCATCGGCAAACGCGAGGGCCTTGTTTTGATTGCTTACGCGCGAGTAGGAGAGCAAATCCTGTATCAGGCGCTGCATCCGGGTGACTCCCTCGGTGATGAATTTGGTGATCGGTTCGGCCTCGGCGTCGAGTTTGTCCCGGTAGCGCTGGAGCAGGAGCTGGGTATAGGCGGAGACCAGGCGCAGCGGTTCCTGGAGATCGTGCGAGGCGACGTAGGCAAACTGTTCGAGTTCCTTATTGGAGCGTTCCAGGTTGACGAGAAGCTTTTGCGCGACCGCTTGCGCCTGTTTGCGCTCGTCGATCTCCTCTTTGAGGCAGTCGTTCGTGTGGCTCAGTTGGCGGGTGCGTTGTTCCACCCGCAGTTCGAGCCGGTCGCGGTGTTCGCGCAGGGCGCTTGCCATGTCATCAAAGGCGATCCCGAGTTGCTGGAGCTCGCGCGCTCCGCCCGAAAGCCGGGCCTGCGTATCCCATTTTCCCTGCGCCAGTTGCCGCGCGGCGATGGTCAAGCGTTGGACGTATCGGATGACGGAATAATCCGCAAAGTACCAGGCGCACAGGAGCGCGCCAAGGGTGCAGATGTCCAGGATGATCAGGTCGCGGTAAAATGCCCGCCGCATCGCGGCGAGGATCGCGGTTTTGGGCAGCCCCACGGTCACGAAAAGCCCGTCATCGGAACCGGGCACGGGCACCCGGTAATAAAGCCTGGTCACTCCATCCACGCCGGCGGTTTCAACGAAGCCTGCCTTGCTTTGTTGCGCTTCGAATAGGAGCGAGCTCTTTGCTTGGTGTCCGAGCCATTTTTCGGGATCGGGATTGCGGGCCAACTCCCTCCCGATGCGATCCGTCACCAGGATGACGCCTTCGGAAAAGAGTTGGTGTCCTGAAATACAGCGTTGCAGCGTGTCCAGGTTCAAAGACGCATAGACTGCGGCGAGCGGTTTGTCCGCAGGCTGGTCCGGGACGGGGTAGGCCAGCAGCATCGTGGGCGCACCGATGGTTTTTTCACGCACAAATTCGCCGATGGCAAAATCGCGGCGTTGCTGGAGACGCGCAAAATACGGAGCTCCCCTGCGGTTCAACCCCGCCTCTCTCGCATCTGCTGTTGCGACAGTCACTCCTTCGCCCTGCGCGAGGCTGATGTTGTAAAAAGATTTGGAGTGGCTGCGCAATTCGACAAAATAGGCGGTGGCCGCCGGGCCGTTCATCGAGCGTGCCGCGCTGGAGCAAGCCAGCGTGAAGAGCTGCTGCCGCATGCCTTCCACGACCTGGCCGACGCTGCCTGCGGCCATCTCGGCCATGCGAATGGCTTCTTCCTGGACCTCGATCAACTTGCGGTTGCGCTCCTCGGCGGCATGGTAAAGCAAAAGGCCGAACATCGGTAACATTGCCAATACGACCAGCAACATCAAGCGGGAGCGGAGACCTGAGGAACGAGGGGGGGACATGGAACTGCGCAACTCTAGAGAGGAAATTTCCGCCAGACCAGCATTGAAATCGGTCCAATTAGGTTTAGTTATTAGATTTATGAATTTCTCCCATCCCCTGTGTGTTTGTGGTGGACTTTTGGTTTTTCTGGTCGGCTGCGGCAGGAAACCGCCCGCCCCAGCGCCCAAACCGCCTCGCGCGGTGACCGTGGCTGCCGCGGCGGTAAAGGACGTGCCGGTTTACCTCGACGAAATCGGCAATTGCACGGCTTACGAGGCGGTGATGGTGCAACCGCAGGTCTCGGGGGCTCTTACTGCCATTCATTTCCAGGATGGTGCGGAAGTGAACAAAGGCGACCTGCTGTTTTCCATTGATCCGCGCTCGTATCAAGCTGCGTTGGCCAAGGCAAAAGCGGCGCTCGAGCAGGACCGAGCCAAGGCCACCTATGCCCAGTTGCAGGTCAAGCGGTATGAAGAGCTGAGCAAGACGAAAGTGATCGCTCCCCAGGAATACGACAGCCTGCGCAGCACGGCGCAAGCCGCCCAAGCCGCGGTGCAGGCCGATGAAGCTGCGGTGAACGCCTCCCAGATCGACCTCGATTACTGCGAAATCCGCTCGCCCATCAATGGCCGCGCAAGCAAGCGGAAGGTGGACACCGGCAATATCGTGAGCGCAAATTCGACGCAATTGCTGCTCATCCAGCGGCAGGACCCGGTTTATGTGGATTTCACCGTCCCGGAAGGGACGCTCTCGGACGTGCGTAAATTCCGGGAGAAAGGAACCTTGAAAGTCGAAGCGAGCTTTGCGGAGGATTCTTCAAAGCGGCGCGAAGGTTCCTTCGATTTCCTCGACAGCGGCATTCAACAGAACTCTGGAACAGTGCGCGTGCGCGCGCTTCTGGAAAACAAAGACAGGCTGTTCTGGCCGGGACAGTTTGTGAATGTGCGGCTGCTGTTGGATACGATTAAAGACGCGGTGCTCATCCCCAACGAGGCGCTGCAAATCGGGCAAACCGGGCCGTTTGTTTTCGTGGTGAAGGGAGATTCCACAGTCGAATTGCGCAAGGTCAAACCAGGCCAGCGCCAGGAGGAAGCCGTGACGGTGACAGCGGGACTCAAGCCGGGCGAAACGGTTGTTGTGACAGGACAGCTTTCCCTTGCGCCGGGGACACGCGTGCAAGTCGTTGCGGCTGACAAATAGAACCCCGAGCATGGCCAGTTTATCCGATCCCTTCATCAAACGTCCGGTCATGACGATGATGCTCACGCTGTGCATCGTCGTCTTCGGCGTCATCGGTTTTCAACGCCTGCCGGTGAACGATTTGCCGGCGGTCGATTTCCCGGTGATCACCGTGAGCGTGAACTACCCGGGCGCGAGCCCGACGACCATGGCCCGCAACGTGGCCACTCCGCTCGAACGCCAGTTCATGCAGATCCCCGGGCTCACGCTGGTGACCTCGCAAAGCGCGCAGGGCAGCGCGACTTTCACCTTGCAGTTTGACCTGAGCAAGAGCGTCGATGCCGCGGCGACCGACGTGCAGGCGGCCATCAACCAGGCGGCTTCCGGCCTGCCGGTGGACCTGCCGACGCCTCCGGTTTTTTCGAAGGCCAATCCGAACGACCAGCCGGTTATCTATCTCGCAATGACCAGCGAATCGTTGACGCAAGGGCAGCTTTACGATTATGCGAGCAGCCAGGTGGCCCAGCGCCTGAGCATCTTGCCGGGCGTCGCCAAGGTGGATATCTTCGGTACGAAGGCGGCGGTGCGCGTCAAGGTCTCGCCAGCCAAGCTCGCCTCGCTCGGGCTCACCGTGAGCGACGTTTCCGCCGCGATCCGCGCGGGAACGAGCTACCAGGGGGCCGGGCAGTTCGATGGACCCGGCAAGACGTTTCTGCTCCAGCCGCAAGGGCAATTGGAGGACGCCGCCGCCTACCGGAAGCTGATCGTGGGTCACAAAGAGAGGGCCACGATTTATCTGGAGGACGTCGCCGACGTGAGCGATTCAGTCCAGGATGAGCGAATGTCGCGGCACTTCTGGGCACGCGGCGGGCAGCCTGCAACCGGCAACGTGGTGCTCGCTGTTTCGCGCCAATCCGGGGCCAACGCCGTGGAAACCGCGCAGGGAGTGAAAGATTTGCTGCCGCTCTTCCACCGCGAATTGCCGGGGTCGATCCAGCTTGTGACAATGCTCGACCGTTCCATTACGATCATTAATTCCGTCACCGATGTGCAGGAGACGCTCGCCATCGCCTTTGGCCTGGTGGTGTTGGTCATCTTTCTCTTTCTCGGCCGCGCCACAGACACGCTGATCCCGGTGGTCGCGTTGCCGATGTCGATGCTGATCACCTTTCTCGCGATGTATCTGCTGGGATACAGCATCGACAACCTCTCGCTCTTGGCGCTCACGCTTTCCATCGGCTTTTTGGTGGATGACGCAATCGTATTTTTGGAGAACGCCGTTCGCCGGATGGAAGCGGGCGAGACCGCGTTGGAAGCCACCTTCCACGGCGCGAAGGAGATCAGTTTCACGATTTTGTCCATGACACTCTCCCTGGCCGCGGTGTTCCTGCCGCTGGTCTTCATGCCCGGCCTTATCGGGCGCACCTTCCAGGAGTTTGCCATCACAATCATCATTGCGATCATCGCCTCGGGGGTTGTCTCGCTGACGCTCACGCCGCTGATGTGCGCGCGGATGTTGGCCCGGCACGAGAGCGGTAAAAAGACCTGGCTTGAACTGCACGTCAACCGCGTGCTCAAGCGCATTATCAAGAGCTACGGCAACTCGCTCCATTTCTTCCTCCGGCACAAATGGATTTCCGGTCTCGCATGGGTCATATGCCTTGTTGGCACGGTATTGCTTTTCAATGCGGTCCCGAAATCTTTCCTGCCGGTTGGCGACAGCGGCTTCATTCGTGGTTCGTTCCAAGTGCAGGAAGGGACGTCGCCCGATCGGATGCGCGAATACCAATACAAGGTGGACAAGGTTCTCCGGGAGAACCCGTATGTGGATATCGGTTATACGATCGCGGGACTCACGGGAAAGGTGTCCAGTTCCATGGCGCGGGTGATTGCCTCGTTGAAACCAATCGATCAGCGCCCTTCCATTGACGTCGTGATGGCGCAATTGACGACGGAGATGTGGAAGATTCCGGGGATCAAGCCCATCATGCAAGCCAACCCCGTGTTGCAAATCAGCACCGGCGCAACTGGCAATGCGACGGGAAAATTCGCCTATGCTGTCAGCGGCATTGATCCCGAGGAAGTGAATGCTTCCGCCGCGAAACTCATGGAAAAGCTGCGGGACTATCCCGGTTTCCTGTCCCTCGATTCCGACCTGAAAACCAAGACGCCCAATTTGCAGATCAACATCATGCGGGAACAGGCAGCGTCTTATGGGGTTTCGGCGCAAGCCATCCTCACGGCCTTGAGCAGCGCCTACGCGCAGAACTATGTCTATCTCATCAAGAAATCGACCGACCAATACCAGGTCATCATGGAGGTCGCCGATGCCCGCCGTTCCAGCCCGCAGAATTTGGAACAAATCTACGTGAGAGCGGATGACGGCACGACGCTGGTGCCCCTTAAGGCCGTCGCCCGTTGGAACGAGATCATCGGGCCGCAATCAGTAAACCACATCAACCAATTCCCGTCCGTGACGATCAGCTTCAACCTCGTGCCCGGAGCGGTGATCGGCGACGCCACGAAATTCATTGAGAAGACCGCCGCCGAAACGCTGCCATCGAACATTCGCGGGAGCCTCCAGGGTGAGGCGCTGGTGTTCAAGGAGAACATCACCAGCTTGTCCATCCTGTTTATATTCGCGATCTTCGCGATGTATATCATCCTCGGTATTCTGTACGAAAGCTACGTGCATCCGATCACCGTGCTCACGGCCCTGCCGGTCGCCACGGTGGGAGGGTTGGCGACGCTCATGATTTTCCACAAGGAAGCATCGCTCTATGCGTTCGTCGGCATGTTCCTGCTCGTGGGCATTGTGAAAAAGAACGGCATCATGATGATCGACTTTGCCATCCAGCGCATGGCGGAAGGATTGGATCGCGTATCGGCCGTCCACGAGGCAAGCGTCGAGCGGTTCCGGCCGATTTTGATGACCACGTTTGCAGCCCTGATGGGGGCGGTGCCTTTGGCGCTGGGATTCGGCGCGGACGGCAGCTCGCGCCAGCCGCTGGGCCTGATCATCGTCGGCGGGTTGATCGTCTCGCAACTCGTGACGCTCTATATCACCCCTGCCCTGTTTCTCTACCTCGAAGAATTCCAGGAAAACGTGCTCGACCGCTATTCCTTCTTCCGTTCACACCGCGCAAGCCACGTGGAAATCCACCACGACGCCAAGGTGGTCGAGGAAGAGCTGACGGAGGTTTAGGAAATCACTCCTACCCTGGAATCAGCAGCAGCGGCAGGTGCGTGCGATTGGAAACTTTTGGGGCCACGCTGCCGCTCCAGAAAGCGTCCATGCCCGCGCGCGCGGCGGTTCCCATGACGATCAAATCGACCCCCAGATCGCGCGCCTCTTCGGCGATGATCTCCGCCGCGTCGCCGCGCCGGATTTCGCCGCTGATGTTCACCCCTTCTCCACTGAACTGCGCGATGAATGGCTCAAGGTATTTGCCCGCGTCCTCGTAAGCGAGCGCGAGCATTTCCTGCGTGGTCGCGGGCAATAGGATGCGCGAGGTCGTTTCTGCCCCGGAAAGCGTTTCAAAGGTCGGCACCACCATGAGCAGTTTCAGCGGGGCTCCGCAGGCGTGTGCCAGCGCGGCGGCGACAGGAAGGGCTTCTTCGCGGGTCTGCGTGCCGTCCAGCGGAACCAGGAAAGGCCTGCCTGTGGGAATGGGCGCGCTGCCGTCTTCCTCGGGGTACACCAACAGCACCGGCACTTTCAAGGCGACCACTTGTTGGGCGATGCTGCCGAAGAGCAGTTTGCGCAGGCCGCTGCGGCCATGCGTGCACATCATGACGAGGTCCGACTCAAACTCGCGCGCATGGTCCGCAATGGAGCGCGCCACATCGGCGATGGCTACTGTGTGGACATGCCCCTCCACCGGGATGCCGCTCGGGATGATGCGCCGCTGCACCTCGGCGATGTATGCCTCGGCTTCGACGGGTTTCGATAGATGCGGCTCTCCGTGAATCTGTGTCGGCGCGTTGCGTTCAATGACATGC
>JBAXCI010000022.1:0-16532 GCA_037141555.1 Verrucomicrobiota bacterium | reverse complement strand
GATCTTTGTGTAGCGCATGATCTTGAAGTGGGCGGGAGAACGCGTGCAAATTCAAGATAATCTCTGCTTATTCCAGCGTATTGCCAACCGATGAGTTTTCTCGGGCAACAAAGGGTGAGGGAGAGGAGTCTCTCCTCTGTGCTGGCGTAATCCTCTTCTGGTTGTTACATTTGAGAAGACCTGTATGAATCAAGAGATCCGATGGCAACAGCGGTTTGAGAATTTTGAACGCGCCCTTGGCCTCCTCCGCGAGGCTCTCGAAGGCGTCGAGTCCTTGTCCGAATTGGAAAAGGAAGGGCTCGTCCAGCGTTTCGAATACACGCTGGAACTCGCATGGAACACGTTGAGGGATTATCTGTATTACCAAGGGATCGCTGTCGAGCCCGCCACGCCACGCGCGGTAATCAAACAGGCATTTAAGGTCGGGATCATCAAGGATGGTCAGCTTTGGCTTGAGATGATCGATCATCGAAACCTTCTTTCGCATACCTACAATATGGATCTTTTTAGCAAGGCGGTTTTGTTGATTGCCGCCCGCTATTGCACCGCTTTTTACGAATTGGAGACTTTCCTCCAAAAGGAATTATGAACTCCAACGGGCTGACCCAGCAAGAAGAGGAACTGATCCGGGATATACTCCGTCGGCACCCCAAGGTAACCGAGGCGCGGCTATTCGGATCACGCGCCAAGGGAACAGCCAAGCCGAATTCTGACGTGGATTTGGCGCTTTGGGGCGAAATTTCCGAACTCCAGGCTGCCTCCATAGCCGGAGAGCTTGAGGAATTACCCCTCCCTTATACCTTCGATCTCCAAGCCTACGAACAAATCCGCCACCAACCGCTGCGGGAACACATCGACCGGGTTGGCATTCTCTTCTATCGCTCTTCTCCTTCATGACTCTGTCTGAACAACTAGACTCCTTGCTGGGGGCTGACGTGGTCAGCGATGACGCGGCGACGCTCGCGGCGCACAGCCAGGACAAATGGTTTGCCAGCCACGCGCCGGAAGCGGTGGTGTTTGCGCAATCCACCGAGCAAGTGAGCCGGTTGCTGGCGTTCGCCAACGAGCGTGGGATTCCCGTGACGCCGCGCGGCGGCGGAGTCGGCTACGTGGGCGGGTGCGTCCCGGCGCGGGGCGGCATCGCGCTTTCGCTGGCCCGGATGAACCGAATCAAAGAAATCCACCCTGAAGACGGCGTGGCCGTGGTGGAGCCGGGGGTGATTACGGGCGACCTCCAGGCGGCCGTTCGCAAGCTCGGGTGGTATTATCCGCCCGACCCGGCGAGCCTGAAAGAATGCACCATCGGCGGCAACATCGCCACCAACGCGGGCGGGCCGCGCTGCTTGAAATATGGTGTCACGCGCGCGTATTTGCTCGGGCTGGAAGTCGTGCTCGCCAGCGGGGAACTGCTCCGCACGGGCGGGCGCACGCATAAAAACAAGACCGGGTTTGACCTCGTGGGGCTCTTTACCGGCTCGGAGGGATTGCTCGGCGTGGTGACGGAAGCCACCCTGCGCCTGATCCCGCTTCCCCCGGCGCGGGCCACTATTTCCGCCAGTTTCGCCACGTTCCCGCAAGCCGCAAATGCCGTGCAGCGGGTGTTGGGCGCGGGCTACCTTCCCGCCGCGCTGGAAATTGCCGATGCGTTCACGCTGAAATCCGCGCGCGACTATCTCGGGGCGTCGATTGTGCCGGACGGCGAGGGCCATCTTCTTATCGACCTCGACGGGCACGCCGAATCGGTCCAAAGCGAGGCGCGCGCTCTGGCGAAGCTGGTGCGCGACCTGGGCGCGGTGTATGTGCGCGAAGCGTTTGGCGAGGCCGACTGCGAGGCGCTCTGGGAGCTGCGGCGGCAGTTTTCGCAATCGCTCAAAGCCACCGGGCTCACGAAGCTCAACGAGGACATCGTGGTGCCGCGCGGGCGGTTGGTGGATTTGGCGGAATTCGCGGCGGGATTGCGCGAGAAATACGGCTACCCGGTCGCGTGTTTCGGGCATGCGGGCGACGGCAACATCCATACGAACCTCATGGCGGCGGATTACGACCAGCCCGAGGTGAAAGAGCGGGTGGGCCGGGCATTGGACGAGTTCTTCGTGCAAGTGTTGGCGTGGGGCGGCGCGATCACCGGTGAGCACGGCATCGGCATGGCCAAAGCGCGCTGGTGGGAGCAAGCGGCAACGCCCGTGAGCCGCAATGTCCACGAGGCGCTCAAAAACGCGCTCGATCCCAAGGGGATACTCAATCCCGGGAAGTTTGTGTAAACCGCAAGGCGTGGGTGGATCGACTGCTTGCCCCGCTTTTTATCGAACCCGCACCCGGGATCGTCTTTTCTTTGAATCCTCACCCCGTTGCGTTTAATCTCCCTCCCATGAGCACGCCCGACGCCACGCCTTCTCCTGCGCCTTCCCAACGCGTGAACCTGCGCACGCCGGAGGTGATGACCCAGGTGCAGGCGCAGGTCGAATCCCATTACCGCAGCGAAATCGTCGACCGGCTGCGCGCCAACGGCGGCGCGATCACCGTCGCCGGGGTGACGGTGAAGCTCGCCAAGCAATTCGGCTTTTGCTACGGCGTGGAACGCGCCATCGACCTCGCTTACGCCGCCGCCAAAGTCTTCTCCGGTCGGCGGCTCTTCATTTTGGGCGAGATCATCCACAATCCGGAGGTCAACGAGCAGATCCAGGTGCTGGGCATTCGCAACCTCGTCGGCAAATCGGGCGTGCCAAACCTGGAGGTTCTCGCGGTGGGCGATGTGGTGATCGTGCCCGCGTTCGGCACCGACGTGGAGACCCTCGCGCGCATCAAGGAGCGGGGCTGCCAGATCGTGGACACCACTTGCGGCGACGTGATGAGCGTCTGGAAACGGGTGCGCCAAAACGCACACGACGACGTGATTTCCATCATCCACGGCAAGGCGGCGCACGAGGAGACCAAGGCCACGGCAAGCCGGGCGATCCACGGCGGCAAGGGGCATTACCTCGTGGTGCTCACGCTGGAGGAGACCGACGCCGTATGCGATTACATCCGCCACGGCGGAGAGAAGGCGGCGTTTTTGAAACGATTTCACGGCGCGTATTCCGACGGGTTCGACCCCGACATCCACCTGCGGCGCGTCGGCGTGGCCAACCAGACCACCATGTTGCGCGGCGAAACCGAGGAGGTGCAGCGGCGCATCCGGGCGGCCATCGTGGATCGCGACGGCTCGGATAAAGCTGCGGAAAGCTTCCGGTTTTTCGATACCATCTGCGGAGCCACCCAGGAACGGCAGGACGCGCTGACCCAGATGCTCGCCCAACCGATGGACGTGCTGCTGGTGATCGGCGGGTACAATTCCTCCAACACCTCGCACCTCGCCGAACTGGGCGAGGAGATCGTTCCCACTTACTTCATCGGCAACGCCACCCGGCTCGGCTCGCGCGAGCACATCCGCCATTTCGACCTGCAAACGCGCGGCGAGATCCTCACCGAACACTGGCTGCCCGCCGCCCCCCTCACCATCGGCATCACCGCCGGAGCCTCCTGCCCGAACAACCTGATCGAGGAGACGATCCTGCGCGTTTTCGAACTGCACGGCGTCAAGCGCGAGGCGCTGCTATTATAGCTCCGGGCTCTGCGTCTCGCTGATGGGCAGGCGGATCACCACTTCCAGCCCGTGCGGAAGCCGGTTTTGCGCGACGACCGAGCCGCCGCACGATTCCACGCAGGTTTTCACAATCGTCAGCCCCAGGCCCACGCCGCCGGTTTCGCGCGTGCGGGAGCGGTCCAGGCGGTAAAACGCATCGAAAAGTTTGGGGAGTTCCTCTTCGGGAACGCCGGGGCCGCAATCGCCGATGCGGATCGCGATCACGTCGCGTTCCTGCGCGGCGGCAACCGTGATGGACCCCGCGCCTCCGCAGTAACGCAACGCGTTGCGCAATAGATTCGCAAGGGCTCGCACCAACAGTTCCCTGTCAGCGAGCGCGGTGAGTTGGGCGTCGATTTCCACCCCGATTTGGTCCGCGGCGGACGCCTCGCGCAGCACGGCTTCTTCCACGGCGTCTCGCACGGAGACCGGCGCAAGGTTCACGGCCGTGGCTCCGAAGGAAGCGCGCGAAAACACCAGCAACTCGTTCACGAGCGCGGCGATCTGGCGCGCTTTTTCGCTCGCGCTTTTGGCATACTCGCCCTGATTTTCCCCCGCGCGCTGTTCCATGATCCCGAGCGCCATTTGCAGGCGCGCCAGCGGCGAACAGAGTTCGTGGGCGATGTCCCCCAGAAAACGCTTTTGCCCCGCGACGAACCCGTTGAGCCGGGCCGCCATTTGGTTGATCGATTCCGCGAGCGAGCCGAGTTCGTCGCGCCGCAGCGTGCCCACGCGCACGTCGAAGCGGCCTTCGGCGATCTGCCGCGTGGTTTGCGTCATCTGGCGGATGGACCGGGTGATGCCGTGCAAAAGCGGGAACCAAAAGAGCACCGAAAAAACGACGGTCCCCGCGACCAAACCGACCCAGATGGAGGGATCGAAGATCAGGCCACCCATGCTGAAGGAATCGGCTTTAGCTACCAAAACCACCCGCATCGCGCCGCCCGCACGGGGATTGTTCAAATACAGCCTTTGAAGCAACCAGTAGCGCGCCGGATTGGTTGTGCGCAAAAAAGCATGCACCGGGCCTTCGACCCTTGCAGGGGGGCGTTTCCCTGCTGGCGGTGCTGCGGGTGTCAGCGGAAACATCCGTTGGCGCACTTCCCCCGGCAATTCCGTGACCGCGCCGATGAGATGCTTGCCGTTGGGTTCGAAGAGGGCAAAATGCACGCCATAGGCAGTGCCGAAGCGCTCGAGCACTTCGGACCAATCGTCGGGGGCAGCGCTATTGAGCTCTCCCACAATCAAGAGGCGCATGGCATCGACGCGCTGGCCTGCATTACTCGCAAACACCCAATCGAGATCAAACCGGAATTGGGCATTGAAGAGCAGAACAAAAACCGCCGCAAGCACCGCAAGATTCAGGAAAAACCAACCCAGGATCTTGGCGGAAAGCGGGAGCCTCACGGAGGCAAGCAAGACTCTTGGGTTACTCTCCATCGGGATTGATCAACATGTAACCAATGGCGCGCACGGTCTTGATAAAGCGCGGCGATTTCGGATCGTCGCCCAGCTTCCGGCGCAGCGACCAGATGTGGACGTCGATGGAACGGTCCATGCCGTCGTAGAGGCGTTCGCCAATCTCTTCGATCAGGCGTTCCCGCGTTTTCACCCGCCCCCGGGCGCGGGCCAGGCTCAAGAGCAAATCGAACTCGAGCGCGGTCAGCTTCAAGGCGGCCCCCTCCAGCACGGCGGTGCGCGAGCCCGGGTTGATGCGAAGCGGCCCCGCGATCCATTCCGCCTCCTCGGGCTTGCCGTTTTGCACCGGCGCGCGCGTGACCCGGCGGCGCGTGACGGCCCGCAATCGCGCAAGCAATTCGCGGGAGGAGAACGTCTTGGGCAGGTAATCGTCTGCTCCCATTTCAAGGCCGACAATCCGGTCCGTCTCCTCGCCCCGCGCTGTCAGCATCAGCACTGGAACGTCGGAGCTGCGGCGGATGAGCCGCAGGACTTCAAAGCCGTCGATGCCCGGCAACATCACATCCAGGATCACTGCGTGAAATTCTTCGGCGAGCGCACGTTCCGCCCCCGCGCGCCCCTCGTGCTCGCTCACGACCTCGTAGCGCAACGGTTTCAAATACTCCCCGATCAGGGCGCACAACTCCCGATCATCGTCGATGATGAGGATGCGCAATGCGCCGCCATCTGGGGTTTTGGGTTGGGAGGTCACGTTACGGAGAGGATATTTAACCTGCCGCGGGTGCAATTCCAGTGGAATCGAACGACCCGCCGCTTAACGGTATCTTAACAATTTTCCTCCCGGCTCGAAACGCGAACTTAACATTGCTGCTCTAATCATGAGTACGTGAGGAATCCGCCCCTGCGCTCCTCCTTGTCTCCAATATCCAAAAATCCTGAATTTATGAAGATGCCCCAACTGACCTCCACCGCGCTGGCATTCGCGCTCTCCGCCGCTTGCTGCCTGGCCCAGGACCCGACGCCTGCTCCGTCAACCACACCATCGGCCGCTGCTCCCGCCGAGCCCGCCCGCCCACAGGCCGATCGAATGGAGCAGTTCCGCCAACGGATGAACGAGTTCCTCAAGACTTCGCTTAAAGTAAGCGACGACGAATGGTCCATCATCCAACCGCTGCTCGAAAAGGTGCAAAGCAAGCAGAGAGAAGCGCTCACCGGCCGATTCGGAATGATGGGTGGCGGTCGTAGAGGAGGGGATCGTGGCGGACAGCCCGCGAGCAATCGCCCCGAACGTCCCGCCAATCCTGAAAGCGACGCGCTCAAGAGCACGTTGGAATCCGAGAGCGCCTCGCCTGCGGAAATCAAAGCCAAGCTGGAAGCGCTGCGGGCCGCCCACAAAAAGGCCGCAGCCGAACTCGATCAAGCCCGGGAAGAGCTTCGCAAAGTGCTCACCCAACGCCAGGAAGCCACGCTGGTGATGGTCGGAATCCTGGAATAACCGCGCCATGTCCGTCGCCCCCCCGAACGCCGAACAGTCCGTCCTGCTGGCCCGCATGGTGGAGAGCCGCCAGCTCTCCGCAGCGGATGCGGAAGCCCTCGCTCGCATTGGAACCAACGGCGGAACGGGACCGGCAACGGAAGCGGAAGTTCTGCAATGGCTGGCGCTCGAATACGGGCTCGCCTTTACCGCGCTCGATGGGGTCGAGCCGGATCGCGCGCTCACTTCGCGCTTCCCGGCGCGCGTGCTGCTGAAAGAGGAATTGCTCCCGCTGCGGGAAGAGAATGGGCGGATCGAGATCGCCGTCAGCCGCCTCTTCGCCGAGCCCGGCCTCGACAGCCTGAAGGCGTTTACGAGCCTCGAAATCAAGCCGGTGCTCGCTCCCAGCGAGGCGTTAGCGCGCGAAATAAAGAAACATCTCGGCGTCGGCGCGGACACGCTCAACCTGCTGGAGCAGGAAGAGGGATTCCAGGTCGTCAACGACACGGCGAACGACGATCAGGACGTTGAAAAAGCGGCCGAAGACGCGTCGATCATCCGGTTTGTAAACCAGATCCTCAGCGATGCCGTTTCGCTGCGCACGTCGGACATCCATGTCGAACCGTTCGAGCACGAACTGCGCATCCGCTACCGCATCGACGGCCTGTTGCAGGAGGTGCCCGTGCCCGCGCAGATCAAGCGTTTCCAGCCCGCCATCGTTTCGCGCATCAAGATCCTGAGCAACCTGGACATCGCCGAAAAACGGGTGCCGCAGGACGGGCGCATCAAGATTCGCGTCAAGAACAGCGAGATCGACATTCGCGTTTCGGTGATCCCGATGCTGCACGGGGAAGCCGTCGTGCTGCGTCTGCTGCGCCAGGACGCTGGATTGATCGGGCTCGAAGGGTTGGGAATGGCCGAGCGCGAACGCCGGATTTTTGAGCGCGTGTTGGAGATGCCGCACGGGATAGCGCTCGTCACAGGCCCGACCGGCAGCGGAAAAACGACGACGCTCTACAGCGCGCTCACGCAGATCAATGACGCGGTGCGGAAGATCATCACCATTGAAGACCCGGTGGAATACCAGCTCAAGGGGATCAACCAAATCCAGGTCGTGGAAAAAGCCGGGATGACCTTTGCGCGCGGCCTGCGGGCCATTTTGCGCCACGATCCCGATGTCGTGCTCATCGGCGAAATCCGCGATCGCGAGACCGCGCAAATCGCCGTGCAAGCCTCGCTCACCGGCCACATGGTTTTCTCCACGCTGCACACCAACGACGCGCCCGGCGCGCTCACGCGGCTTGTGGATATGGGCGTCGAGCCTTACCTGGTTGCCTCGTCGTTAGAAGCCGTGATGGCGCAGCGGCTCGTGCGCGTGCTCTGCCCCGAGTGCAAGGAGCGCGACCAGTCCGACCGCACCAAGGCATTGCGCGACCGGGTGGAAGCGCTCCAAAATGCCACGATCTATCGCGCGGTCGGCTGCAAGGCATGCCGCATGACCGGCTACACCGGGCGGCAGGCGCTCTTTGAATTGATGACCATCAGCGCCCCCATCCGCCAGGTGCTCCTGCGCGGCGGATCGAGCGTGGAGATCAAGGAAATCGCCCGTCGCGAGGGAATGCGCACGCTGCTCGAAGACGGCTGGAGGCTCGTCTGCGAGGGAACGACCACGCCGTCGGAAGTCCTGCGTGTTTCCAAAGACGAGGATGAGGCGTTTGGCAATCACTAGTCATGGCCGTCTTCGAATACAAAGCGTTGCAGGCAAACGGCTCGGCCAGCGAAGGCCGCGTGGAGGCGGGCGGCCGCCAGGAGGCGATGCGCACGCTCGAAGCGCGCGGCCTCACGCCGTTGCGCCTCACCGAAGTGGCGGCTGTTGCCTCCGGCGTGCAACCGGCCGCAACCAAATGGAGCTTTCAATCCACGCGCGTTTCGTTTGAGGCGCTGGAGGATTTCACCCGCTCGCTTTCCAGCCTGCTCACCGCAGCCGTCCCGCTCAGTCGCGCGCTGACGATTTTATACAAGGAAGCCTCGAACGCCGCTGCCGGGGCGAAGTGGCGCGAACTGCACGAACTCGTCATCGACGGCGTCTCCCTTGCCGACGCCATGAGCCGTTCGCCGGAGGTTTTCCCGCGCGTCTATGTCGCGATGGTGGAATCGGGCGAGGCGGGCGGTTTTCTCGACGTGGTGCTTGCGCAGATCGCCGATTTCCAAGCGCGCGAAAAAGAACTGCGCGCCAAGGTGCTCGCCGCGTTGATCTATCCCGCCGTGGTGCTGACGCTCGCTGTTGGCGCGGTGATCTTCCTGATGGTCTTCTTCATCCCGCGTTTCCAGACGCTCTTTGCGGGGTTCAACGCGGCGCTGCCGACGATCACGCTAGTCATCATCGCCCTCAGCCACGCGATTCGCACGTACGGCATCTATATCGGCATCGCGATTGCCGCAGGGATTTACTTTGGAAAAAGCTGGCTCATGACGGAGGACAATCGCCGCAAATGGGAAGCCGTGCTGTTGCGCCTGCCGGTCGTCGGCCCGCTCGCCGCGCAACTAGCCATGGCGCGATTTTGCCGGATGCTCGGCACGCTGCTCGGCGCAGGTGTGCCGCTCATGAACGGCCTCAACGTCGCCCGCCGCTCGCTCGGCTACCAGACGCTCATCGACTTGATCGCCGACTCGACCGACCGCGTTTCCAAAGGCGAACCGCTCGCCGGAGCGCTGGCGGACTGCCGCGCGCTCTTTCCCGGCTCCACGCTGGAGATGATCTCTGTAGCCGAAGAAAGCGGAAGACTAGACAAGGAACTCGTGCGGCTGGCGGGCACAACGGAAGTCACGCTCGACCGCCAGTTGAAGATCGCCGTGTCGTTGGCCGAACCGCTCATGCTGTTTTTGATCGCCGCGGTGATCGGCGTCATCTTCGTGGGGATGGTCATCCCCATTTTCTCCATTCAAGATCACATCAAATAATCCGAACCCATTATGAAAATCCCATTCCACCAAAACCGCCGCAGCCAAGGTTTCACGCTCGTCGAACTGCTCCTGGTGATGATGATCATCGTCACCCTCGCAGCCATCGTGCTCCCGAAATTCGCAGGCCGCACCGAGCAGGCCAAAACCACCGCGGCCAAGGCGGACATTGCAAGCATGGCCCTCGCGCTGGACGCGTTTGAAGTGGATACGGGGTATTATCCAAAAAGCGGAGCCCTCAATGCGCTCCTCGAACAGCCCGGCGACGCATCGGGTTGGAGGGGGCCCTACTTGAGCAAAGGCATCCCGCTCGACCCCTGGGGCAACGCCTACATTTATGACTATCCCGGCAAACACAGCGCCAACGGCTACGACCTGATGTCGGCAGGGCCGGACGGCAGGGCGGGCACGGACGACGACATCAATAATTGGGATGCCAACAAGAAATGACAGCGCCCGCGCTTCGCAGGCATTTACCTTGGTCGAACTGATCCTCGTGATGGCCCTTCTGGCAACACTCCTGGCTGTTTCCGCGCCGCTCCTCTCGCGCTCCTTCAAGCAGCGCGCGCTGGAACAGGAGGCGACCCAGTTGCTCGCCGCGACGGAGTATGCGCGCGACGAAGCGGTCTCCCAAGGCGTGCCGATGAGCGTCTGGATCGACGTCGCAAACGGCTCGTGCGGCGTTCAGGCACAGAGCGGCTATGAGGGGAACGCGTTGCGCGAGAAAACATGGTTTCTGCAACCCGACATTCGCTTTGATGCCATCGACGCGGCAACCGACCCAAACGGTCATGTCGTCGCGGCGCAATTCGATGCGGATGGAACGCTCGACCTGGAGAGCGTTGACAGCATTCGCCTCATCGCCCGCACGGACGAGAGCATCACGCTCACGCAAACCGACGACGGTTGGGGATATGAAATCGTGAAGCAATGAACCGCACCACTCCCACGCGAACACAAGCCGCCCCGAGGAGCCGCAACTCCTTTGCGCCTTTGCGTCTTTGCGTGAGATCCTCTGCCTTTACGTTTGTCGAGATTCTCGCCGCGCTGGTGTTTCTGGCGATTCTCATTCCCGCTGTGATTGAAGGGATCACCTTATCCAGCCGCGCCTCGATCCTTACCGAACGGAGCGCCATCGCCGCTGAACTCGCGCAGAACAAGATCAACGAATTGACGCTCAACGACACATGGGCATCGGCGGAAACGGGCGGCGATTTCGGCGCCGACTGGCCGGGCTACCGATGGGAATCGATACAGTCCACTTGGGAAATGGACACGATGACGCTGCTCGCTGTGACCGTGCGTTTTAGCGTTCAAGGCCGGGAGCAAAACCTCGTCTTGAGCACGCTGGTCAACTCCGGCACCGCGAGCGCCACCACCACAACCGGTTCCAATACGCAATGATGAACCGCGCCGCCTCAGCCTTCACCCTCATCGAGATCCTGCTCGCGTCGCTTGCCGGCGCGATCATTCTCGTGGCGGTCTATGGGGTTTTCCAGCGGGCGGTGAAGACGCGGGATTACGCCACCGAGCGCATCCACCAGGCGCGCGCGCGTGAACGCGCCGCAAAGGTTCTCCGCAACGATCTGCGCAACGCCTACCTCTCCGGCGGCGTGCTTGCCAGCACGATGGAAGGCGGCGCACAAGCTCAGGAATCCCATTTCCCGGGCTACCTCCGGTTCACCACCACCACCGGCAAGAATCGCCCCGATGAAGCGTATGGCGATGTGCAGCAGGTGGAATATTACCTCTCCGACAGTGTGGCGGCTGCTGATAACAGCACCGGCACATTGGTGCGCGCGCTCACGCGCGATCTGCTCGCGACGGATTCACCTGAGGCCGACGAGGAACAAATCCTTCCGAATGTCCAAAGCTTCGAAGTCACCTTTTACGACGGCCAAAATTGGCAGGAAAGCTGGCCCGTCGCCGTGAGTGGTTCCGACGCGACCTTGCCCCAGGCGATCCGCGTGCGCGTGCAGCAGGCCGCCGCGTCGGAGCACACCGCCGTGCCAGCTCCCTTGGAAATCCTCGTGCCAATCACCACCGAGGCGCTCAACGCATCGACAACCTCAACGACGGGTACTACGCAATGAGCGTCATGAAATCACCGCTCGTTTCCGCTTCCCACGGCTCCGTGCTCATCGTGGTGATGGTGGTGTGCCTTGGCCTCGTGGCGCTGACGTTGGTGTTTGGCAATTCCGCCGTCATGGCGTATCGCGGCGCTGAAAACAGCCAGGCCGGAGCGCAGGCCGAGCAGGCGATCGAAGGAGCGGCGCGCTATGCGGAGTATTTGATGACGCAGGTCACCCGGCCCGGAGCCATGCCCGATCCCGCAACATTCCAAAGCGAAGCGCTTCCTGTCGGAGACGCCACGTTCTGGTTTCTCGGCGTGCCCGCAGCTAGCGATCCCATCGACAAACCGGCGTTTGGCCTGGTGGATGAAGCCTCAAAGCTCAACCTCAACACCGCCTCTGCAAATATGCTCATGTGGTTGCCGGGCATGACCTCCGAACTCGCCGCGGCCATCGTCAGTTGGCGCACCCGCGCCGCCACAACCTCGACTTCCACCAACAAGAGCGCGCCATTCGAGTCCGTCGATGAACTCGCCCTCGTGACCGGAACGGACTCGACGCTCCTCTACGGCGTGGACTCCAACTTGAACCACGTTCTCGACTCCACCGAAGATGATTCCAGCTTCACCGCCGGGAGCACGCAGAGCCGCATCGCATCGGGCCTCCTCGAATACGTGACGGTGTTTAGCCGCGAGCCGAACACCGTCAGCGGCGGCACGAGCGCGCGCATCAACGTGACCCAGCCGGTCTCCACGGCAATGACCACGCTGCTCACCAGCGCGTTTGAGGCGAGCCGCGCTCGCGACATCGAGCAGAAAATTCGCGCGGCGGGAAGAATGACCAGCGTCCTCCAATTCTATATCCGCAGCGGCATGACCGAGGCCGAGTTTGAAAAAGTCGCGCCCATGCTGACCTCGAAAAGCGGCTCGTTCGTCACCGGGCTCATCAACGTCAACACCGCGAGCGCAACCGTCCTCGCGAGCATTCCGGGGATCGGCTCCGACAAAGCCGCGGAGTTGCTCGCCGCCCGCGCCATACAATCGACCCCGCCCACAACGCTCGCGTGGGTGGTGCCGATCTTGGGGGAGGAGAGCGCCATTGCCGCCGGACCTTACCTCACCGTCAACAGCTACCAGTGGAGCGCGGATGTCGCCGCCGTGGGCCGCCTTGGGCGCGGCTACCGTCGGACGCGCTTTGTCCTGGATAACAGCACCGGCACGCCGCGCATCGTCTACCGCCGCAACCTGGCCCCTCTGGGCTGGGCGCTCGGCAGCGAAACCCGCGAAACGCTTGCCGCGAAGAATCAAACGAAATGACGCTCGATCTCACAGAACTAAAAAAACGTTTTCAGCCGCATTCGGCGCTGGCGCTAACCGTCGAGCCCGACCGCATTGTTGCCACATTGGTGACACCGGCAGGCGCACAGCTCCCTCCGGTTCAGGTGGCCATTGCCGCCGGGGCGCTCTTGGAAAACCCGGTGAAAGCCGGGACCGATCTGGCCGCCGCGCTTGAAGCGGCGGGCATTCGCGAACGGCGTTGCGTGGTCTGCCTGCCGACATCGTGGGCGCTCTCGGCCTCCGCCGATCTGCCGGAGGTGGTCGAAGAGGAACTGCGCGGCTATTTCGAATTGCGGGCCGAGCGCGAATTTTCCACCGCCGATCTGCGCCTCGCCCACAGCCCGTATTGCCTCCCCGACGGCACCCGGCGCGCCACCCTCGCCGCCATTCCCGCAAAGCGCATGGAGGCCGTGGAACGCATGCTGCAAGCCGCCAACTGCCGTCCGGTTTCCGTCTCCCTCGCGTTGCGCGGCTGCCTTTCCCAAGCGGAGCCGACGCTGCACCTGTTTGCCAACGGAGCCCAAACCGATGTGCTGATCTCGACAGGCGGCGGCATCGCGGCCATCCGAACGCTTACCAGCCCCGGCGCAAACGATTCCGGCGCATTTGCCCGCGAACTGCGCATCACCCTGGGGCGACTGCCGGAAGCCCTTCGCGCCCAGTTGCTGCACGCGCGGCTCGTCGGATGGGAAGACTTTGCGGCGCGCGAAATCCTGGAGCGGATGGGATTCAATAACATTTCTGAAACCAGTGACGAACCCGGCGGCGCGGCGGTGGAGTGCGCCGAGTTTTTCCTGCGCCCAGCGCCCGTCCCGTTTGAATTCCTCGTCCCCGAAAGCAAGCGCTGGCCCGCGATGCTGGAGCGTTTCAATAACAGGATCGGGCGTTCCGTTGCTGCGGCGGCGGTCGCGCTTGTCTTCCTTCCGCTCGTCGCCTTTGGCATTCTTTCGATGGTGGAAAGCCACTACGACGCCCAATGGAATGGCACAAAAACAGCGAGCGGCATGAAAAACACGGTGGCGGAACTCGACACGATACAGCAAAAAATCCGTCAATTTCGCCCGTGGTTTGAAGCGGCTCCGCAGAAATTGCAGGCGCTCCGGATTTTGGTCAGCGCGTTTCCCGAGCGGGGCGATCTTTGGACGCGCTCGGTTCAGATCGCTTCGTTCTCGGAAAAAAATGCGGTTCCCGGCGGCCCTGCTGTTGCCAGCGTCACCGTCTCCGGGTTTGCCCGCAGCAGCGCGGCCATCACGGGGCTACAGGCCACGCTCAGCAAACAGCCGGGCGTGAGCGCGGTGAAACTCGGGGCGCAGCGCGGCAATAATCCGATCCAGTTTTCCCTGACCTTCAAATGGGAGCCGAAACATGAATAACGAACGCCGCCAGTTTTACTTGAAGATCGGCGTGGCCGCCGCCGTGGGGCTCTTGCTGCTGGATTCGTTTGTGGTCGAACCCGCGCTTCAGAGCTGGGGTAAACAGACCGAGCGGATCACCGCATTGAGCGAGAAAGTCAAACGCGGCCGCCAGTTGTGCGAACGCGGGCCGAGCCTGCGCGAACGCTGGGCCGGGATGCTCCGCGGCAATCTCCCTGCCGAGATTTCCGAAGCGGAAAACGTGGCCTACAAAGCCGTCAGCCGCTGGGTGCGGGAGAGCCAGATCAGCCTCACCAGTCTCACCCCGCAATGGCAAAAGCGCGACGACGGGTTTGAAACCTTGGAGTGCCGCGTGACGGCCACGGGCAGCCAAGCCGCGCTCGCCCGGTTTCTCTACGAACTCGAGAGCGACTCCACCGTGCCCGTGAACCTTGAGGAGTGCGAATTCATCACGCGTGATCCGCGTGGCGCGCAGCTTACGCTGACTGCCCGCCTCACTTTCCTGCGGCTCAACGAAACCTCGAAAAATACCGCGCCATGAGCTTCCTAAAATACATTCCCGCCGCCGCCTGCCTTCTCGCGCTGAGCGCCGTGTTGCAGGCGGCCCGCCCGGTCTCGTCTCAAAAGCAGGGGTTTGAAAATTACGCGCTGCTGCGGACCCGCAACATCTTCGACCCCGACCGCCAGCCCGGCGCGTCGAACACCTCTGTCGCTTCTCAAACGCCTCAGCCGACTCCCTCGGTCTCGGATTACGCAGCGCTCACCGGCACGCTGATCACCGCTGAAAAAGCGCTCGCGTTCTTCTCCGGGTCGCGCCCGGAATTCAACGCCGTTCTCGCCGCCCAAGGCTCCATCGCGGGAGCTGTCGTCACCCGGATCACGCCCGATTCCGTCGAAGTGCTCCGCGACGGAAAACGCACGGTTGTCTGCGTTGGACAGACCGTCCCGCTTGATGCCTCGTCCGTGCCCGGTATTGCCCCGGCAGCCGTGCCCGCCCTCTCCGCCTCCCCCACCACCACCAACGCCGCTTCAACTCCCGCTCCAGTCTCAGTGGATCGCGAGTCGCTGATGCGGCGCATGATGGAAAAACGTCAACAGGAACTCAAATGAAACACCTCACCCTCCACGTTCTTGCATTGGGCATCCTCCTGCCTTTTGCCGCCGTCGCCCAAGACGAAACTCCGGCACCCGTCTCCGCTCCCGCCGCAGAGAGGAAACCCGAGCCCAAGACCACACCGGCCGCCTCGCCTGCGAAGGGAGAGATGCGCCTGAATTTCCAAAACGCATCGCTCGCTGATGTGCTCAATTATCTGAGCGAAGCGGCGGGGCTCATCATCCTGCAAGACGCGCCGGTGGCGGGCTCCGTGAACGTCGTGAGCAAGCAACCGGTGAGCGTCGAAGACGCCATCGACCTCGTCAACTCCGTGCTCATCGACAAAGGCTACACTGCCATTCGCAACGGGCGCATTTTGAAAATCGTCGCCCGCACAGGCGCGCAAAAACTGGACATCCCGGTGATGAGCGGCAGTGATCCGACGCAAATCCCGCGCAAGGACGGCATGGTCACGCAGATCCTGCCCGTGCGCTATGTCGATGCGACAAAGCTCGTGGAAAACCTGCGCCCGCTCCTCTCCGCCGACGCCACCCTCAACGCCAATGAAGCCAGCAACGCCCTGTTGCTGGCCGACACCCAGACGAACATCCACCGCATCGCGGAGATCGTTCATGCGCTGGACACCTCGGTTTCCAGCATCTCGGCGATCCGCGTTTTCCAACTTCAATACGCTGACTCCAAATCCCTGGCCGGTGTGCTGACCCAACTCTTTGCCACCGACCAGAATACATCGCCGCGCAACAACGGCCAGGGCGGGGGCGGGCGCGGCGGCAATCTGCCTCCGTGGGCGGCGGCAATGATGGGAGGCCGCGGCGGCAACAATCAGGGCGCAACCCAAAGCGCCGCGCAACTGGCCGCTTCGCGGGTCATTGCCGTGTCGGACGACCAGAGCAATTCGCTCATCGTGAGCGCCCCCGAGGCGGCCATGACGACAATCAACGAAGTGATCTCCCGCATCGACACCGACATCGCCGACATCACCGAGACCCGCATTTTCCGATTGGAACACGCTGATTGCACGGAGCTGGCCAACATCTTGAACTCGCTTTACAGCGACACCGGAACCGCCCCCACCGGCGGAGGCAACAACACCAACCGTCAGGCCCAAAACGGCGCCGGGGGGGCATCCACGGCCAATCGCAGCACCCGGTCGCTGCTGC
>JBAXCI010000021.1:0-17396 GCA_037141555.1 Verrucomicrobiota bacterium | reverse complement strand
ATTGGCGGCCGGTGAGGGCGGCGAATTTGTCCATCAGCCCCTGCACGACCTTCGGCACGTTGTTGTAGTAGGGGTTGCAGGCTTCGCGCGCCTGGAAGTAGACGTCGGGGTTCTGCGCGGTGCCGCGAATGCTGGGATGGTCGGGGGTGAGGGAGCGCGAACGGAAGGCGCGGATGGCCTCTTCGTTGGTCATCGCGCGGAGCACTTCGTCGTCCAGCGGGTTGAACTTGGCGACTTCGTGCGAGGTGCGGAAGCCGTCAAAGAAATGCATGAACGGCACCCGGGTCTCGAAGGTGGCCGAATGGGAGATAAGGGCCATGTCCTGGGCTTCCTGGACGGAGTTGGAAGCGATCATGACGAAACCGGTCTGGCGGCAGGCCATCACGTCGGAGTGGTCGCCGAAGATGGAAAGCGCGTGGGTGGCCAGCGCGCGCGCCGTGACGTGGAAGCAGAAAGGCAGCAGCTCCCCGGCGATCTTGTACATGTTGGGGATCATCAAGAGCAGCCCCTGGGATGCCGTGAAGGTGGTGGTCAACGCGCCCGAGTTGAGCATGCCGTGAACCGCGCCTGCCACACCGGCTTCAGACTGCATTTCCACAAGGCTCGGAACAGAACCCCAAAGGTTCGGACGACTCTTGGCCGACCATTCGTCGCACGATTCCGCCATCGGCGAAGAAGGGGTGATCGGGTAAATCGCTATGGTTTCGCTCAACCGGTAGGCGACGGAAGCCACGGCTTCGTTGGCGTCAAGGGTTGCGGCTTTGGAGGATCGCACTGCCGTGCTCGGGTCTTGGTTGGCACTCATTGGCCTACTCAAGCGCAATGCCAGCCGACAGGCTGCCCCCGGATTGGCATACCCTGCCCATGGATTGGCAGCCATTCGCCATTGCCCGGGATTTTACGTGGGTTTTGAAACAAAAAACCGGCAAACAGGTCAAGCCTGCCGCCGGTTTTTTAAGAAGAGGCGCTTCTGGTTAGAAAGGATTCGAGAAGATTCCGCTCTGCGGGACAATGATCTGATCGCCGGGAACGACTTTGTGGTCCAGCGAAGGATCTTTCGAAATTTTGGTCGAATCGATCACCTGCACGGTTCCTGCACGCAAAAGCTTCACGTGCTTCTTGTCGGCAAAGTCGGTGAAGCCGCCTGCCCCCCCGATTGCGGACATCAGCGTCAAGTCTGCGGTATAATTCAAACGGCCCGCGGATTTCACTTCCCCGGTCACGTTGACGAGCCGGGCCTGCGGGCTCACGGTCACCGTGGGGTTGGTGTAAATCTTCCCGTCTTTGAGCTTCGTCTCGATCATCTGCTGGACTTGGGCGTTATTGAGCCCGGCCACTTTGATCTTGCCGATGTAAGCGAGGTTGAGCATCCCTTCCTCATCAATGGCTTGTGCGGCGCTGAAAGCGGTGATTTCTTCGGTGGGGACTCCCGTCAGGCGGATGTCCACGATGTCTCCCGCGCGGAGCACCGCTTGAGCAAAAGAGAGCCGGGGCGAAATCAGCGCTGTCGACAACAGGAACAGGGCAATGTAAGAAAAAAAGCGTTTCATCTTAGTAATCTCCGGGTTTCACAGTGACTTTTTCAGGAGCCGCTTCGCCAATGGCACCCTGCTTGAGCGCCTTGCGCTTTTTGCGCTCCGCGCTCGGCGTGTAGTAATCGTAATACTGCGTGTAATACTGGTAGCCCGAGTCGTGCTTGGTTTCGACGTTGTTCAGAACAATGCCCAAGATATGTCCGCCGACATTTTCCACCGCGCCTCTGACGCGTTGCAACATCGCGCGAGGGAAGCGGCGGTATTGCACCACCATGATCGCGATATCCACTTCGCTGGCCAGAATGGACGCGTCGCTCACGCCCAGGATGGGAGGCGAATCGAAGAAAACAAGGTCATACTGGCTGCGGACGGTGGCGACCAGATCGATCATGCTCTGGGAATTGAGAATGCCGACCGCGTCCTCGGGCAGGTTGCCGCTGGGCAGGAACGAGAGGCCGGGGAGGGCTGTTTTTACGATGCAATCCTCAAGTTTCCGTTGCCCGGTAAGGACGTCCGAAAGCCCCACTTCGTTCTCCAAATCGAAGAACGTGTGTTGGGAAGGACGACGTAAGTCCGCGTCCACAATGAGGACGTTATAACCGCCCTTTGCACAGGTGACCGCCAGATTGTTGAGGGTCGTGGATTTACCTTCGCCGGGACCGCCGGAAACCAACGTCATGGTCTTGGCATTGGGGTTCTTGCTGTTGAACTCGATGTTGGTCCGCAGAATGCGATAGGCTTCGGCGTCCGGGGCATCCCCCTGGAGCTTGTAAAGGGAGGTGATGCCCTTGGGAATAACCGCGAGGACCGGCGTTTTGAGATACCGCTCCACATCGTCCAAAGTTTTGACGCTGGTATCGAGATACTCAATAAAGAAGGCGAGCACGACGCCAAAGAACAACCCGATGAACAGCGCGCCGCCCATGATCGCGATGACGTTGGGCTTGGCGGGATACATCGAGGGCTCCGCTTTTTCCCAAATCTTGGCGACGTTGATGGTCATTCTCAACTGCACGCTCTGGGTGGATAGGCGCTTTTCCGCCTCCTCCAGGATTCGCTTGGCTTTGATGTAGTCGTTCTTGATGTTGAGGTATTCCTGGGTCTGGTTATTGTTTTTGGTAAACCCCTGCTTGGTCTCCTTCATCTTCTGCTCAAAGGCAGCCAGGTTCGCTTCGGCGACTTTCAGACGAATCGCCAGGGAATTGCGCACGGAGGCAATCCCGTCGTCGAGTTGTTGCGAGTAGACTTCTTTTTGCGCGCGCAGCGATTTAAGCCGGGGATGGTTTTCACCAAGTCCGCCGTTGAGCAATCGGGCTTCTTCGGAGCTCGTTTCCTGATACTGAGGATAAACCTTCGCGATCGTCGGGTCCGCGATATTGAGCGTAGTGAGCGCTGTCATCAACTCCTCTGGCTTGAGCTTGGCGGTCTGTTGGAGTTGAATCTGCAACTCGCCGATCCTGGTTTTGATGTCGTTGAGCTGTTTTTCGTCATCGTTGACGACAAGGCCAGCGCCTGAAGCGGTGGAGTCGCTCGATTCGGGATTCGGATCGTAAATCCCTTCCCTGAGGCGAATCTTTTGCATCTCGAGCTGGGTCGCATCGACATTTTTACGCTGGCTGGCGACTTCTTCCCGCAACTGGCCAAGGGCGGTGTCGCGGAGTTGCATCTGGTCGTCCCGACGCACCTTTTGATACACCACCGCGATGGAGTTGGCGATGTTGGCGGCCTCCACGCGGTCTGTGGAAAACACACCGATTTCGATCAAGTCGGTACCGCGCACGGTGTTTAATTTCAGACACCCGCGCAGCGTGCCGTAGATTTCCTCCTTGGGCTGGATGCTTCCGCCCTCTTGCGAGCTCCAGGCTTCGACCAATTTCAGGTTGTCGATAACCGGATAAAGGATCTCCTTGCTTTGGATGATCTGGAACTGGGTGGGTTGCAGCTTCGGATCTCCATTGCTCCGGAACGGCGTGCCGCCGTCGAAAACCATCAGCGTGTTGTCGTCCGATTTCACTTCCATCGTCACCTTGGAGAAATACTGGCGGGCAAGGAAGAAGCAGGTCACCCCCGCCGTCACCATCACCAGCATGAAAGTGATCACCAGAATCGCCCAACGAATGCGGAGGACCCGCCAATAATCGAGGAAATGCAGTTTGACTTCGCTGGTATCGTTCATATCGAGGTTATTTGAAAGGGAGGATTTTTGGGGGTGGCGGTGCGAAAGACTACTTTGTGAAAGCCGTTATGCAAGCGGCGGTTTTTTCACCCCACCCATTCGGCTCAACCAGCTAGTATTGGAAGGTCGCGCCCAGATAATAAACATCTTTGGTGTATTCCTGGAGCCGCTCCGAAGAGGTGACATCCATCCGGCTGAAGCTGCCGAAGAGCGTTGTGCTCTGGGAGAGGGCATACTGCAATCCCAGCGAGGTGCTAAGGGCATCCCGCGTTGGGGAGGTATTGGAGGAGTTGTCGATGTGAGAATAGCTCACGCCCGCGGTGCCCCGCAGTTTGGACGTGAAAGCCTGGCTGTAGGAAAGCCCGGTCCGAATGCTTTTGCTGGTCGAGGCAACGGTAGAGGAACTGCTGTCATCGTACCCGTACCGCACATCCAGATTCAAGGCAGAGGTTCTGGTGACAGTGTAATTCAACGTGGATTCCGCATAAGGCGATGTCGTGCTGGACTGGCCCGCCAATTGGTAATCACGCGTGGTTGAACCCGCTCGTAGCGCGCCCGAAAAGCGGCGGCTCAACACCACGTCGGCGCCCGCCAACGCATAATAGGTATTCGAGTCGCTCTGGAGGACGTTGGTGCTGGCGAGATTATTGTAGGTGATCCGGGAATAGCGCCCTTCCAGCACGCCAGTCACCAGGTGGGAAAAGGCATAACGGAACGATTCGGAAACGATCTGGTTGAGATTGTTGTTATTCGATGGGATTGAGGAGGATTGGTAAATCCCGTTGATGGAGTAGGCGGTGTCCGTGGAAAACCGAGGCGTCCACCGATAAAGGAGATCGAATTTGCTGTTTGCAGTCAGGTATCCCTTTCCGTTGGACTGCGCCAAACCGTTCACCATCGTGAGCGTCGGCTGTGTTGTGTAGATGCCATTGACGATCGCCGAGAACTGGACCCGGGGGGTCAATTTGTATCCAAAAATCAGGTTCAAACCCCCGTTGGGCGTGAGTTGATCTCCAGCGCGGTCCCAGTAATACTGGCCTCCGGCGTTTGCGCCCAGAGAAAGCCCATAACGGGATTGCGCCAAAAGAAGGTCCACCCCTTCCGAGAGGGCGGTGACCAAACTCCCTTTCACCGGCGCCTGGCGCGGATCGCCCGAAGTCGCCTCGACGTTGTCGTCGTAGCCCTGCTGAATGGTCGTGCCGAACGACAACGGTTTCCGGTCAAACCGCCCTTGGCCGGGAGTGAAGTCCAGCGGCGCGTAACCCATTCCGCCCGGCAGCGAAAAGCCTTCACTTTGGTCGGCTGCGCTCGCTTCCGGAGGGGTCGTGGAGTAACTCGAAGAAGAACTGGCCGAACTCCGGTTGCCGGCCTGTCCCGTGGTGTCCACCGGGGGCGTCGCGGCTTCCTGGGCGAAGGCTACCGACGTGCAGATGATCAGCGCAGCGAGAGCATGAGATCTATTAAGCATAAAATTTGGGGTCGAATGATTGAAGCGGGAAAAGGCCTAATACTCAAGGTTTAATCAGTTCGCAAACGATTCTTTATCTTTAGAGCTTTTCCCGAGGGATTTTTTCTTGTTCCGCCCCTTTTTTTCAGACTGGCGGACGGGAAAGGAACCGCTATAGTGCGCCTCTATGACCGAGGCCCTCTCCGTTCTGACCGCCGCCGTGCGCGACGTGCGCGACTTCCCAAAGCCGGGGATTCTTTTCAAGGATATCACGCCGATTCTCTCTGATGGGCGCCTTTTCCGGATGGCGGTCGACTGCTTCGTGGAAGCCAACGCCAACCTGCATGCCGACAAGGTCGTTGGGATCGATGCGCGCGGGTTCCTCTTCGGAGCCGCGGCGGCCTACCAACTCGGCATCGGCTTCGTCCCGGTGCGCAAGAAAGGCAAACTCCCGTTTCAGACCGAGTCCGCCTCTTACTCCCTGGAATACGGGGAATCGGTGGTGGAGATGCACGTGGACGCGATCTTGCCGGGAGAAAGGGTCGTGCTCATTGACGACCTGCTGGCAACGGGCGGCACCGCCGCCGCCGCTTCCTGCCTGATCGCCAAAATGGGCGGAGTGCTGGTGGAGGCGCAGTTTCTCATTGAACTCGAATTTCTCGCCGGGCGAAAAGCCCTTTCACACCTCCCCGTGCGCTCTTTCTTGAAGTTTTGATTTCACCGCCCTACTAGAAACCAAGGAATGCCCGACCCGGAATCCACTCCCACCTTTTACGAGAGAGCCCATACATGGCTCTTTGAGAAAAAAGGGTTGCGCGCGAAGCTCCTCTGCGGCCTTTCAGGCAATGCGGCGGGGATCGTTCTTGCCACGGCGCTCCTTCTTCTGGCGTTCCGCACGGCCTTTCGCGACACCAACCTCAGCACCGCTGGCGTCTGGGGAATCCTCGGGCTGGTTGGCTATTTGCTTGCGGCCACCGTCGCCATCGCCGCCCTGGCCTTCTCCACCTGGTACACCATCCGCGTTTACCGGCAGCACATCCGCAAAGTGGAGCAAGCGGAAAACCGCTCTCGTTTCATTGTCGAGGCATGCCCGGACGCCATCCTGGTCGTGGACGGGCAGGGAATCGTCGAATCGTGCAACCTGGCCACCGAGATGATCTTTGGCTACACCCGCGTGCAATTGCAGGGGCAGAAGATTTCCAAACTCATCCCGCAACGCCATTTTCTGCTCGATGTCGCCACCCTGGGCCGGGAAAACTTCATGGCCTACGCCGAGCGGCGCAACTCCGTGCGCTTCCCGGTGGAGATTGCCGTTTCGGAAGCGGAATACGAGGGGCGGCGGCGGTTTATCGTCCTGATCCACGACGCCTCCGAGCGGCGGTACTCCGACGAGACCGTTCATCACATTTCCCTGAGCGTCTCCTCCTCCACCGGCGTGGAATACGTCCGCACGCTCGTCCAGCAACTCTCGTTGGCGCTCCAGAATGACTTCGCTTTCATCGCGGAGATCGACAGCCGACCCGGGGCGGAGTTCTGCTCCCTGACGATGGCGGAACAGGGCCGGCTGCGCAGCAAAACCAACTACGGCCTGCCGGGCACCGCCTTTGGCGAAGCGCTCCAAAACGGCTTCACCGCCATCACGCAGGGAGTCCGGGGGAAATACCCGGGCGACAGCCTGCTGGCGACCCTCAAGGCGGAATCGTTCATCGCCACCCCGCTGGTGGACAACCAGGAGCGGACGGTCGGGCTGATCGGCGTGATCAACTGCACCGAGACAACCCAGGTTGGGATCGCCCGTCAAACCTTGCAAATCTTCGCCGCCCGAGCCGCCGCCGAGATCGGGCGCAAACAGGAAGTCGAAGGATTGGCGTCGGAGAAAAACCGGCTCGCCGGAGACATGACCGCCATCCGCGACACCGCGGAGCGCGACCGCGTGCGCTACGAGGACGAGATCGCCGCCGAACAGGAACTCCTCTCCGTCACCCTGCGCTCCATCCGCGAGGGGTGCATCACCACGGACAACGACGAGCGGGTCGTCACGCTCAACCCCGTCGCGGAACATCTCACCGGCTGGACCCAGAAGGAAGCCACCAACCGTCCCTTGAGCGAAATCCTCCGGCTCACGAGCATTCGGGCGAACCGGCCCCTGGACATCTCGCGTTTGTCGGACAAAGTGCGCCGGGGCGATTCCCAATCGATGGTCGTAGCCCGCGACGGAACCCAGCGGCGGGTGGAACTGAGCACCGCGCCCATCCGCGCGCGCAAAGATCTCAAAATCGGCACCGTCTTCATGCTGCGGGACGTCACCGAGAAGCAATTCCTCGAAGAAGAACGCCACAAGGCCGAAAAACTGGAATCGATCGGCGTGGCGGCAGGCGGCATCGCGCACGATTTCAACAACCTGCTCACCGCCGTCATCGGCAACCTCTCTCTCTCGCTCATCGGGGGAGAGTCGAACATGCGCGACCGGATCGAAGCGTCCAAAAACGCCGCCCTTCGCGCGCAGGACCTCGCCCGCCAGCTGCTCACCTTTGCAAAAGGAGGCGCGCCGGTGAAGCGAACCGCGTCGTTGCGCCAAATCCTCCTGGATACCATCGGCTTTTCGCTCAGCGGCACCAACATCCGCTCCTCCTTCAACCTTCCCGACGACCTCTGGCCGGGCGACATCGACGCGGGCCAGATCAGCCAGGTCATCAGCAACCTGGCCGTCAACGCCGCGCAAGTCATGGATCGCGGCGGCACCCTGCACGTCAGCGGCGAGAACATCGTCCTGGACGACGGCGACGACACCCCGCCCACGCTGGAACCGGGCCGCTACATCCGGATCACCGTCCGCGACGAAGGGCCGGGCATTCCCGCGGAGATTCGGGAGAAGATTTTCGATCCGTATTTCACCACCAAACCCACCGGAAACGGCCTGGGGTTGGCCACCTCCTACTCCATCGTCAAAAATCACGACGGCTACATCTGCGTCGACTCGCCGCCCGGGCAAGGAGCGATCTTCTCCGTCTACCTGCCCGCGTCGGCGTCGGAAGCCGTGGCCGAACCGGAGGTCAAACGCCCCGCCGTTCGCACCCAACGCCAGGGCAAAGTCCTGGTGCTCGACGACGAGGAAGTCATCTGCGAACTGATCACCTACACCCTCACCTCCCAAGGCTATACCGTCGCCGAATGCCGCGAAGGCAAAGCCGCGCTCAAGATGTATGAGGACGCGATGAAAGCTGGCGCGCCGTTCGACCTCGTCATCATGGATTTGACCATCCCCGGTGGGATGGGCGGACGCGAGGCCGTTCAAGAGCTCAAAAAGCTCGATCCCGGCGCAAAAGCCATTGTATCCAGCGGCTACGCCATGGACCCGATCATGACCCAGTGCAAGGAATACGGCTTCTGCGGTTCGATCTCGAAGCCCTTCGACCTTGCCCAGCTTGAGCAAGCCGTCCAAGAGGCGCTCTCGGAATAGGCCGGGGATCGCGGTTGCGCCCCGCCTCCTCTGCAACCCGACAGGAGCCGGCCCCTGCTATTCCCCTTCTTGACTCGTATTTGGTTCCGGAGAAAATGGCAGCATGTCGGATATTGCCTTCCTCCCCACCTTGAAGCGTTTTCTGAGCCGCTTTTCCATTCTCTTTAAGCTCGCTGTCATCGGGTTCTTGTTGCTCCTGATGTGCATTCCGCTCTCGATGGTCGAGTCCCAGTTGAGAGACCGGTTGAGCCGCCGCAACAACGCGATTCAGGAAATCAACGCCACTTGGGGCGCTTCGCAGGAACTCATCGGCCCCATCCTCAAGCTGCCGTACGTGCTGCGGACAAAAATCGCCCAGCAAAAAGAAATCGACGGCAAAATGCAAACGGTGGAAGTGGAAAAAACGTGCATTGATTACGCGTTTCTCCTGCCGCGCAATCTTGAAATTCTCGGAAAAGTGGAACCCCAAAAATTGCACCGCGGCATCTACGAAGCCATCGTTTATCAGGCCCGCTGCGAATTCTCCGGCACGTTCGATTTTTCGGGACTCGCGGAGTTGAAGATCGACCCGAAAGATGTCCGCTGGGAAGAAGCGAAATTATGCATGAGGGTTAGTGACTTACGCGGCGCCTGCGAGAGAATTCCCCTGCAATTTGGCGGCGCGACATCCACATTCCTGCCGGGTAGCGACATCTCGGGAAATCCGAGCGGCATCCACGCTCCAGTGAAAGGATTGGAGTCCGTGAGCCAGCCGTCAGCGCCTTACTCGTTTTCTTTTACGCTCTCGCTTAACGGCAGTGAAAAGCTGGCATTCGCGCCCGTCGGCACGGAAACCAAAGTGCGGCTCTCCTCGCCGTGGCCAGACCCCTCCTTCTATGGCAAATTTCTGCCCTCCGCGCGCGATGTGCGGCCAGAAGGGTTTACCGCGTCCTGGAATCTTTCCTACTACGGCCGCAGCTACCCGCAGCAATGGACCCAAAACCAAACCATCGAATCCCTCTCATCCAGCACCTTTGGCGTCAAATTAATGGCACCGGTTGACAACTATCGCCAAACCGAGCGCACCGTCAAATACGCGACTCTCTTGATTCTCTTGATGTTCACGGCGTATTTTTTATTCGAAGTGATGGCAAAACTAAAAATCCATCCCTTCCAATATATCTTGGTTGGCGCGGCGATTTGCATCTTTTACCTCAGCATCCTTGCGCTATCGGAGTTTTGCTCCTTCAGTTGGTCGTATGCGGCATCGGCATTTGCGGCATGGGCAATGATATCGCTTTACACGCGCTCCGTGCTCAAGAGCGGACGGAAAACGCTCATCATTTCGGCGATACTTGCCATCCTCCAAGCGTCCTTTTACGTCATGACGCAATTGCAGGATTACTCGATGATTTTCGGCACTGCGATGTTGTTTGTGGCGATCGCCTCCGTAATGTTCGTCACGCGACGGCTGGACTGGTACGACAACACACAAGAGAGCGCCGATGCCTCATCACAAGCGCAGGGAGGCCTTGCGTGAGACTTTTTACGCCTTCTTCAAATGCGCGAAACGCGTCGCCCATTCAATCGGCAGGCGCAGCGGTTTGCCCGAGGGCATCTGCACGACCGCGAGCATCTGGCGCGAGGTGACCATCAACATCCCGTCGCAGGGGCGGATGATCTCGAAGCTGCACCAGAAACGGCTGCGCTCGACGCTTTCCAGCCGCCCATGCACGACGAGCTTATCCCACAGGACGGCAGGGCGTTTGTAGTCGATCTCGGTGCGGACAACGACCGGGTATTGCTGGTCGCGGGACATGGCGACGAAGCCCATGCCGAGCTGGTCGGCCAGGTAGGTGCGCGCCATTTCGATAAAACGCAGGTAGGCCAGGTTATGGACCACGCCGCCGCAGTCCGTGTCGAAGAACATCACCTGCACCTCGGTTTGGATGGTTGGAGTTTCGGGCAACATGACGAGCAGAATCTAAAGAAAAGCGAACGGAATAGCCGCAAAAAAGCGCGAATGCGCAGCAAACCCAGCAAAAATTCCTCTACTGTAGGTCGTCACACGCTCTGTAACTTATTGAGTTTGGCGCGGCCTTCTTGAGCGGAACGACCTACATTAGATATAATAGCGAACGACCCGACTGCTGATGTTGGTGAAAATTTCCCACGGGATCGTGCCGGATTTTTCCGCCAATTCGGCGGCGGTAATCTCCTCGCTGCCCTGGCTGCCGATGAGCGCCACTTCGCCGCCCACGGCGGCTTCCGGCACGCCGCTCGCGTCCACGAGGATCTGGTCCATCGTCACCCGCCCGAGCACGGGGCAGCGGCAACCGCCGATGAGCACTTCCGCGCCAACATTGGAGAGGTGCCGCGAATAGCCGTCCGCGTAACCGGCGCAAACCGTGGCGATCCGCATCGGAGCCGGAGTGACAAACGTCCCGCCGTAGCTCACGGTCCGGCCCGCGGGCACCTCGCGCAGCAGCGTGATGCGCGTTTTCCACGCCAGCACGGGGCGCAGCCGCGCCTGGAATTCGGGCACGGGCGAACTCCCGTAGAGAATCAGCCCGGGGCGGATGATGTCGCCGCCGGAGGCCGCGTGCGCGCGATCGTGGAACAGGATCGTCCCTGCGCTGTTGAGCGAATGCACGACGGGAATCGCGATCCCCGCTCGGCGCAGATCGGTTTGCAGCGTTTCCCAGCGGGCAAGCTGAGCGCGGGTCCACTCGGCGTCTTCGTCGGCGCAGGGAAGGTGCGTCGCGATGCCGGAGAGCTGGATGCCAGGCAGGGCGACGATGGCTTGGGCCACCTCCAGGGCTTCTTCGTGCCAGACGCCGATGCGCCCCATCCCTGTGTCCACCTTCAGGTGAATGGGAAACGGGTCGACCCGTTTGAGGCGCGCCGCCAGTTTGGAATAGGCTTGCGCTTCCTTTAGCGAGGAAACCACCGGGATAAAGCCGTTGCGCACCAACGCCTCGCGCTCTTCCGGCAGTGCCGGGCCGAGGACGACAATGCCTGTGTCGGGAGCGACCCGGCGCAGTTGCAACGCCTCGGCTACGCTCGCCACGCCAAACATCTCGACCAAGTAGCGCAGTTCGCGGGCCAGTTCCACCACGCCGTGGCCGTAAGCGTTCGCCTTCACCACCGCCATCATACCAACATCCGCGCCGACGTGCTCACGGATCGCCGCCACGTTTTGGCGCAGGGCGTTAAAATCAATTTCCGCCCAACAACGGCGAAACGGCTCCGAGAGAATTGCAGACATCGAAAATAAATATTGGGTATCTTTCGCGGCACGCAAGGCAAAAGGTGATCGCCCCGCTTGCTCCGTGGCCGAAGCTCTGCTATGGGTCAGTTCTTGCCACTGGCCATGAAAAGATTTCCCCTCGTTTTGGTATTTTGCACCGTGCCCGCTTTGGCTCAGATTACGGTGACTCCCGGCGATCCCGTCACCTCCTCCAAGCCTGAGCAGGTGCAGTTGACGACCCCGAAGGCATCCAAAACCGCCGGGGTGGTCATTCGCCGGGCAGAACCCGTGCGCGCGGTCACGCCGCCCCCAAAGCCTACGCCTGCCCCAAAAAAGAAGTCGGGTGGTTTCATCGGATTTCTCCGGTATCTGTTTGGGGTCGGTACTTCTGCTAGAACCCACGTTGCCCGAAAACCTACCCCCACGCCAACCCCAGCAGGCGTTCTCAAGCCCGCCCCGACCCCGAAACCCAAGGCAACTCCGAAGCCCACGGCCACGCCAACTCCGAAGCCCACGGCCACGCCAACTCCGAAGCCCACGGCCACGCCAAAGGCGACGCCCCGAGTTCCCGCCCCAACGCCCGAACCGGCAATCCCTCGTGCAAGCGCATCGACCAGTGGTGACGCCCGGTATCTCAAACTCAAGGAGCAGGCTTTGCAAGACGCCCACGTGTCCGCGCTGCTCCAAAAAATGAACGCACAACCCGAAGGCGCGGAAGGTTACAAAACCGCAGCGCAGGAGTACCTCACGGCGCTCTTTGCCAAGATGCGCAAGTTGGACGCTTCTTACGAGGAGACTTTGAATCGCAAAGAGGGCGCTTACAAACGCCGGATCGACGCAGGCAAAACGATCGTCGAATAGAGGCCGTCCCTACCTTACGCCAGCTTGCGGTAGAGCGTGGCCATGCTGATCTCCAGCATCTTTGCTGCACGGTCCCGGGAACCGTCGTTCAATCGGATCGTCTCTTCGATAAACCGCCGCTCCAAATCTTTGATGAACGAGTCCAGCGATTGGCCGACCGGCAATTTGGCGGACGTTTCTCCCGCGGGCGGTTGGATTCGGCGGACCACCTGGGCAGGCAAATCGTTGATGCCAATGAGGGAGTCGTCGCAAAGCGCGCAGGCCCGTTCGATGGCGTTCTCCAACTCGCGCACGTTCCCCGGCCAGGGGTAACCCGCAAGGGTTTTGAGCGCCTCGGGCTGGATTTTGGCCGGCGCAGTCTGGTTCTGGATGGCGATTTTCTGGATGAAATGTTGCGCCAGCAGAGGGATGTCTTCCAGCCGCTCGCGCAGGGGCGGCATTTCGATGGGGATCACCGCCAGCCGGTAGTAAAGGTCTTCCCGGAATCCGCCGGTGAGGATTTTCTCGTGCAGCGATTCGTTGGTGGCGGCCAGCACGCGCACGCTGATGGGGATCGTCTTGGTGTCGCCTACGCGCCGGATCACCCGTTCCTGCAAAACGCGCAGGAGCTTGGTCTGGAGCGTTTGTGCCATTGAGTTGATTTCGTCCAAAAAAATGGTGCCGTTTTGTGCTTCCTCGAAGAGACCTATCTTGTCCTGGACGGCTCCCGTAAACGCCCCTTTCTTGTGGCCGAAGAGTTCGCTTTCGAGCAGGTTTTCCGGCAGGGCCGAGCAGTTGATGGCGACGAACGGGTGGTGTTGGCGACGGCTGTTGAAATGGAGCGCGCGGGCGACCAGTTCCTTGCCCGTGCCGCTCTCTCCCTGGATGAGGATGGTGCTGTCGGTATCGGCCACCTTGGCGATCAGGTTGTAAACCTGCTGCATTTTCGGGCTGGAGCCGATGATATTCTCAAATTTGTAACGCTCCTTGAGTTCCTGCTTGAGATAGACGTTCTCCCGTACGGCGCACTGGAAATCGAGCGCCCGCTGGATGGTCAGCTGAAGCTCGTCCACCTTGAACGGCTTTGTTACGTAATCATACGCGCCGAGCTTCATGGCTTCCACGGCGGTTTCCACCGAAGCATAGCCAGTAACCATGATGACGGCGGGCATCGGGCTCAGCTCGTGGCAGGCTTTAAGGACATCGAAGCCGCTCACGCTCTCCATTTTGATGTCGGCGATAACCGCCTGCGGCATGCAGCCGCTCAAAGAGTCGATGGCACGCGCAGCGGAATTGAAAGGGAAGACTTGGTGACCAAGATCGCGGCAAAGAGTGGAGATGACTTCCACCATTGCCGGTTCATCGTCGATGACTAAAATACGCGCCATGGGCTTAAAGTGAAGGGGAGTTTACGTATAAATGCGCAACAAGGAAAGAGGTTTGTCTCAAAAATGCTCAATTTGCGTTCCGGTTTTCCCGGAGTTGAGACAATCATCGCGACATTCTCGTTTTCGTCAACTGCTCGCAGCAGGAAAAAGCACGATTCAGGCAGGAGGAGGGGTGTTTTGTCCGCAGATTTCGCAGATTGCCGCAGATTTTGTTCCGATTCTCGTTTTCCAAAACACGTCCGGTCTCATGCTTGTCATCCCGAGCACGGCGAGGGACCTCCCAAGCAATCCCAGTGCGTTGCTTGCTCTGTAATGCCGAGCTTGGAGTAGCTTGAGGGGTCCCTCGCTGCGCTCGGGATGACGCCGCTTTTTGGCGCGCTCCGCTCTCGTGCTATAACGATGAATCGATGCGCCGGCTTTCAGGCAGGTGCGAGAGGCCGTAGGTGAGCAGCGCTTTGCTGTCGACCCACTTGCCTTCTTTGTCGGCGTGCATGACCACCGAGATGACCTCGCGGTGATTGCGCAGCGCGGAGGAGACGAGCACCCCTTGGGCTTTGGCGGTGTACCCGGTCTTGAGCCCCGTGCAGCCCTCGAATTTCCACGGCGGGCACCACAAGAGTTTGTTGTGGTTTTGAAGCTGCACGACGGCCCCTTGCGGGGTGGTCCACGGGTAGGAGACGGTGCCGACGATCTGCCGGAACATCGGCTGTTGCATGGCGGCGCGCGCGATCACGGCCAAGTCGTAGGGGGTGGTGTAGTGGTTCGGGTTGGGTAATCCGTGCGGATTGGCAAAATGGCTTTGGAGCGCGCCGAGGCTGGCGGCGCGTTGGGTCATTTTTTCGGCGAACGCCTCGATGCTCCCGGCGTTGTCGCGGGCGAGCGCCTGCGCCACGTCGTTGGCGCTCTTGAGCATCATGGCGTACAGCAATTCGCGCCGGGTGAACCGGTCGCCCGGCTTGAACCCGATGGCGCTCGGTTCCACGTGCGTGTCTTCGGGTTGGACGACCACCACGTGGTCGAGGTCGCCCGCTTCGATCACCAACAGGGCGGTCAGGATTTTCGTCGTGCTTGCGGGGTAGAGCTGTTGGTAGGCGTTCTTTTCGTAGAGCGATTCGCCGGTCAGAGCATCGATCACGATTGCGCCTTGCGAGACCAGCGCGAGAGGGCCGTTGGCTTGGGAAATGGGCGGGGCGTCTTCTTGCGCGGCGGGCTGTTGGGTCGCGTGCGGCTTGGGCTTTTTCGCGCTCGGGGCGCGTTTCGCTTCGAGGTGCGGCGCGCCGGCAAGGAGCGTGACCGCGAGGAGGAGTGCGGTGGGGGCTAGATTGTTTTTCCGTCCAACATCATCCATTCGATCGGGCTCCGGTTGGCTATGATAGCGTCGTAAACTTCGGGAGGCGTCCCGGCGAACGGCAGTGCGATCATGTCGGCGTGGGCTCCGGGGAGGAGCGCCCCGAGTTCGCCGGTTTTTCGCAAGGCCCGCGCGGGGTGGGTCGTTACGGTTCTTAACAAGGTTTCGGAAGTCAGCCCCGGCATGGCTTTTTGAGCCGCTTGCAACTCGGCAAACAGGCTCAGCGAGTCGTTGCTGGCGAGGCTGTCGGTTCCGAGGCTGATGGTGACGCCCGCCGCCTCCAACCGCTGCCACGGGAAGGGGCGGTGTTTGAAAAACGCGTGGCTGCGGGGGCAGTGGACCACGTGCCAATCGCCGGGTGTGGCGGCGATGAGCGCGAGATCGTCTTCTTCGAGTTCGTTGGCGTGGGCGAGCAGCCAGCCGGGGCCGATGAGCCCGTTGGCGACCGCATGGGAAAACGAGGAACGTGTCCCGCAATCGTCCATCCGCCGCCCGAGCTGTTGCAGGAAGGTGAACATTTCGCCTTCGCCGCGCCGGAACATCGCTTCTTCCTCGGCGGACTCGGCGATGTGGGTCGTAAGCGGCATCCCGAACCGGTCGCCGCACTCGCAGCAGAGGCGGAAAAGCTCGGGCGAAGCGGTGTAGGGGGCGTGCGGGTTTAAACCAAACCCGCCCAGCCACCCGTCGTGGCGCTCAAAAAACGAGAGTGCGCCTTGCAGCAACGCTTCGGTGGGCACGCGGTTGCGGATGTCGATGAGCTCCAGAAACCACCACGTGCGGATGGGGGGCGGCGGGAGCTTTGGGAGCAGTTCGGGGAAGGCTTCGAGGTTGCAAACCGTGGTGGTGCCCCACGCGCGCAATTCGTCGAACCCCTCGGCAATCGCCGCGAGGTAATCGTCGTCGGTCATCTGGCGCTTGAGGGCGTTGATGCGGCTGATCCAGGCGGTGAACGAGCGTTGGGGGTTGATGGCGTTGCGCAGGCTCGTGTAGTCGAGGTGGCAGTGGGCGTTGATGAGCCCCGGCAGGAGCACGCGTTCGCCCAGATCGTGCACCGCCTCGTCCGGCCAATCCCGGCGAAGCTCTGCAAAAGCCCCCACCGCCGCGATCCGCCCGTCGCCGTTGACGACCACCGCGCCGTCCTCCAGGGGAGGCCCGCTCATGGTGACTACGGTTTTGGCGCGAAGAAGCATGGCCCCTAACTTGGCGAACAACGCGGCAAGATGCTCGCCCTTTTTTAGAAACTTTTCGCCTTCTCTCGCCAGACATCCCGCTGGTCGGCTTCGGCGAAGGCCGTTTTCGCCAGCGCCGGTTGACCTATTTTCCCGGCAACGCGCCCGAGCATTTCCCAGGTCTCGGCGCGGAATGGTTGATCCTCCAGAACGGCGTGCAGCTCCCCAAGCGCGGTTTTGATTTCGCCGCGATCAACCAAATCCGCGATGTAGCGTTTGCGCACCGGCCAGAAGCGCGGGTTTATAGCGGCCGCTTCGCGAAGAAGTCCGGTTTTTGCGCGGCCCGATTCCTGGAACTCCAGCTCGGCTCTCTGAATCAGCACCGAGGCCCGCACAAGCGGATTTTTCTCGCACCGCTCCAGCAACGGGCGGGCCTGGGCGAACTCGCGCTGCCGGATAAGCGCGGTGGCAAGGCCGAGCGTTGCGAACGGTTGATCCGGCTTGAGAACCAGCGCCGCGCGGAACCCTTCAACAGCCTTGCCGACCTCGCCTTGCCGAAGCTGCTCCAAGGCGAGATTGCCGACCATCCGGCTGCTGTTTCCTCCGTCGCGGATGGTGGTTTGAAGGAACGTCGCCTGGTCGCGCCAATCGGTGCAGCGCCACGCCGTCCGGCAGCCCAACGCCGCGAACCAGATCGCCAGCGCGGTCATCACGAAAATCCCGGGGCGGCGATGCCGGTCCAGCGTAGCCGCAGCCGCCAGCAGGAGGAAGGCGCTCAGGACGTAGACCCAGTGTTCGGCGGCG
>JBAXCI010000020.1:0-18050 GCA_037141555.1 Verrucomicrobiota bacterium | reverse complement strand
AGTACAAGTGCCGCCCTACCGTCATTACGCGTCAACGCGTTGCCAGTGAACGGCCGTTGTAAGCCTCTATTGCTCGATCAAGAGCGGGCCGGCGGGAGCGGTGAAGGCTGCATCCGAGCAAAGAACGTAAGCGGGACGGTCCGGATCATGGAAGTCCACAGGGCGAGGGACGTGGAGGCCGATCGTGAAATCCTCGGGCTGGGATTGCGCGATATTGACCGGCGTGCCTTCGTGCACGAGCGCAAAGAATTTCGCCGCTACATTCTTGTGCAGCCGCAGGCAACCGTGCGTGCGAGGCATGGGCCAGACGAAGCCTTCATGGAAGCCGTAGCCGGTCTTGAATTCCACCCAATACGCCATCGGGTAGCCGGTGTAAGTCCCAGAGCCTTCGCCCGCCTTGGCTTCGCGGGTTATCCCGTCGTGGGTATAAAAGCCGTACGAGCCGGAGCGTTTGTGGGCGTTCTTGCTGAACACCGTAAAGTCCCCGCGTGGGGTGCTCATTTCTCCCGCTTTGCCCACGCAGGTGGCGGCAACCAGCAGCGGGCGGTCGCCTTCGAGCACGTAGACTTGCTGTTTGGAAAGGGAAACTTTGACGCGGACATTGGCCGGGTTGTGCGGCTTGTAGGCGGGCGGATTCGGATTGCCCGGTTGCATGGTTTCGCACCCCCCAAGGAGGGTCAACAGGATTGCACTGGCACTAATGGATACAAACCGGGAGATGTTCATTTGTTTCTAGTGGAGACCAATTATTATCATTTGTCAATCGGCGCTGGATTCTTTAGCGGCTGGATTGGCGGCCAGCAATTTCTCAAATTTGGAGGAGACGTTGGCGTAGAACGGGTAATCCTCTGGCGCAGCCTCGCGAGGGCGGTAGCGCCAATGTTTGTAGGCCCACATGTAAAGCTCGGGCCGCTCGCGGATGCGCGATTCGTAGAAATCCCAGCACGCCTGGGCGATCTCCCGGGGGTTGGCGTCCGGTGGGAGCGTCAGTGCGGGGTTGATCACGATGCGGCAGCGTCCGTCGGGAAGCGGGATGCCATCCACGGGCACCATGCTCGCGCCGCCGCGCTGGGCGAGCACCGCGTGCATGAAGGTGACGCACATTTTGCGCCCGAACGCTTCGATCGGCACGGCGGCTTGCTCGGGCCGCAGCGTCAGGTCCACGAGCATCCCTGCCGCGCCCTTGCGTTTGATGACTTTGAGCAGCCGGATCATCGAGTTTTCCTGGGGGATGATCGTGTGGCCGGAGATTTCGCGGGAACCGTTGAAGACCGCGCTCAAACGTGGATTTTTGAACGTCTCCGCCACGATGAGCGTGGGGACGCCGAGAAAGCCGACCGCGTGGCTTGCCCACTCGAAGTTCCCCCAATGGATGCACATCGACACGGCCCCGTGTTCATGCGCTTCGCGCTGGAAGGTCTCCGTGTCTCCTGCGACCTCGAGGTATTGCCGCCAGTTCGATTCCGTGAGCCGCCGTCCCCAAAAAAGGTCCAGCATGGTGCGGGCGAAATTTTGGTAGGAGAGGCGCGCTATTTTTTCGCGTTCCGGCTCGGGGCGTTCGGGGAAGACGCAGGCGAGATTTGCGAGGGCGACCCGCCGCCCGCGTCCGTCCACGCGGTAAGCAACGGCCCCGAGAGCGTTCGCAACGGCCACGCACCATCGGCGGGGCATCCGGGGAATGGCCCAGGCCAGGCTCGCGCACAGGAACCATTCCAAGCGATAACGGAGGTCTTTGGAGAAAGAAATTTGCATGAGGTTATCCGCAGATCGCGCAGATTAACGCAGATTGCCGGGAGGGAGGAATTTTTTTCGCAGCCGCCCCGAGAATCGTTCTTTGTCTTTCCCTTTGCGGATTGGCGCGGGCGCGCTATAACCGGATTCGACATGCCTCCGTTAGACAAAAAAATCCGCCTCCGCCTTGAGGAACTGGAGCACAAGCCGATCTCCGAAGAAGATTACCGCCAGAAGCTCAAAGAGCAGGAGTTGAAGCTCCTCGGGCTGCAACGCCGGCTGGCGGAATCCAAGCTCAACGTGATGGTCGTCTTTGAGGGGCCCGATGCCGCAGGCAAAGGCGGCGCAATCAAGCGGCTCGTGGAACGGCTCGACCCGCGTTTGGTGCGCGTCTACTCGGTCGTCAAGCCGACGGCGGAAGAATACCAGCACCACTACATGTGGCGGTTCTGGAACAAGCTCCCTTCCTACGGGCAACTCGCCGTGTTCGACCGCTCCTGGTATGGCCGCGTGCTGGTGGAGCGCGTGGAGGGATTCGCCTCCGAGGTGGAATGGAAACGCGCCTACCGCGAAATCAATGAGTTTGAGCGGACGCTCGCCGATGACCGCTTTGTCATCCTGAAATTTTATCTCCACATCGACAAGGAAGAGCAGTTGGTCCGGTTCAACCGCCGCCAGGCCGATCCCTACAAACACTGGAAGATCACCGATGAGGACTGGCGCAACCGGCGCAACTGGGAGCAGCATTGCCAAGCGGCGGAAGAGATGTTTGAGCGCACTTCCACGGAATACGCCCCGTGGTATGTGATCCCCGCCAATTACAAATGGCACGCCCGGCTCAAGGTCGTAAAAACCGTCGCCGAGCGCGTGGAAAAAGCCCTCGCAAAATGCACCTGATCCGGCTCACCCTGGCGGTTTGCGCTGCGGCCCTGCTCCTCTCGGGCTGCGACCAGATGCTCCAAGACAAGCGCGAGCACAACTTCGCCCAGGCGGAAAAGAAGCAAGCCGCCCAAGAATACCCCGAAGCCGTGCTGCTCTACGAGGCTGCGTTGGATGGAACCCCCAAGACCGCCGATATCCATTACAAGCTGGGGCTGATGTACGAGGACCGCATCAAAGCGCCCGTGAGCGCCATCCACCATTTCCAGCGCTACCTTGAACTCGCCCCGAAGGGTGCGCACGCCAGGGACGCGCAGAAGTTTCTCAAAGAAGATCAGCTCAAGCTCTCGGCCACGTTGGGCAACGGCGCGACCGTCTCGCAGGAGGAAGCCCGGCGGATGAAAAACGGCAATCTTGAGCTTCAGAAAAAGATCATCCAGCTAAAGGACGAACTGGAGGCCGCCAATAAAGCCAAAGTGGCGGCTTACAAGGCGATGGGCGCCAAAGGCGCTGCGGGCGTGAAACCCGAGCAGCCCCAAAAACCGCTCCTGCCCGGCGTGCGCACCTACACGGTGCAACCGGGCGATACTTTCGCCTCCATCTCGCGCAAGTTTTACAAAAACAACTCGGCGCGCTGGAAAGACATCCAGGACACGAACTTCGGCACGGTGGAAGGCACGGCAAAGATCAAGCCGGGCATGGTCTTGATGATCCCGTAGCCACCGTCGCTCACGGGCATTTAAATATTCGACAGCATTTTTTCCCTCGGGCATTCCCCGAGGCACGCGGGCTGCTATTGCTCTTGGCAGCTCCATGCTTTCTCACGATTTTTACGACGTCGTTAACCCGATCCTGCCCGCGCCTGCCGCCGATCCGTGGGTCATCCAACACGGCGGCGTTTGGTTTGCTCTTTTGGCGGTGGAACGCACCCTCCAGCTTCGCGCCGCCGCGAACCTGAGCGAACTGAGCTATGCAAAACCGGTGACGATCTGGCGCGCGCCTCGCACGGGGCCGTATTCGCGCAACATCTGGGCGCCCGAGATGCACCGCCTCGACGGCCATTGGTATATCTACCTGGCCGCCGACGATGGCAAAAACAAGAACCACCGGATGTGGGTCTTGGAGGCGGAAACGGCAAACCCATTCGGCAACTGGCGCAGCCGCGGGATGCTGGACACCAACGGCTGGGCCATTGACGGCACGGTGTTGGAGGAGAACGGGAAACGCTATTTTCTCTGGAGCGGCTGGCCGGGAGTCAAAAACGAGCAGCAGAATCTTTATATTTCAGAAATGCGAAATCCGTGGAAGCTCACCGGGACGCGCGTGGCGCTTGCCGAGCCGACCGAGCCGTGGGAACGCGTGGCGCTGCCGCTTTGCGAAGGCCCGCAAATCCTCCGGCGTGGAGGCCGCACGTTTGTGGTGTATTCCGCCAGCGGTTCCTGGACGCCGGACTATTGCCTGGGCATGTTGATGAACGAGGACGGCGATTATCTCAACCCGGCTTCGTGGACCAAACGCGGTCCGGTATTCAAGCGAACCGAGCACGTCTGGGGGGTGGGCCACTGCTGTTTTGTGGAGCATCCGCACGCGGGCGACCTGATTTTTTACCACGCCAAGACCGACCACGCCCACGGCTGGAACGACCGCAATGTGCGCGTGCAGCCGTTCAGTTGGACGGCCGAGGGGTTGCCGGATTTCGGCCATCCCGTGGCGGTCTAGTTGAACGTGAGATTTTTGACGCCCGAGGCTCCGGCGGCGTTGAGCACGTCCATGATCCGCTCGTGGCGGGCATCGGCATCGGGATGGATGATCACCGGGTCTTGCTTGTCCGGGTCGCTGTTGCCGGACACAATGGCCGTGGTAAAGAACTCCCGCAGACCGGCGATTTCTTTGTCGCTCGAATTTCCGTAAGTCTTTCCGTTCATGCTGACTTTGCCGTCGGCGGCGATGTCCACCATGATCGGCGTCGGGGGGACAACCGTCTGGGAGCCGCTCTGGGTCTTGCTGCCGGGGAGGTTGATATTCAATTCCCGCTCGGCCTGCTGTGACCCGGCGCTCGCCATGAAAAAGAGCATGAGCACGAAAACCACGTCCACCATCGGCGCGATCTGAAATCCTACGTCACCATCTTCACTGCCTACGGATGCCATAAAATAAAAGAGCTGGGGGTTGGAGCGAACATGCTAAGGGGCTTGGTTTCCGGCTTTGTCGACCACAGAGAAGGTGACGTTGGTGATCCCGGCGTCGCCCACCGCTTTGAGAACCTCGCGCTCAAAGCTCCAGCGCGTGGCGCGGTCCACACGCACGAGCACGCGGGTCATCGGGTTTTTGAGCAGTTCGTCCTGGAGTTTCGGGATCAAATCGCCCGCGGAGGGATATTTTTTGCTATCGACCTCGATGGAGCCGAGATTGCTGATGGCCATCCAGCTCACGTTCACGATCACCTGGCCCGGATTTTTCTTCGGCTGCTTGGCTTCCTTGGCAACGGCAAGGGAGATCTCTTTGTTGCTCTGCAAAACTTCCGTCGAGCTGATCGACATGAAGAAAACCAGCAATACCAGAAGAATATCAATCATCGGCGCGATCTGAAATTCCGGGTCTTCCTCCGGGGGATTTCGCGTCGCGGCCCGTGCGGCCTTGCCTTTGCTCTTGTGGTGCATGACGGGGATGATGGGGGGGGTCGATCGCCGCTCTATTGCTGCCACTGCAAGGTTGCTCCGCAGTGCGGGCATGGATTCTGCCCGGCGTTGATCGCGCCATTGCAGATCGGGCAATTGGTGGAGAGAGCCACCGAGACCTTGCGGGACTGGCTGGCTTCGGCCAAGGAACCCGCGGTGCCGGAACTGAATGCCTCGCCGATCTTGATGCCGACGAGTTCGTCGAACGGAAGGTCGCGCACCAGGGTGTTGACCACGTCGTCCGCATGGACGATGGCCATCTGGGCGACGTTGCGGAAGATGTAGTAGAAAACGAAAGCGGGGATGGCGATGAACAGACCGCTTGCGGTGGCGATCAAAACTTCACCGATTTTCCCGGAGAGCGCGCGCGGGTCGGAAATGCCCGATCCGGCGAGAACGGAGAAGGCCCCGATCATCCCGATAACGGTTCCGAGCAGACCGATCATGGGCGAAACGACCCCGATGACGGAGAGGTAGCTGTTGCGGGTGCGGATGATGGTGGCTTCGCGCAGACCGTGTTCGGAAAGGGCGTCTTCGACAGCCTCTTTGCCACGACCGAGGCGGCTCAGCCCGGCCTTGAGGACGTTGGCGATGTAGTTCTGGTTGGCGTTACAGGTTTCCCAGGCTTCCTGGTAGTTGCCTGCTGCGATGAGCGACCCGAGGGATTCGACCAGCGTGGGCGGCGCGAGCTTCGCCTTGCGCAACGTGAAGAAATTCTGGACGACAAACGTCACCATTGTGGCGGAGGTGCCCAGGATGACCAGCCAGATGGTTATAATCATCGGGCCGCCGTTGCGGATCGTGTCGAAAAGGGTTTCTTGTTTCGCCGCCTCCGTTTCCTGGGCAAAACCGGAGGAGGCGGCAAGAAGCAGAAGGCTCAGACCGAGGGCAAAAGGGAGGAGTTTGCGTGTTTTCATGGACCTGGAGGAAGGAGATGGTTTCGGGATGTTAGGGGACGGTAAGAGTCGGGTCTTTTTTACGAAGCGCGTTCGCTTTCTCCTGGGCGGCCTTCACCGCACCATGGTCTTCGTGAAAGAGCGTCACAGTTAGCAAATAATTTTCTAACGCAACTTCTGGTTGCGCTTGGGCTTCGGCGATCTGGCCGAGCAGGAAAAAGGCCTGGCTGTAGGCGGGGGCGCACGCCGGGGTGGACGTTTTTTTCTTTAACGCCGCTGCCGCAATCGGCTGGAGCTTGTTTTTGGCTTCGTCGTAATTTTTGAGCGCCACGGCGATGCGCGCCATGCCGACGTCGGTCTGGATGGTTCCCGCTCCGGGGTAAATCCGCTGGTATTCTTTGTAAGCCGCTTCCGCTTCCTTGAAATGGCCCTGCGCCACTTGGATGTCGCCCACCAAGCTGGTGGCCTGGCGCGCCCAGTCGGTCGGGAGCCCTTTGTATTTCTCGGCCACGGCCTTCGCGAGGGGGAATGCCTTCGCGTAATCGCCCGCCTGGGATGCCGCGTTTGCCGCGATGAGTTCCGACGGAACGGCCATCACCACCGAGGTAATCGAGCTGAGAGGGATGCCAATGCTGCCCGTGCCGACCTTGATTTGCACGGTGGAACTGGCAACGCCCAGGATTTTGACATCCTGCGTTTTGCCGTCTTTAGTGCTCAGTTGATCTTGTGCGAGCGAGGCGGAATTGAGACTAAAGAGCCAAAAAACGGCGCAACCGACCACAAAATGTGATTGCCGGGAGGAAAAGCAGCATCTTAGCTTCATTTTTGCAAAAGTGATGTTATGTAATCTCTTCCCCGAAATCAACCGCAACCCGACAACAATTTCTCGTTTCTCATGATACACCTGCTTCGAAAACACCAGCAGCCTTTGATGATTGGTATTACCGTCGTGATCATCATCGCCTTCGGTTGGTTCTTTACCCCGGGTAATCGTTCCAAAAACGCCCCCGACCGTAAAATCCGGATTTACAATCGCGCTTACAGCCAGGCGGAACTCGAACGGCGGGGACGCAGCTTCAGCGTGGCAATGTACGCCGGGCTGCGGGAACTGATCGTCGGCCTCACGCTGGGCAACCCCAGTGGAGAACAAGCCGGGTCGGATTTTGTGTTGAACAGCTATGTGCTCGACCACGAAGCCAAACGGCTCGGCATCACCGCGGACGACAGCGAAGTCGCGGGGTTGATCGAAAAACTGCCGCGCTTCCAGACCAACGGCGCGTATGACCCGGCGAAATACAGCGCCTTTGAGGAAACCGTGCTGAAGCCGAGCGGCTTTACCGTGGCTCGGCTTGAGGAACTCGTGCGCGATCAAATCCGCCTCCAAAAGCTCGTCACTTTGCTGGGGAGCACAGTGGCGGTGACCCCCGATGAGTTCCGCACCGAGTATGTCCAGTCGCACCAGAAATTGCACGCCTCGCTGTTGCGCTTTGACTCGGCGGCCTTCAAGGCGGCGATCCAGCCCACGGACGAGGAAATCAGCAAGGTCTTCAAGGACCGCGAGAAAACCTATGCCTCGGCGGAAAAACGTGCCGTGAGCTATGTGACGCTCGACCTGAGCGAAGCCCAAAAGGCTCTCAAGGGCAAAGAACTGATGGATGCCCGCCAGAACCTCGCCAATCGCGCGAACGATCTCGGCCAGGACCTCTCCAAGGAAAATGCCGTGTTCGCCGAAGTCGCCAGGAAATACGGCGTTGAGGTGAAAACCGCCCCGGAATTCAGCGAAGCCGAGCCTCCGAAGGATCTGGCCACGATTCCGCAGGCCGCCGCCGTGGCGTTCAAATTGACTGACAAAGAGCCGACGAGCGAAGCGCTCGCCATGGGCAACGGCTATTGCATTCTCCACCTGGAGAAAGTGACGCCGAGCCGCCAGCTCACCGCGGAAGAAGCGCGGCCGCAGGTGATCGAGCAGATCAAGACCGAGCGCGCCAACACGGCGCTGGTTGCCAAGGCCCAGGAAGTGCAGGCCAAGATCGCCGCCGATCTCAAGGCCGGAAAACCATTCGCCGATGCCGCGAAGGAGGCCGGTCAGAAAATCGAGGATTTCCCGGCCTTCTCGCTGGCCGAGCAGCAGCAGATCGAAGACAAGCCCAACGCGCGCGAAATCGTCACCAGAGCCATCGTGCTGGGTGACGGAGAGTTGAGCGAACTCGTCCCGGTCGCCGACGGCGGCTTGCTCGTGTTCCTCGAAAAACGCGACCCGATCGACGAAGCCCAATATCAAAAGGACGCGGCCACGCAAATGGCCTCGATCCGCGAACGCAAGAGTTTCGTCACGTTCATCGCCTGGCTGCAAACGCGGGGGAAATTTGCCAACATCCAAGGGCCCCAACAGGGCGCTGCGGAGAACTAGCCCTTGCAAGAACCCCGATTCGTCCAAAGCCTCTTTGGGGCGATTGCGCGCCGTTATGACCTGGCCAATCACCTCCTGAGCGGAGGCTTGGATTTCTTCTGGCGGCGACGGGCGGCGCGGCTGGTTCGGGGCTGGAACCCGGGACGCATTCTCGACTTGGCGACCGGCAGCGGCGATGTGGCATTGACCCTTCGGCGGCATTGCCCCGATGCGCAAATCGTGGGGGCGGATTTCTGCGTCCCGATGTTGCGCGAAGCCGTAAAAAAAGGGTCCGGCCCGGTGGTGGCTGCCGACGGTTTGGCGTTGCCGTTCGCAGTCGGGGCATTCGACGTGGTAACAGTCGCCTTTGGGTTGCGCAACATGGCTTCGTGGCCGGGCGCGCTGGGGGAAATGCACCGGGTTTTACGGCCCGGCGGGCATGTTCTCATCCTCGATTTTTCAGTGCCGCCGCCACCCTTTCGAGGGATTTACCGCGTCTACCTGCACCGCATCCTTCCCAAAGTCGCCGGATGGCTGACGGGCGAGCGCGGGGCCTACGAATATCTTGGCGATTCCATCGAGCGATTCCCTGCCGGGAAAGCGATGTGCGCGTTGCTCGAAAGCGCCAGTTTTTCCGAACCGAGCGCCCGCCGTCTGAGCGGCGGGATTGTCTCGCTCTACACGGCCAAAAGGTAGGGGTGGCCCTCAACTACTCTCCCGGGGATGCGTCTTCGTCTTCCTCGGGATCTTCGATCTCGTGCCGCATCCGCAACGACAGGAACGGGCGCAGGAAACCGTAGAGCAAATAACAGATGAAAATCACCGCGGGCATCCATGTGTATTCAAGCGCGGTGAAGATCAGGAGCAGGAAGATGAAGATGAAACGCGGGATGGACCCCTTGGTGCGCCAGTTCAAGGCCTTGAAGCTCGGGTATTTGAACTTCGAGAACATCATGAAGGAAAGGAAGATCATGAGCGCCAGCAGGCCGTATTTCATGACCGAGGGCAGCAGATATTTCCAATGGCCCAGCTCCCGATCGGGTTGCTCATACCAGAGCACAAACAGCGTCACCGAGGCGATCACCCCGGCGGCGGCGGGGATCGGGAACCCGCGAAAATCCTTGTCAGCGCCGCCTCCCTTGGCTGCCATGCAGTTGAACCGGGCCAGGCGCAACGCCCCGCAAAGCAGGTAGAGAAAGGCGACCACCCAGCCTTGCTCGAAATCCTGAAGGACGATCTTGTAGAGCAGAAGCGCCGGAGCGACGCCAAAGGAAATCACGTCCGCCAGCGAGTCGAACTCGCGCCCAAACTCGCTCTCGTGTCCGCCCAAGCGCGCCAGCCGTCCGTCGAGCATATCAAAAATGCACGCGGCCAGGATCAGCCAGATCGCCAAGTGAAAGTAGGTTTGATTGAAATACGAAATCTGCGTTTTGCCCATCTCGAGCGCGAGCGTCCCTTTGAGGATTTGCAGCGATGCCGCAAAGCCGCAAAAGAGATTGCCCGCCGTCATGAGATTCGGCAGCAGGTAGATTTTGGGCGAGTCGTTCTGGGTCTCGTTCATGGGGAAAAAAAGGGGGGGATGATTACGGAAGCCGCGCGATCACCGTCACGCCGCCTTCCACGCGGTCGCCGACTTTGGTGGTGATCTCGGCGTTCAACGGGACATAAATCTCGGTGCGGGAGCCGAACCGGATCATGCCAAAGCGTTCCCCTTTCTGCACCGTGTCGCCGACGTTGGACCAGCCGACGATGCGCCGCGCGATGAGGCCGGTCAACTGGCGCACCACCACGGTCGCGCGGTCATTTTGAAAACCCCACGTGCGGCAGGCGTTTTTGCCGCTGGCGTCGGGATCGCGCGCATCCAAATAGGCCCCGGCGTATTCCTTGGAATAGATCACCTTCCCGGCGATGGGGGCTTTGTTGGTGTGGACGTTGAGCACCGAGAGGAAAATCCCCACGCGCTTCATTTTCGTCTTGGTGATATCCGGCTCGTCGAATTCCCGGATGTCGGCCACCACGCCGTCAGCGGCAGCCACGACCAACTGGGGATCGGCGGGTGCGACGCGCTCGGGATCGCGGAAAAAGTAGATGGTGAAGAGAATCAAACCAGCCGCCAGCAGGCACGGCCAGACCGTGATCCGCGACCGCACGGTCCAAAGAGCACCTGACAAGACCAGAAGTACCGCGAATATCCAGCGACCTTCCCAAAGAGTTTGAAAACGCAACATTGGGATACAGCATAAGCTGCTCGGCCACGGGGGTAAAGCCCGGTGTTCAGGGGGATAAAGGTCCTAATCTTCGCTCGGGCCGCTGATTGCCAGCAGCGCAAGCATGCGGCCTGTGTGGCCTTTTTCCAGGCGGTAGGAGTAGTAGCGATCGAGTTCCGCTCCGGTGCAGGAGCCGCAATCGACGATTTCGCCGACTTCCAGCGCCTGGCATTGCCGCACGATTTCAGCGGCAAAATCGATTTCGTACAGCGGCGGGCGAATGCACGGGCTTAACTGGACGATCACCTGCGCGGGATCGGTGCCGTAGGCGCATTCCATTTTTTTGAGCATGGCGGGGACGATCCCCTGTTCGGTGCCTTTTTTGCCAGAGTGCGCGAGGCCGATGCACCCGTTCTGGGTGTCGATGGCGTAAACGGCGCAGCAGTCGGCCACGTAGATGCCCAGGCAGACGTTGGGCCGGTCGGTGATGAGGGCGTCCGCCCCGGCAACCGGGCTGCGTGTGTTCGCGTCCACAATGGCCACGCCGTTGCCGTGGATTTGTTCGGCGGTGATGAAGGCCATGTCGCCGAAGCCGAGATCGTGGCGGGCTTGCTCGTGGTATTTGGCAAGGCTCGCCAAAGCGGCTTTGCGGTGGGTTGTGACGTCGAGTTCAGAGACGCGCCCGATGAACGCGTTGCAGAATTGCCCTCCGATGGCGACTGCCGGAAACGTTTCAACCATGATGCTCATCGGCTCTTTCATACCGCATTTCCCGGCGATTTTCAAACGGGAAAAACGGCCCTCCGTTTCCCTGGCTGGCATCTCTACCCGGCGAATACCGCCGCGATGGTCACGTTGTCCTGCTTCGGGTTGTTCAGCGCCGTGATGGCTGCGAAAATCCCGCGAATCAACTGGGGAGCCGTCATGCTGTGGCTTTCGGCCAGATGAGCGGCGAGGGTGGGCTCGTCCAAGACTTGCAAACCGTCGCTTGCAAAGAGCAGCACGTCCTGCGGGTTCAGGTCAAAGGGGGCGCTTGGTGCGTCGATAAGGGAGATTTCCTCTCCCAGTAAGGCTGACCGGAGGGCGTTTCTCTGCGGATGCACCGCCAGAGCTTCGGCTTGCAATTTGCCCTTGGCGATCTCGCTGGCGATGTAGGGCCGCATGGAATGGTCGGCGTTGAGCCGTTGCAGCTTTTTGTCGCGGAACAGGAACAAGGGCGAATCCCCGACGCTGATCCACTGGAGCTGGGTCCGGGAGAGTGTCGCTGCCAGGAGGGTCGTGCCCATGCCGTTTAATTCGCCACCGGAATCGTCAATGGATTGGGAGATGAGTTCGTTGGCGTAGATGAGGCTTTCGTGCAGCGCAAACGAGTCGTTGGAGCCGAGCGCCGGTTGGTGCTGAAAGAATTCTTCGATGAAGGCCTCCACGGCGATCTGGCTGGCTTTTTGCCCGCCGTAATGCCCTCCCATCCCGTCGGCGATCACCACGAGCAGCTTCTCCACCACTCCCTCCGAGTCGGCGATGATGGAAAAAGCATAGGAATCCTCCTGGGTTTTCCTGCTGCCCAGGAGTTGTCTCCCTGCAAAATCGCGACCGATTTTCATGACCGGCGATGAATCAGATTAGGGGACTGATGATCGAACATTTTCCTATACCGACGGTTGCGACCAGTCGAAATCAGGGCCGCAGAGCGGGATAAATTTCAGGGTGGTTTTCCCGAGGGAAATGAGTTCGCCGCCGTTGAGCAGGGCGGGCTGAAGCACGGGGGTTTCGCCGATGTAGGTCAGGTTCTGGCCGCCGCCGTGCATCAGGTAAAACTTCCGCCCGCGCGGATCGTAGGTGACGGTGGCATGCACTTTGCGGGAGATTTCGGTGTCTCCATAGTCGAGGCGGCAGCGTTGGCCTTCGGCCCGACCGATGCTGTTCATCCCGTGCCCGAGCCGGACGCAGTTTCCCTGGCCCGGTCCGCAAACCACGACCAGCCAGCCGACGAGCGGATCGCTCATGGCGTCGTCGAGCGGCATCTCCCCGGCCTCGCGGCTCCGCGCGGAGGGACGAAGGATGACGGTCTTGTCGTCATCGATTTGTCCCACCGGGCTTTCCTCGGACATTTCCGGTTCGTGCCGCGACAGGATGCGTGTTTTGTCGGGGTCCTCCTGCATCGCCGATGCCGAGGGGGGCGGGGGTGGCGGTTGGGCCAGCGAGCGCCGAATGAGGCGTGTTTTATCGTGATCTTCCATTGTGTATTGGATGTGAAACTTAACCGCGGTAAAAGCGAAACCGGACTTCGCCCAGTTCGATCAGGTCGCCGTCTTTCAGGTTGGCTTGTGTGACGCGCTGGTCATTGACGCTGAGGCCGTTGCCGGACCCCAGGTCGGTGATATAGAAAGTGCCGTCGCGCTGGGAATGGATCTCGGCGTGGTAGCCGGAGATGCTGGTGTTGGTGAAAACGATGTCGTTGTCGGGGCGGCGTCCAATGCGGTTCGCATCCTTCTTGAGAGGGATGCGCTTGGATTCGGCGTCCTGCATTTCCAGGAAGGCGATGGGAGCCACGGGTTCGGGAGCCGCTTTGGCTTTGCGGTTTCTGAGGACAAAAATCGCCGCAACCAAGACGAGGAGCGACCCTGCGCTAAAGAAATTGGGGAAGGTCAGCTTTTCTTGAAACCAACCGGGGGGCTCAGCCGGTTTGGCGACGGGTGCCGCCGCTTTGGCCGGAGCCGGGCTGGCCGTGGGAACGGGTGTTGGGGTGGGAGTGGCCGAAGGAGTCGCGGCCGCGACGGCTACGACGGGCAGGGGCTCGGGGGTTGCAGAGGGGGCGGGAGTCGGGGCTGGTGTGGGCTGTTGGGCAACTGTGCGCTTGTGCAGGTGGCGGAAGCTCTCGCCCCCTTTGGTCACCACCTCAAAGCTGATGTCGCCGTCGGAATCGGGGCTGACGAGCGGCACCACGATTTCGCCGCCGGAATTCACGGACGCGAGCACTGCCTGGGCAAACGCGGCGTTGTCTTTGAGCCGCGCGCCGTTTTCCGGGAACCCCATCCGCGCCCGGGAATAGAGGCCGTGGGTCTCGGCGGCAATCTTCTCCAGGTTGCCCACGGCGGGAATGTCGGCCCCGGTCTCGGGACAGCCCAAGGCGAAGACCACAACGCCGTGGGCGCGCGCCGACTTTACCAGATCCTCCATAGTGAACCCGTTGTCCTCGTCTTTGCCGTCGGAGAGAATGAGCAGCGCCTTGCGCGAGGCGGGCTGGGCGGCGAGTTTCTCCACGGCGTTCATCCCCTGCCGATAAATCCGCGTTCCCAAACCGTCGGCCTTGAGTTGGCCGATGTTCTTGCGAATTTCAGCGAACGGGGTGCCGATCGGCGCGATTTCAACCAGGTCGTTGGCGAAGGAGGAGACGCCGATGCGATCTCCCGGTTGGGCGTTGGCGAGCAGCGCCTGGATGAATTGTTTGTTGTCCTCGATGGTCCGGTCGCGCGGCGCTCTGGACGAGCCGACGCTGGTGTCGACCAGGATCAGAATGGCGCTGCTGTTGAGCGGGTTGTTCGCAAACGGCGTGTGCCGGAATTCCAGCGCTTTGCCGCCTTGAGTCACGGCGACCTTTTCCACTTCCGCCGCGGGAAAGAGCCGGTATTGGAATTTGAGGCGAGCCGTGGGGGCGGTTTCCTCGCTCGAACGGGAGAACGCGGGGTCAAACTCCGCCCGTGCCAGAGGGTGAAGCAAGCCAATGGAGAGGACGGCTGCGAGCCCGAGCGAAAATCTGCGAGCGCGTGGAAAATGCTTATTCCGAGAGGGAAACATCGCAGTGATCTTCTACTCGAATCGGTTTGAAACACAACGACAAAATGAACCCGCAAGCAGCTGGGCGAAGGTTTACGGAAGGCCCGGTTTTTTTGCCGGTGTCACGCAGCGGAATCCGATGTTGTCGTATTGATCGCCGGGGTAGGAGTAGTACCGGAAGGAGGTGAGCAGGATATCCTGTGTGCAACTGTTCCAGGCCCCGCCGCGCAAGACGCGGCGGCGTTGAGAGCTGTCATACCAATCCTCGCACCATTGCCAGACGTTGCCGCTGAGGTCGTACAGGCCAAATCGGCTTTCTGCAAAAGCGCCCACAGGCGATGTCTTGTCGCTGTCGTCGGCCATCAGCGAACGATCATAGTTTCCGACGCCTTTCGGGGGTGGCCAAGTGTCTCCCCAAGGGTAGTTTTTCTTGATCCCGCCGTCCTTTTCCTTGGGCGTGGCCCCGATCTCCGGCGGCAAGCCTGCCGCGAGGCTCCATTCCGCATCGGTTGGCAAGCGGTATTCCCGGCCTTCCTTTTCGGAAAGCCACTTGCAAAATGCGTTCGCGTCATCCCAACTCACATTGACTGCGGGATGGTCCGGCCCTTGCGGAAACCCCGGTTTCATCCACGCCCGGCCCGTTTCTTGCACGAAAACCCTGTAGTCTTGCACCCGCGTGTCCCACACGGAGAAGAGCAGGTTGGTTCCCGGCACCGGCATGAACTTCATTCCGAGGCTGTTGACTGTGTATTTGCGTGGCGCGGCCTTGGCGGAAGCGCTGGGCGGCGCGACGGAACCCGTTTTTGCCTGGGCGGGCGCCGGTCGGCTGCGGTGGGCAAGCATCACGACGATGAGGGTCAGCAGGGCCAATCCGCCGGCTACAGCGCCAACCAACCGTGTTCGGTTCTTCGCGGGCGAGGGGGCTGGCGCTTCCGCTTCCGTAATCTCCGGCACACTGACCGGAGCCGGTTTGGGGACTTTGGGGACGGGGGTTGCCCGTTGAGCCGTGGGTTCGTCGCCCGAAAGGGGTCGTGGCGCGCGTTCCAGTTTCTGCGAGATCGATTTGCCCACCAGCAGCGTAGGTGCAACGGTCTTCTCCGCGGCTATTGGCGCCGATTCTCCGGGGGATCTGGCGGGGAAATTGATTTTGGGAGTCCACCCGAAGCTCGCCCGCCATTCGCTGATTCTCTGGGGCCGCTCCTTGGGTTTGACCCGCAAAGCCCAGTCGATGGCCTGCATGAACAACGGGCGGAAACCTTCCATCCCGCGGTAGCTCAACCATACGAAGTCGTCCTCGCTCATCCGGTCCGCCGACATGGGCGGTTTCTCCCCGGTGATCGCCCGGGCGGCGACGGCGCCCAGCGCGTAGATGTCCGTCCACGGCCCTTGCTTGGCTTTGACTTGGTATTGCTCAATGGGCGAATAGCCGTGCGTCACCAGCGAGGTCATGACCGCCGTGCCCTCCAGCAATTTGCGCGCGGAGCCGAAATCGAGCAGGATGGGCTGGATCCCCCGGCGCAGGAGGATGTTGTCGGGTTTGATGTCGCGGTGGAGCAGGCCTGCCGCGTGGACTTCCTCCAGCCCGGAGAGCAACGGCTCCAGGATCAGGCGCATGCTGTGCTCGTCGGGTTCGCGCCCGATGCGGCGCAGGCGCGCCTCGTAGCTCTCGCCTTCGATGTAGTCCATGACCATGTACACCGTCCCGTTGGCCTCCACGAGCTGGTGAACCTCGACGATGTTCGGGTGCTTGAAGCTGGCCAGCACGCGGGCTTCCTCCATGAAGCGCCCCTTGGCCCATTCCCAGTTGGGAGCGAGCGCCTCGCTCTGGGCCACCACCTGGCCTTCTCCGATGCGGGTCACAATCGTGTCGGGCATCAACTCCTTCACGGCGACCTTCCGCCCGAGATGCCGGTCCACCCCCAAATAGGTGATGCCAAAGCCCCCTTTTCCGAGCACGCGGGTCAGCTCGTAATTCGCCAGCCTGAAGCCTGGCTGCAATGCTAGTCGGTGGGTTTCCATGGTGTTATGAAAGTCGTCGGAAATGCAACAGCACTTCGCCTGCCTCGATCCGGTCGCCATCGGCGATGAGCACCGGACGGAAGGGATCCAGTTTGCGGCCATTGATGCGCGTGCCGTTGGAGGAAGCCATATCTTCCACCTCAAATTGTCCATTGCGGAAAATCAACGAAAAATGCTGGCCCGAAACGCTCGTGTTCTTGACGCAGAGCTGCGCTGTCTGGCTGTTGCGCCCGAGGACGAGCCGACCGCCGTGTTCCCGTTGCAGACGGTCCTGCACGGCGAAGCGAACTTCGGCCCGGTTTTCGATGTCCTCCCCCTGCAGGGTGCAAAGGAGTTGATCCGCAAAACGGGGCCGGTGTGGGAGCGGCTGGGATCCGGGGAGATTGCCCTGCGGCGCGGCTGGCTCGAGGGCTGCTTTTTTCGACCGGGCGCCGAGAATCAAGGAACAAACGCACAGCCCGAGGGCGGCACCGGCAGAGTCGATCAGCACGTCCACAACCGTCCCGTTGCGGCTGTCCACAAAGAGTTGATGAAACTCGTCGGTCGCCGCATAGGCGGTTGCCAGCACCCAGGCCGAAGAGATCCATTTGCGGGCGTCGCCCCGGTCATAGGAAAGAGCTCGCAAGAGCAGAAGCGCCAGGAGGGCATATTCCGTCATGTGGGCTGCCTTGCGCGCCACAAGATGGATGTTCTCGAGCGCGGAGGCGGTGATGTTTGGCCAAAACCAGAGGCACACGGGGTCGATGATCTGCGACGAGTGCGCTACGGAACCGGAGTCGGCGGATGCGGAAAAAATGACGATCATCCAGAAAACCACTGGCCCCCAGCGTTTGAATTTCACCAGGCAAGCGGCGGAATCGAGTTTCGGCATGATCGGCATCGGCTTCATATAAACAAAAAACCCCGCCTATCGCTAGACGGGGTTTTAATTATTTGCGTTGCCTTAGCGCAGGAAAAACCGGGTGCCGGGGCCGGCTCCCTGGCGCTTGAGAACCGTGGGGTTGCTGGCGATGAATTTGCGAATCCGCAGCGGGTCCTGCCCAACGTGGGCGGCGATTTCCTTGGCGTTCATGCCGCTCATGCCGTGCTGCGCCATGGCCTTGAGGACCAGTGGCTTCAACTCGTCGTCGGAGATCGAGGCGCGACGGGTGCGGCGGGCGAGACCAGCGGTTTTTTCTTCGATTGGCTTGCCGGTGAGTTGAGCGAGTTCTTTTTCGAGATCGGCAACCGTCTTGCGGGCCTCGGCGAGTTTCTCATGGAGTTCGAGGAGCGCCTGTTTTTTCAAACCCAGGATTTGCTTTTCAAGTTGTTCGATCTGTTCGGATGCGGTCGGTGTGGACATAAATAATAACAGTGCAATGATTCGCGGTCGCCGGATTGCTATAGAACCAGCTGTGAGCCTATCGGGGCTGAGGCAGAAGTGGGTTGGGTGGGACTCGAACCCACAACCAACGCCTTAAAAGGGCGCTGCTCT
>JBAXCI010000019.1:0-19721 GCA_037141555.1 Verrucomicrobiota bacterium | reverse complement strand
CATCGTGCTTACCCGGAAGCGCGGCCTCGCGCCCATCGTCATGCACCACGAAGCTCCCGAGTTCGTCGATGAGGTGCGGATCGAAGAGGTCCAGCGGCGGATCGCCGTCCAGTGCCCGGCTCAACGATGCCACCACCAGCGGCTTGGTCGCCGCGTTGCTCTGGAAGCCGAGTTTTTCCAACGGCGTCGCCGGTCCCGCAGCCCCGCCCGAACCGGTCGAGCGCCGCTTAAATAACGGCATGCCCGCCCGGCGCAGTCCTTCCAGCAATGTTAGCCCCATCGGGACTTCCACGCCGATCAGACACCGCCCGAAGTAGAGACAGAGCGAGATGACTTTCTCTTCCAGGATGTGCCAGTCGTCGAAACACGGCGGGCGCACGCGCGCCACGAGCATCGCGTTGCCGTGCTCGCCCGTGGGGGTGGCGAAGCCCTGCCGCAAAACCAGAATCGAATGGCGGTCGGGATCGCGGCTGTCCCGCGTCTGTTCGCGGCCCGTCGCGGTATCGCACCAGAGCAGGTAGCGGCAACCCTCGCGCGGTTGCTCCCAGATTTGGGCCCAGCCCGATTCGTGCGGCTCAAACACGGTCCCCTCCTCGGCTCCCCGCAGGAAACCGTTCTGCGAGATAATATCGCGTTGCATCGCGCGCAGCCGCGTCATTCCCGAGATGGAAAACCGGGGCCGCCCGCTCGTGAGAAATGCCACACGCTCATCTTCCGGGTATTCCTGGTCAAAGAGATCCTCGCGGCCCCCGCACTTCTGCGCCAGCGTCCAGCGACGCCAGGCGATCTGCGCGGCATCCCAACCGAAGAGCGTCGCGCCCCGCTGTTCGCGCGCGTTCAACGCCGAAGGGGAAGACGGCAAGCTGGAACTCAGGAACTCAGGAGAAAAAATGCGGCTGTCGGCGAACACATGCCACGGCGCGAAGACTTTGATCCAGCCATTGCCGCGTTTTCCCGCGAGCGTTTCCTCCAACGTCGCCGCGCCCAGCCAATGCTCGTAAAACCAGCCCGCAGCGCCGTTGGCGGTCGTCTCGACAATCGCCACGCTCGTGGGGACGTCCGCCAGGGAATTGAGCAGCGAGAGCATCGTTTTCTCGGCGCACTTTTCGCCGTCATTCGCGAAATGCGCGGCCTCGGAGACGTGCAATACCTGCAAGGTTCCCGAGCGGCCTGCGCGCGGGTTTTCCGCCGTGTCGCGGTCGATCCGGCTCCAGAGTCGTTCCTCGCGCATCAACGCCGCCGAGGTCGCCGTCGCATGCCATTGGTGAGGCCACGGAAAATCGTCGTTCTCGCCGTACCGGCACGTCATCGCAAAGAGGTTGTCCGAGTTTTTATACCGATCGGCGATCTGCACCGCCCGCGAAGGGAATCTGCGACAATGGTGGTAGACCACCGCCGCGCTCACCGTGGAACTCCCCTTCTGTCGCGGCTTGAGGGCGAGGATGCGGCACGGCGTTCCGCTCGCCATGCACCATTCGTAGACCTCGAAAATGCGGAGCTGGTAAAGGTTGGGATCGGGCGTCACCAATTTCTGGTCTTTGGTGAGAATCTTGGCGCACGTGGCAAACCAGAGCGCCGGACTGCTGGCGATGGATGCCAACGCCGATGCCTCCTCCCGTCTGGACGTCTTATTTTTTTGTTTTCCGGGGGATCGAACACGGCGTCGCGCGCCGTCCTGTAAATCGCTGCTCTCCATGCCACCCAACGTAAGCCGCCGCCGCCGAGTGGCTACCGGAAGCCGCGCGCGCGGTGTAAGAATACAAGCAGCTATTCCGGTCGCATCCCGATTTTCTTCGCGGGAATGCCGCCCCATATTTCGTAGGCGCCGACGGATTTCGTGACGACCGAGCCTGCCGCAACGATCGCTCCCCGCCCGATGGTCACTCCTTTGAGAATCACCGACTCGACTCCGATCCAGACGTCGTCCTCGATCGTGATCGCCTGTTCGCCGCCTGTCGTCTGCCGGACAATCGGAACCGCGCGGGTCGCGAAACCGTGATCGTGATCAATCAACCGGCATCCCGAAGAGATCAGAGCGTGGCGACCGACTGCGATCCCCTGGCGGACGTTGAACTCACAACCGGTGCCGATGATCGAGTCATCACCAATCATAATCGACGGACCGGGCCGCCAAATCCCGTCAAATTTGAAATAAATGTCGGGTTCGAGAATGCACCGCGCGCCGATGGCGACTTGATGCGGCCAGGTGACGTGCAACCGGGGCAGCAACGTGCCTGCGCCGCACCGCATCCCCAGCAGACGCCAATACAGCGTGCGGAGTCGCGCCAGAAACCAAAGGCTGGCGAGGGCTCTCAGGCGAAACGCAATTCGGTCAAAAAGGGAACGCATATTCAGTAAAATTCGTTGATCTCCTTCATCATCCGCTTCACGTGGCGGTAGCTTCTCACCGGTTTGAGCTTCCGGTAGCTCGCCCACGGATTTCCCCATTCGAGCACCTCGATGTGCACGCGCCTCACTCCCCAATGGCACATCTCCCGTCTGGACGGTTTATACAAATCAATGGTGTTGGTCCCCGCCAGAGCCCATCCGTAATCATCCACTTTGCAGAGTTCGCCCGTTTCCTGGATGCGAAAGAGCGTCCCGGCAGGCCAGCGCGCCCAATCGGCTGCCGCGCTGTGGATTTTGTCATATCTCAACTTCGTTCCCAATGCCGAGGCGCAGCCGTAGGGCCGGTGATCCCGCTCCGAATGCGTGTAGGCGGTGGTTCGAACGGTTTGGAACCGGGTGCGGGCAATCGGTCGTTCGTAAGGCGGCAGCGGACGCATGCATCCGGTCAGGCACACCAAGGCGAGCAAAAGGGGGAGGAGGCGCGTCATCGTCGGGGGCCATGATAGCGATTCCCCCGCCATCAGGCAAACCATTTGCCTCAGCGCGCAAAAATCCAGTCGTTATTGCGAGGCGCTTGCCACACGGGGATGATCCCGAGGCGTTCCCATTCCCCCAACTTCCGCTCGCACGCCAGGCGCACGTCGTCGTAATTATCGTATTCCATGCGCGCCTTGCCACAGGTGTCCTGGTGCAGGCGTTTGAACTTCTGTTTCGGCTGAACTGACGGTGTTTCTTCCATGAATTTGGTGTATTACACCTCGTGAATAATTCGCTTCCCGCCGAAAAGAAAGAGCGCGCAGAGGGGAAGATGCTGAAAAACAAAAAATCAATTCTGCTTTAAAAATTGCCCCAATGGCGTACTGTGGCTCGCTTCATGCTTTACAAATTACGCCACTAAAATTTTCCTTTCCCAATTGCCTCACTGAAACGGCATGCATTATTCATCCCCCACCGAAACGCCCCAGCTCACCGTACGGCATCTGCGGAAGCGGCACCGCAAGGCCCGCAACGGCAGGCTTTATATCTTTCTCCTCTTCGTATGGCTGAGGGCGATTGATGCAGCGACGCTTCTCTACCTCTATCCGAAGCTCTCCGTGGTCTATAAACATTATCTGGTCGTCTCGCTTGTCACGACCTCGGTTTGGACCAGCGGCCTTTTGCTGGCCATCTGGTTTCGCCAGAATTGGGCGAAATACGTTCTGGTCGCCAGCCTTCTCATTACCGTGGTCTCCACGCTTTCGATGATTCCCGGCCTGCCCGACGTCATGCAGCCGATGAAGGAACTGATGGCGATTTTGGGAATCGCGGCGATCTATCTCCCGGTGGCGCTGGTGCTTGTGATTTCGAAGCAGATCCACAAGCTCACCCGTGGAGAGTTCGAATAGGAAGAGATAATCGTGGTCATTCGCGGCGGAACGATCTATTTTTTTCTTCCATGAATGTTGCCATCATCGGCGGAGGCCCTGCGGGTTTGCGCGCGGCGGAAGTCGCCGCTGCGAGCGGTGCGTCCGTGACCATTTTTGACGCGAAACCGTCCCTGGGCCGCAAGTTTCTCGTTGCGGGATGCGGCGGGCTCAACTTGACCCGTGCGGAAGCCACCGAACGCTTCGCAACGCGCTATGGCAGCTCCGAAATGCCAGGGGATATCTGGCCGTCGCTCCTGAGCGACTTTGATCCCACCGCGCTTCGTTGCTGGGCTGCCGGGCTGGGCATCGAAACCTTTGCCGCCTCCTCCGGGCGCGTCTATCCCGTGGGACTTCGCGCCGCGAGGCTCCTCCTGCGCTGGCTGGATCGGCTGCGCAGCCTCGGCGTCCGGTTCCAAACGCGCCACCGCTGGACGGCCCTCACCGTTCAAGAGACGCCCCGGAAATTGCGGCTGGATTTTGAAACCGCTGCGGAACCCGTCACCTTTGAAGCCGATGCCGCGATCCTGGCACTCGGAGGCGGTTCCTGGCCGCGCACCGGTTCCGATGGCGGCTGGATGAAGATATTGGAGCGATGGGGAGTCGCCACAGCGCCTCTGGAACCGGCCAACTGCGGATGGGAATTGCCGTGGGCTTCCTCTGTCCTCGCACAGGCGGAAGGCCGCCCGGTGAAAAACATCGTCGCGCGAGTCGGCGACGAGGAAGCCGCCGGCGAACTACTCATCACCCGCTATGGGCTGGAGGGAAGCGCCGTGTACACGCTAGGCCAGGCTCTTCGTAAAATGAAAAACGAACGGGGCACGGCGGAACTGCGCATCGATTTCAAACCGACCTTCACCAGCGAACAGCTCGCCGCCAAACTGGGCCCGGCAAAAAACCCGGTCGAACTCCTGGAACAAGCCCGCACCCGCTGGCGCTTGAGCGAAGGGGCATTCGCGATCCTTGCCTCCCGTGGGCCCTTCACCACCGCGGCAGCGCTCGCAGCCGAGGTGAAGGATTGCCGCCTTTTTCCAACGGGACCGCGCCCGATTGCCGAAGCGATTTCCTCCGCGGGAGGCGTCCGCTGGAGCGAACTGACGCGAGGGCTCATGTTGCGCCGGATTCCGGGCGTTTTCGTGGCCGGGGAGATGATCGACTGGGAAGCGCCCACGGGCGGCTACCTGCTGCAAGGCTGCCTGGCAACCGGCACGCGTGCCGGGAACCGCGCCATCGAGTGGCTGCATTCGGCCTAGGTTTCCCCATCGTGCTTGTCATCCCGAACGCAGTGAGGAACCCCGCAAGCTACTCCAAGCTCCGCTCACACAAAGCATCCACGCTTGGGATGATTTGAGAGATCCCTCGCTTTGCTCGGGATGACACGCAGTGAGGCACTTAGCACTCTTTAGCCCACCAGCGGACTTGCTTCGCTGCGGTTTTCGATCTCGGCGAGAATGTTGCGGATGTCGTGCTCGATTTTTGCGAAATGCGCGAGCGCACCGGGGAAATCGCGGGAGCGCAGATTCGCCTCCAGCACGGCGATGCGATCCGAAGTCTCGCGCGCGCCAAGTGAATCCAAGGAAGCGCGCAAATTGTGGGCCACGCGTTCCGCAGGTTGAGCCTGGCGTGCTTCGAGCGCTCCCCTCAACTCCTGCACTCGCTCGGGAATCATCTCCGCAAACAAATCGCATGCCCCGAGAAACAAGGTTTCATCCCCACCCATTGCTTTCAAAAAGCCGTCGAGGGCCACCCTCTTTTTTGCGGGCCGGGTTTCCTCCCTTGGAGGCGTGTTCATCACCCGGGATTCGATGGATTTGATCAGCAATAGCAACTCGTCTTTGTGGAACGGCTTGGAAATGTAATGGTCCATCCCGGAGGCCAAAAAGCGTTCGCGGTCTCCTTTCATGGCGTGGGCCGTCATTGCCACAATGGGCAGATGGGCGCGCGCATCGGGCAACGAGCGGATTCTGCGCGTGGCTTCCATCCCGTCCATCTCAGGCATTTGGATGTCCATCAGGATCAAGTCAAACGGCTGGTTTTCCACGGCTTCAACCGCTTCCCTCCCGTTGTTTGCCGTCGTGATGGAACAGCCGAAACTGGTCAGGATGCGTTCCGCCACGATTTTATTCACCAGGTTGTCCTCCGCAACCAGCACGCGCAGCCCGGGTTTCCCGTCCCGTTTCCTGACTGCCGATTCTGTTTTCCCTTTGCGAATATGAACGGGCTCGACCATCAGCAGGCTCCGCTCGATGGTTTCCTGCAAGTCCGCCAGAATGACTGGTTTATAGAGCACCCAATCCGGTTCCGAAGCCCACGCTTTTTTCACCTCGTCCGGCGATGCCGCTCCCGGCAGCATCAAAACCACAGGGGCTTTGAGTTCCTGGTTTTTGACCAAGGCGTGAACAAACCGATCGCCGCCCATGTCGCCCAAATCGGCATCCACCATCACAAGCCGGTAGGCGATTCCCTGGGATTGCGCGCGCTCGATCTCCCCCAATGCCTCCTCGCCCAAACCGACCACGGACGACTCGAACCCGAGCGATTTGAGCATTTCCGCAAGGGTGATTCCCGTTTCCGAGCGCTTGTCTGCCACGATCATCACCCGCATGTCGGCGTCGCGCTCCGGTTCGCCTTGGAGGACTTCGAGCGTCGATTCGGCCTCGGTCTCCTTCTCGTCTACCTCGGAAGAAATCACGGTCGTCGGCAGATTGAACGCAAACGTGCTCCCCTCGCCCAGTTTGCTGCGGACCCGGACGTCGCCGCCCATTTTTTTCACCAGGCTCGACACGATAGCCAGGCCGAGGCCCGTCCCGCCAAAACGGCGCGTCATCGAACCGTCCACCTGGGCAAAGGCCTCGAAAATGACCCCCAGCTTGTCTTCCGGAATGCCGATTCCGGTGTCGATGACTTCAAAGAGCAGATTGGTGCGCTCGTTGCGTGTGGAAATCACGCTCACGCGCACGTTGATGGATCCGTTCTCGGTAAACTTGAGGGCATTGCCCAGCAGGTTCACCAGCACCTGCCTCAGGCGGGTCGGGTCTCCAACGATTTTCGCTGGAACCTCCGGGAGAACCTCAAGGTTTAACGAAAGCCCCTTCTGTGACGCGCGCACTCCCAAGGCTTTCACGGTATCCTCGAGGATTTTACGAAGGCCAAACGGCGCGCTGTCGAGTTCCAGCCGCCCCGCTTCGATCTTGGCAAAATCGAGCATGTCGTTGATCAAGACCAGGAGCGAATCCGCCGAATGCGCCACCAGTTGCAGATACTCGCGCTGCTGCAAATCCAAATCGGTCTCCAACGCCAGATCGGTCATGCCGATGATGCCGTTCATCGTTGTGCGAATCTCGTGGCTGATGTCCGCCAGGAATTCCGTCTTGGATCGGCTGGCTGACTCCGCAACCGCCCTCGCCTTTTGCGCCTCCAACTCCGCACGCCGCCGTTCCGCCACCTCGGCTTGCAGTAATTCGTTGGCGTGGGCCAGCTCCGAAGTGCGTTCCAGGATGCGGATTCCCAGCTCGTCGTGCGCCTGGGTTAGCCGCTCCGACACCCGTTTCTGGTCGTCAACATCCGCTTCCGTGCCGATCCATTCCAGGATTTTCCCGGTGCTGTTGCGGCGCGGAACGGCCCGCAATTCGTGCCAGCGGTAATCGCCTTCGCTGTTGCGCAGCCGGTGTTGGAGTCCGAAAGGCTCCCCTTTTGCGATCGAGTCCCGCTGTTGTTGTTGGGATGATGCCGCGTCGTCCGGGTGGATCGAGTCGGCCCAGCCTTCTTCAAGGGTTTGCGGGATGCTCCGCCCGGAATATTCCGCCCAAAATTGGTTGATATAGACGAGGGCTCCCGCTGCGTCCGCCGTCCAGACGATCTGCGGCAGGCTGTCCAACAAAAATCGATAGCGCGCCACCGTTTCCACCAGCGCCTTTTCCGCGCGGATGCGCTCTTCGGCAACTTCTTTGATCCGCGCAATCTGTTGAGCCGCCAGCGCATCGCCCGTCTTCCGCTGCACGAGTTGGCGCTGCCAGGCGTGCCCCATTGCCTGCGCCAATTTTTCGCCAGTGAGCGCCGGAAGCGCCAGATAATCCTGCGCGCCGCACCGCAAGCAAGCCGTTTCCAATGCCGCGTCAGCCTCTTTGCCCAAGACGATTGCCACCGCTTGCCTGGAGGCTCCAAGGAGCGCCTTCAGGGCATCGACTTCGCCGGGAGATTCCAACGCGAACAGGAGCAAATCAGCCCCCCCGTTTCCGAACACTTCAGATGCTTTAGCAGCAGGGACGACCTCACGGAACTCGAACGCAACCTCCCCCCAGCCGGGGAATTTCGTTTGAAGAAATTCCCCATACATCGTGGGATTTCCCACAGGAAGCACGCGCAGTGAAGGCATTGTCTTTAAATCTGGGAAGGCGGCGGATATTTCAGTCGGACGGCTGCTACAGAACACCGTGTCGGACTCTATTTCAACTATTATGATCTACGTATAAATTCCACTAATATCCAAGGCAGTTAATGCCGGAGTAGAAGCAGAATGTGTGCCAGTATTATTTTGGCGGTGTGATGCGATCGTGCTGCATTGCATCCCTGCGGCACTGTGATCGCGCCAACGGTTACTGGACACGCCTACTCTTTTGGGCGCGGAAAAAGATAAGGGCCTCCCACCTTCGTCGCGTTGTAGGTTTCCTTGTCCACCGCGACCAGATAAAGGCGGCCTTTGGCCTCGCATTCCAGCACGTAATCGCCGTCGCGTTGATGCACCCCGCCTTTGCCGAAGGTCACTTGTTTTTCTTCAAACGGGGTGAAATTCTTGGCCACGATTTTGCCGTTGAGGGTGGTCCCGGTAACGCCCCCTGCCATGCTCACCACGCCAAAGATGATAAGGGCCATAACCACGAGGCCGACCGCGAGCCCGATGAGGAGATCGCGCCGCGCGCTGCTCGGCACAACGTAGGGTTGGTTCATGACGCCGGAGGTTCCCTCACGATCGCCGGTTGTTCAAATTGTTTTTGCCAGACGTACCGGCGCAAAAGCACTTTGAGCGTGGCCGTCATCGGCACCGCAAGCAGGGCGCCGAGCAACCCGCCGATCAGCAAGCTCCAGGCGAACATGGAGACGATGATCGTCATCGGGTGCAGGCCCACGGATTCGCCGACGATCTTCGGGGCAATGACGAAGCCTTCCAACTGGAACACAGCGAAGAAGATCACGGTCACCCAGACCGGATGGACCCAATCGCCCCATTGGGCGTAGGCGATCAGCACGGAGGGAATCCAGCAGAGCGTCACGCCCAGGTAGGGGATCAACTGAAGCACGGCGACCATCAATCCGATGAGCAGCGCGAAATTCATCCCCATGATGAGCAGCGAACCCCCAATCAACGCGCCGTCGATCATCGTCACGACCACCTGCCCTCGGAAGAAAGCGATGAGGTAACGGTTGATCTCGGTGAGGCAGTCGACCACTTCGTCCCGGAACGGCGAGGCGCGCAGCGGCAGGTAGTTGCCCCAACGCTGCGAAATGGATTCCGCATTGATGAGAAAATAATACAGGTAGATCGGCACGAGCACCAATCCCAGGAGAAACCCCGCCGCCCCAAGGAACCCTTGAACGCCGCCGCTGATGAAGCGCCACGCTTTGAGCGGGAGGGACGGGAGTTGTTTTTGCACCCATTCCATGATCTGAGGAATGTAGGGGCTCTCGGGATAGCGAAAATTAAACCACGCCACGAAGCGCTCGACCTGGGCCGTCACTTCCTTCTGGCCTGTGGCGATGTACCCGGGGAGCTTCACGGCGAATTCCGCGCTCTGGTGGTAAATCTCGGGGATCACCCAAAGGGCGATCAATCCGAGCGGCAGGAACACCGACGCGAACACGGCCAGCACAGCCGTGGTAGGCCGCCATCCCCAGCGCACAAACCGGTCCACAACCGGGTTGAGCAGATAGGCGAAAATCCCGGCAACCGCCACCGGAATCAAGAGCGGTTGCAGGAAGCCGAGCGCCTTGCCCACGCCGATGATCAAATAGGCCGATAAACCGCCGCTGATGGCGATGGCCACCGCCGTCAGCGCGCCCCAAAGGATTTTTTGCTGCCAGGGGGTCGGGTAGGTTTTCACATCTTCTGGATGATCGCCGTGCCAAACTCCGAGCACTTGATCTCGGTTGCGCCTTCCATGTTGCGGGCGAAATCATACGTCACCCGCTTGGCGGCGATGGCTCCGTTGAGGCCTTTGACGATCAAATCTGCGGCTTCGTTCCAGCCGAGGTAGCGGAACATCATTTCGCCGGAGAGGACCACCGAACCGGGGTTCACCATATCGAGGTTCGCGTATTTGGGCGCGGTGCCATGGGTGGCTTCAAAAATGGCGTGTCCGCTCAGGTAATTGATGTTGCCGCCGGGGGCGATGCCGATGCCGCCGACCTGCGCCGCTAGGGCGTCGGAGAGGTAATCGCCGTTGAGGTTGAGGGTGGCGATCACATCGACATCCTGGGGCCGGATGAGCACGTTCTGGAGCGTGATGTCGGCGATGGCGTCCTTGATCACAATCCCCGCGCCGGGTTTCCCCTCGGGGATCTGGCACCACGGGCCGCCCTCGATTTCCACCGCTCCGAACTCGCTTTTGGCCAGGTCATACCCCCAGTCGCGGAACGCCCCTTCGGTGTATTTCATGATATTGCCCTTGTGGACAAAGGTGACGCTCTTGCGGTTCTGCGCGATGGCGTATTGGATCGCCGAGCGCACCAACCGCTCCGTGCCGGGTTTGGAGACCGATTTCATGCCGACCCCGACGGACTCGGGGGCTTCGGAGCCGAAGCGGATTTTCTTGAAATCCTTGGGCGAATTGGTTTCCAGCCATTTGAGGAATGCGGTGGCCAGCGGCGAACCGGCGGGCCAGTCGATCCCGGCATAAATATCCTCTGTGTTTTCGCGGAAGATCACCATGTTCACCCGCTCCGGGTGCTTCACCGGCGAGGGCACGCCCGCAAAATACTGCACAGGGCGCAGGCAGACGTAGAGATCGAGCATCTGGCGCAGGGCGACGTTGAGCGAGCTGATCCCGCCGCCCACGGGCGTGGTGAGCGGGCCTTTGATGCCCACCAGGTATTCACGGAATGCCGCCACCGTGTCGTCGGGCAGCCAGTTGTCAAATTTGTCCTTGGCCGCCTGCCCGGCGAACACCTCAAACCAGGCGATCTTGCGCGCGCCGCCGTAGGCTTTTTCAACCGCTGCATCCAGCACCCGCACAGCGGAAGCCCAGATGTCCGGGCCGGTGCCGTCGCCGCGAATAAACGGGATCACCGGATTCGCCGGGACCGTCAATTTGCCGTTTTCGATGGAAATTTTGCCTCCTGCGGGCGGAATCACGTCGGTGTATGCCATAAAGTGGGAGAAAAGGTAAATATTCGAGAGCCGGGATTAAACCAGAACCGCACCCCACGGTCGAATGATTTTCGTATGATGAGAGCTTTGCAAGTGTCTCTGTAAACAGCATCCTACCACCCCTATGCACGTCGAAGTCGTCAACACCGGCACCGAAATCCTCTTAGGCACAGTCATCAACACCCACCTGTCCACGCTGGCCCAAGGGCTTTTCCCGCTCGGGCTGCGCATCGAACGCCAGACCACCGTGCCGGACGGCGACGCCATCCGCGAAGCGCTCGTGGTCGCGCTCGCCCGCTCGGAAATCGTGATCGTCACCGGCGGCCTCGGGCCCACCACGGACGATATCACCCGCGAGATCACCGCCGAACTGCTGGGCCGCCCGCTGCGCCACAGCGAGGAAATCTTGAACACGATCGCCGCCCGGTTTGCGTTGCGCGATCTGACCGTTACCGAGCGGGTGGCCCGCCAGGCGCAGGTGCCCGAGGGGGCGGTGGTTCTGCCCAACGACAACGGCACCGCGCCGGGCCTTTACCTCACCAGTGAATCCGCTGGGCGCATGGTGCACCTTTTCCTGCTCCCCGGGCCGCCCCGCGAGTTGAAGCCGATGTTTGAGGAGTCCGTGCTGCCCATCCTGCGGCGGCTGGTTCCCGCCACGGCGGCGGTGAACGAATGCCGCGTTTACCACGTGCTGGGCATGGGCGAATCCAATGTGGAAGCGCTCGTGGGCGAACCGCTTTTGGCAATCCCGGGGCTTGAACTCGGCTACTGTGCCCGGCCCGGCGAGGTCGATATCCGCTGCATCGGCCCGACAGCGGCGGTCGAAGCCGCCGAGAAAATCGTCACCGCAACCCTGGGCGCAAGCATCGTCACCCGCGACGGGCGCAACCTGGAGCAAGCCGTGGTCGAGAGGCTCACCGAGCGCAAGCAAACCGTGGCCACCGCCGAGTCGTGCACCGGGGGAGGATTGGCAAACCGGATCACGAATATCTCGGGCGCTTCCGCTGTTTTTCTCGCGGGCTTTGTCACCTACGCCAACGAGGCCAAAACGCGCGACCTCGGCGTGGATGCCGCGCTGATCGCCGCCCACGGCGCGGTCAGCCCGGAGGTTGCCGCGGCGATGGCCGAAGGGGCGTTGCGGCGGGCGGGCACCGACTGGGCGCTCGCCACCACCGGCATCGCGGGGCCGACCGGAGGCACGCCCACCAAACCGGTTGGCACCGTCTGCATCGCGCTCGCCCGCCGCGATGGCCCCACGACCGTCGAGCGGCACCGGTTCTTCCGCGACCGCGCACTGTTCAAGGATCTCGCCGCGAGAACCGCCCTCGCCCTCCTGCTGCGCGCGCTGGAATGAGGACATTCCTCGGCGCGTGTCATCCCGAGCACAGCGAGGGACCTCACAAACCACCCCAGTGCGCGGCCTGCTCTTTGTGCGGAGCTTCTAATGACTTGCGGGGTCCCTCACTGCGCTCGGGATGACAGGCATTAGGGGGGACCGTTAATAGAATCTCGAAGCGGATCAAATTTAGACGATCGACTCCGATCCCTTCTGCTCTATAGTCTATCGTCTACTCCATCTATCCCCTATGAGATATGCACTGATCGTCGCCGGCGGTTCCGGCACCCGCCTTTGGCCCATGAGCCGGGCCAGCTTGCCCAAACAGCTCATCCCGTTCATCAACGGCAAAAGCCTGCTCCAGCTTGCTTTTGATCGCCTCGAAGGGCTTGTTCCCGCCGAAAACCGGTATATCTGCGCCAGCCAAGCTCATGCCGACCTGATCTGCAACGCCCTCTGTTTGCCAAGGGAACAATTTCTGGGCGAACCGACCGGACGCGACACCCTCAACGCCGTCGGCTACAGCGCCGCCGTTATCGCCAGGCGCGACCCCGAGGCCGTCATCGCGGTCTTCACTGCCGATCACATCATCGAACCGATCAGCGAATTTTTGAAAATCGTCGATCACGGCTTCCGGCTCGCGGAGACGCAGCCCGAAACGCTTGTCACCTTCGGCGTCGCCCCCACCCAAGCCGCCACAGGGTTCGGCTATCTGCAACTCGGGCGCGCCATCGACGGCAGCGCCCGGGTCGTCGAGCAGTTCAGAGAAAAGCCCGCCCTCTGTGTTGCGCAGGATTACTTTGCCGCTGGCCCGCAAAAATACCTTTGGAACAGCGGGATGTTCGTCTGGCGCGCCGCCACTTTGCTCAACTGCATCCGTCGCTATGCGCCCGAAAATTCCGCCGGCATCGCCAAAATCGCCGGAGCGTGGAACACCCCGGAGCGCGAAGCCGTCCTCAACGACGTGTTCCCGACCTTGAAAAAAATCAGCGTCGATTTCGCCGTCATGGAACCCGCCTCGCGCGATGAAAAGGTGCAAGTCGCAGCCGTTCCGATGCCGCTCACATGGCTCGACGTCGGTTCCTGGCCGATGTTCGGCGAAACGTGTCCCAAGGACGAGCACGGCAACACCGCCGCCGCCAAGACCCTTCACATCAAAACGAAAGGCACTTTGGCGGCATCCAACGACCCGGACCACCTCATCACCACCATCGGCTGCGAGAACCTCATCATCATCCACACGCCCGATGCCACGCTCGTCTGCCACAAAAACTACGCGGAAGAGATCAAAGAGATGCACCGGCAAGTCGGCGAACAGTTTGGGTCGCGGATGATCTAATGAAAACCGTCTCCCGTCGCCTTCTTTGCAAGCCCAACCAGTTTCTGAGCCTCGAAATCCACGAGGTGGAACTCGCCGATGGGCGGCGCATCGACGACTGGCCGTGGGTGATCACCCCGGATTACGCAAACATCCTCGCCCGCACCACGGACGGACGCTTTCTCTGCTTCCGCCAGCTTAAATACGCCATCGAGGGCGAATCGCTCGCGCCGATGGGCGGTTATATCGAGCCCGGCGAAGCCCCGCTCGCAGCCGCGCAGCGCGAACTCCTGGAGGAAACCGGCTACACCTCCAGCGAATGGCACGATTTGGGCAGCTATGTCGTGGACGCCAATCGCGGGGCAGGAACCGCCCATTTCTTTCTCGCTCTCGACGCGAAATGCGATCATGCGGCCATTCCCGACGACCTCGAACCGCAGACGCTTCTGCTGCTATCGCGCGAGGAACTCGAGGCGGCGCTCCGGTGCGGGCAATTTAAAATCCTTGCCTGGGCTGCGATTGTTTCGCTGGCTTTGCAACGGTTGCCAGCCTAGCGGGCTGGTGATGGGCGTGATCTTTGAACTTTTTCTGCTTGCGGGAACCCTGAAACTAAGGGAGACTTCCACTCCCTGCGAACGCAGGAAATGAATGTCGGGCTGTGGCTCAGCTTGGTAGAGCGCTTGCCTCGGGTGCAAGAAGTCGCAGGTTCGAATCCTGTCAGCCCGACCATTTCCGCTCAATCCTGTGTCACCATTCGGCGATGCATTTCGGCCGTCAGCGTTTCGATGCGCTGGCTCAATTCCTTTGTGAGTTCCGTAAGCTCTGTATTCGCCTTCATCAGTTCCAGGAGCTGCTGGGTTTGGCAATTCGCCAGCTTTTGGCGCTCTTCGCTGGCGGAAGCGAGTGCTTCCCGGTGCTGGGCATCGGCCTCGGCATGCGCTTTATCCCGGTCTGCCTGGCGCGTTTGCGCCAACAGAATGAGCGGGGCGGCATAGGCGGCCTGGAGACTGAATGCCAGGTTCAGCAAAATAAACGGATAGACGTCGAATTTTGTCAATCCCGCCACATTCAAACCGATCCAAATGGCGACGATCACCGTCTGCCCAACCAGAAACACGGGCGTGCCGAAAAACCGCGCAAACGCCTCGGCTTTCAGCGCGAACCAGTCCCCGCCAAAAACAGAATTAAGGTGCAGATGCGGCGCGTGGAAGCGGAGGTGATGAGGCTGGGGGCGAGCAGATGCGGGAACTTGAGGGTTATCCATGAGACTCCTATGCGCTTCCCGGCGCGGTTTATCAAGCCGAGAATGGGACCATCATCCAGCATGTGACAAACCGCCGGGATGAGGTAGGGTATGCAATATGAAAAGCTACGATTGGACCGCCCAGGCAAAATCACTTTATCAAGAAGCCCTGCGGCGATACCAGGCAGGGCATCGTGATCCCGAGACTCTTTTCGACGCTCAAGAGCAGCAGCTCCTTGCATCCATCGGAGCCTCGCCAATGGAATTATACGACTACGCGGAAGACGCCGATTCCCTCAGCTGGGAAACGGCGCTCCTCATCCTTGCCGCGCGGCGCGACTATTTTCTCGTCATGCAACGCGGCGTTGCCTCCTCGCACTGCTGGAGCATGGCGGATTTCCCGGCCAAAGTCGCGGAACTCGGCGGCATTCCATGGCTGCCGCGCCTTATTCAAAAAGCGCAGGCTCGCTTGCGCGGCGAACTGCCCCGCGACCTGATGTACTGCTGCAGCGGAGACCGCAGGTTTTTCACCGAACACGACATTCACCCTGCGGATTTCCTGCGCGAAGCATGGGCGGCGGCCGGAGACGAAAACAAGCTGCTCGCCTACGTGAGGCGCGGCGGCAAATGAAGCGATGCGGATAAACCAGCGCCCTACCGCTTCTGCTGAAGCAGGCGCGTTTTCACGTCGTCGGAGAGGCTGGAACTGCTGATCCATTTTCCTGCCGCTTCCTGATCTTGCCGCAGCCAGTTCCTTGCGAGGTTTTCCAGTTGGCTGGCCCGCCGCTTTTCGTCGCTGATGCTGGAAACCCACTGGACTGCCGTTGCAGGATCGGTGCGCAAAACGGAATAACTGGCATCGCTCAATATGCTATCCTTCATTGCGCCCGCCGGAAGCGATTGCACCCAGGTCGATGCGGCGGCCAGGTCGTTGCGAACCCACTGGCTGGCGATACTGCGGAGTGCGTTGTTTTTTTCCTGGCCGTCGGGCAGTTGCGCCGCCCAGGCGGAAGCTTCGGCGGGATCGTTTCTCGCCCATTGGCTCGCGACATTACTCATGGCGTTATTGCGGCTCTCGCCTGCGGGGAGGGTTTGCGCGAGCGAGGCGGCGCCTTTGGGATCATTCTGGGCCATGTTGCTGATGATGTTGGGCCAAACGGCGTTTTTGACCTGCTCGTCGGTCTGCTGGCGCGCCCATGCGATGGCCTTTTCCGAATCGTTCCGCGACCACTGCGAAACCATGTTGGATAGGGCGTTGTTTCTGGAATCGCCCGCCGGAAGCGCGAGGGCGTAGGTCGCAGCCGCCTCGGGGTCGTTCTGTGCCCATTGGTAAATCAGGTTGGAGATGGCATTGTTCCTGGAATCGCCCGCTGGCAGCGTGAGGGCGTAAGCTGCGGCGGCTTGCGGATCGCTTTGAGCCCATTGGGAAACCACATTGCTCATGGCGTTGTTGCGGGCCTCGCCCGCTGGCAGCGTTTGCGCGAGCGCGGCGGCGGCCTTGGGGTCGTTTTGAGCCATGCCGCTGATGATCCCCGGCCAGATCACTTTTTTGACGCCTTCGTCCGTCTGCTGCTTGGCCCACGCGGTGGCCGTCGGAGGGTCGTTCTGCATCCAATTGCTGGCCAAGTTGCGCAAGGCATTGTCCTGGGCATCGCCCGGCGTCATCTGCTCCACGATCGCGACGGCTTTGGTGGGGTCCTGATGGATCAGGTTGTAAGTCATGTTCTGCAACAGCCTGTTTTTCGCCATCCCGTCGGGCAGCGCGCTCACATACTTCATGGCGGCATCGGCATCTTGGTTCACCCAGTTGCTGACCGCATTTGCTAATACCTGTGTGCGGGTGTCGCCCGCTGGCAAGGAATCCGCAAACCGAATCGCCGCTTGCGGATCGGTCTGCGCCCACTGCTGCGCAATGGACTGGAACGCGTTGAGGCGCAGGTTTTCCGGCAGGCTCATTGCGCGGTTGGCGGCGCCCTGGGGATCGCGGGAAGCCCACTGGTTGAATATCTGATACATGCTCAGCTGCGCCATTTGCGGCGTGACCTTTTGGACCATGGCCAGCGCCCGCTCGGGATCGGTTTGCGCAAGGCTTCCCACAATGGATTGATAGGCTGTGTTTTTCTCCGCACCGGCGGGGAGCTTCGAAACCCATTGTTCGGCGGCGGCGAAATCGTTTTCAGCCCACGAGCCGATCACCGAATAGATGCCCATGCGCCGTTCCATCCCTTTGAGCCCTTGGGCGTAAGTCATGGCGCTTTTGGGGTCGGTCTCAGCCCATTTCGCCAGGAGTTGGCCCACGATTTGTTGTTTTTCCTGCACGCCCTTTAAAGCCGCGACCTCGGCGAGCGCTTTCTGGATTTTCGCCGGGTCCATGCCGTCGGCGATGTTCATCAAAGCCCTATACCGTTTCACATGGCCCATGCGAAGCACTTGGTGCAGGCGCGTGGAAAAATCCTTCCCGTCGCCGGCGGGCGCGCTGTCGGACGATTTCCCTACGCTGCTCGCCGTATTAGAGGAACCTCCGGCGGTTTGATTTGCACCGGTCGCCACCTGCGCGGTCGTGCTGCTGTTCTTGCCTGCGGTATCCGCAGAGGACGGTTTCAGGAAAAAAACAGAGGTGCCACCGAGCAGGAATCCAGCAGAAAAGAGAGCCAAAAAGAGGGGTTTCATATGTCCTTTAAGAAGAAACGCATCTTGCCGCGTGCGAGGAAAATGTCACCATTAAACGGCGTTGTTCCCAAGGCAAACGCATCAAAAAAACGATCAGGAACTTAGGAATTCAGGAAAAAGGGAGCCCGGAGGTTGCAATCCACCAGAGCAAATCCTCGGATTTTGTGGCTGAGTTCCAGATTCCCTTTCACCTTTGCGCAAGAACCCGCTGGCACGCCGGGAGTTCGTCCCTTATGTTGGTGGGGAACGATGAAAAGCGAAGACGATTTCCAGTATGCGGTCGAAAATACCCGGGTGCTCGTGGCTCCCGACCGGCGGATCGAGACCTTTGGCAGCACGAGTTTCCGGTTTCACTTGGTGACGGAGTTGCTCGACCACGTGAATGTCGTTCGCGTGCGCGACGGGCGCATCGAGGCGGATCAACCCCGGATCGTTGCCCCCAACCAATACGCCAAGCTGCTGCTGGAGGGGTTCGGGGAAAAGGCGCGCCATTATGCCGACTGGCTGGAACAGCGGCCCGAGAAACTGGCGTTCCTCAAATACGGGTTCCAGTTTCGCAAAATGGATGTGGTGGAGGAGGTTGTCCACAGCCCGATGGAGGAGGTCGTCGAGCGCATTCGCGGCGGCATCAATCGCGCGGAGGAGCCGCTTACGGCCATTATCGAAGGGGTGGACGATGCTTGGGAGGTCTGTCTTTTAAAATTTACTGTCGATCTCGTTCAGCAATCGGCGGGCGGAAATATGAGCGACTTTCGCCGCCGGGGGTTGCTGTAAGCGCAAATCCATGAGAGTGAAGCCGAAATGACCTGGATAATCAAAGGGCTGTTTCTGCTGGCGCTGGCCACCGTGGTCTTCGGCGCGGCCGGATGGTTCGGCTACCAGATCCTCATTGTGCCCCGCCAGGTTCCTCCGCAGGAACTCGTGAACGGGAAACCGGCGCCGCCACCGGACCCGAGTTTGCCGGAGTTCGAAAAAGCGATGGCCGTCAAGGCGTCGCGCCAACCGGTTGCGGCACGCGAAGCGCTGGAGCGGTTTATTGAAAATTACCCTTTCTCCACCAAGCTCGGCGAAGCCCGCAAGGCGCTTGGCGCGGTGAACTCGGACATCTTTTTTTCCGCAATCCCCTCACCGGAGAAAATCCGTTACCAGGTGCGCTCCGGCGACGCGCTGGGCAAGATTGAACGGAAATTCAAGACCACGGGCGAACTGCTCATGCGGTGCAACAATCTCGATGACCCGAGGCGGCTGCGCGTGGGACAGGTGTTGATGGTGAGCCCGGCGGAATTCTCGGCACTCATCGACCGCAAGGCCCACACGGTCCTGCTGCTCAATAAGGGCAAGTTTTTCAAGGAATACACCGCGGCGAGTTGGAATGCCCCGGCGGCGAAGAAGGGAATGGAGAAGATCGCCATCCCCGCCAAGGTGAATAAAAAAGAGGCGTGGTATAACGGCGCACCTGTGACCTTCCCCTCCAAAGAATACGCCGAAAGCGCGCGCTGGGTGGAACTGACGGCGAAAGGGTTCACGCTTTATACCGAAAGCGGGCAAAAACCGACCGCTGGCATCGGGATGGCGCCCGAGGATATGGAAGAAATCTCCACCTTGCTCAATAAAGGCGCGCCGGTGGTGATTCGCTGAGGTCTATTCGCATTTATTTATGACACGCTGTCCCTGGGCCAAAAAAGAGCTCGATATTTGCTATCACGACCGGGAATGGGGCGTGCCGCAGCACGACGACCGCGCGCTCTTTGAGTTGCTGATCCTCGAAGGAGCGCAAGCGGGGCTGAGCTGGTCCACGGTTCTCGCGAAACGAGAGAATTATCGGCGGGCTTTTGATGGCTTTGATCCCGTCAAAATAGCCGCTTACGACGATGCGAAGGTGGCCGAACTGATGGCCAATTCCGGGATTATTCGCAACCGCCTCAAGATCGCCAGCGCCATCAGGAATGCGGCGGCGCATCTGAAGGTTCGCAAGGAGTTCGGGAGTTTCGACGCGTATTTGTGGGGTTTTGTCGGGAACCAGCCGATTCAGAACGCCT
>JBAXCI010000018.1:0-19737 GCA_037141555.1 Verrucomicrobiota bacterium | reverse complement strand
AAGCATGCAATCTTCCGCTTCTGCTTCCCTGGGCGTTGGCCTGTCTGCCCTCCCTCGGTATCCTCAGAGCGCGGCCACTGGGCACGGCGCTGGTCGCCATTGTTTGCGTCATGGCTTCATTCCTGCGCCTTGCATGGCAAAACGTGAAATATGCGGGCGATTGGACGGGTTCCACCTCCAAAAAGGCCGGGATAAAAATTCTGGTTCCCTATTACGGTCTGGTCGGCAACGGCCTGCAAATGGTTTGCCATAATGTGATGCCGCCCATCATGCCCGTCGCCAAGCTCTGGAACAGCAAGGCCACGGCTTGGTTGAATAGTCCCCGTCTTGAACCGTTGAAGCGCAATTTCCCTGCCATCCGTCTGGACGTGGCGGAACTCCAGCAGGAAGAGGTCGCGGGACTTGGGTTGGGTATTACTGCTTTACTGGCGGTGACGTTTTTTGCAGGGCTCCGGCGTTGCCCCCAGGCGTTCTGCCCGCCGGAACGGAAACTCGGGGGCGTGATTTGTCTGGGCGGCTGGATCGCCCTGGCCGTGTACATGGCGAAAATGGGCGGCGAATCCACCGCCCGTCTGCTTTTGTGTTATTATCCGCTTCTGATTGCCAGCGTTCTGCTCCTGCCCGCAACCGCCAGCTTGACGCGCCAGCGGTGGTGGAAGACGGTTGCGTTCCTAGCCGCTCTCTCGGCTTTGCCCGCGCTCATCCTGACCCCCGCGCGCCCCCTTTGGCCCGCATTGAGCGTATGCGAAAAGCTGAAAACCGCCTTACCCGGCAACCCGATGGTCGAGCGGATGCGCGGCGTCTACAGCGTCTATCGCAACCGAAACGACGCCCTTGCGCCGCTTCGCGCTCATCTCACCCCGGAAGATCGCATCGTGGGGTTCGTGGGCGAGAGTGATTCTGAAGTTGCGCTGTGGCGACCGTTTGGCTCGCGGCGTGTGGTGGACATCGGGTGGGACGGCAACCCTTCGCCCGTACTGAAACGTCCGTTCCGGGCCTTCGCCCCCGCGGACGCATTTCTGCCCATGGTCGGGTTGACAACCGAGCAGTGGCTCGATCTTCATGGAGGGCGGCTCATCGCCACGGAATGGATTTTTACGAGAGCCTCTGTTGGCCCGCAACAATGGTCTGTATTCCAGTTCGACGCTCCATCGGCCACCCCCAAACAATAATGGAGGGTGCCTGAAGAAAGTCGCCACCCAATTCCCGCTTGCATGCCATTTTTTGGCGACTAATCTTCCCCCCATTCCATGAAGCTCGACCGTCTGCCAGAATATCTAGGCATTGTTGTAACCGCCATTATCGGGATACTGCTAGCGTTATATCTGGGGCAGTCCGCCGGCGTCGGGTCGCCAAAGATATATATGGTGGCGGCCGGCAGCATCGCGCTGCTCGTCGCCCTGATGATGCGCGAGAATATCTGGTTTTTGATCCCCTCGCTGTGGTGCATGATAGGGAAAATGGTAGGCATGCCGGGCAATTTCCCACTGCGCGATCTTGTCATTTTGTACGCCTTTTCGGTCTTCCTCGGTCTGAAGGCTCTCAAAGTGGTTCGCACCAAAAACCAATATAACTGGTTGGATATGGTTCTCCTTTTCAACCTGGCTTACTTGCTGGCTGTATTCATCAGAAATCCGGTCGGAACCGAATCGATGGGATCTGATCGTGTGGGTGGAAAGCCCTATTATGAGATCCTCGCGCTTGTTTTGGGTTACTGGGTCATCGGCCATGTCACCCTTACTGCGAAACAAGCACAAAAGTTTCCCATTTGGATGACTTTGGGAGATATATTTAACGGTGTGGCTGGACTTCTCACCAGTCACATCCCAGCCCTTAGTTTTATAGGCCGTTTTTATACCGGAATTGCACCAGCCAGCGCTTCGGCCATGGGGCAAGGTGAAGGATTTTCCGATGAGCGCGAAGGTTATCTGGCTGTGTTCGGAAACGCGATGGGTAAAATGCTTTTCTCCCTTTATTCGCCGGTTACCTGCCTCAATCCGGTCCGCTACTGGCGTTGGCTTTTGCTCATTATTGCGTTAATATCTATTCTTAAATCAGGATTCCGGTCAGAGTTAATGTATTTTGGTCTATTTTATGCTATGAGCGTCTATTTTCGACATGGGCTCGGCGGGTTGGGGCGCATGGCGTTGACCGTCGTTCCTCTGTTGTGTCTGGTTGTTTTTTCCCAAGGAAGAATCGTTGATTACCCGATTCCCGTGCAACGGGCACTGTCATTCATTCCTGGGGATTGGGACTACCAAGCAGTCGAGGATGCAGAAGGTTCCACTGAATGGAGGCGTAAGCTCTGGGCAAACGTTTGGACTTCGGGTCATAAATACATCGACGACTGGTGGTTCGGCGATGGCTTTGGAATGACGCGAGCGCAATTCAACGAGAGTCTCGTCTCTGATAGCGCCGAAGCCCTTAGCATCTGCGGTGCCTTTCACAGCTTGCCGCTGTCCGCCATTCGTACTGTGGGCTATGTAGGACTCTGCCTTTTTTGCGTTCTCCTTTTTTGCAATGCTTGGCACTCGTGGAAGCTTATACGCCGCACCCAGGGAACCCCCTTCTTTTCGATCGCTCTGTTTATGGGCGTGCCAACGATTACCTCCCCTTTGCCAGAGCTTATTCTCACCGGTTTTTTCGATTATGCCCTCATAAACTCTATTTTCTCCATCGCCATGATGCGCATGATCAGCCGGTCTTTGGATAAACATCTCCTTGAACAAAAACTTGCTTCAGCGGAGCCCGAAAATGGGCTGCCAGAGCTGGAATACCGGCGGTTACCGTGTGAGATCGGCCCTGCAACTTCGCTCTAGCCTCGTGCCTGATCCGCAGGCAAGTGCCGCTGCTGGCGCTTCGGCGGAGCGGAAGCGTGCGACTGTGCGCGAGGGGATCGAACCTCAGTTTCGCACCGGAGGAATTGCGGCAGATCCTTTCGGCCAGTCCGCGCAAAATCGCTCCGCAAAAGCTCCTTCACCCGCTCAGGTTCGATGTGCTCGGCTTCGGTGAGATGGCGACAGAGCAATTCCGCCCAAGCGAGAAGGCTGATGCTGTCGGTCCGGCGCAGGATTTCATAAGCCCACTCGGTGAATGCCATAAAGGACCAGAATGGCGAACGCTTTTCCGACCAGAGCCACGCAACGGTTTCCACGTAGTTGCCGCTGTTGGCCACGTGATCCCAGTATTTGGCAAATCGGCGCACGCGCTGCATGGCGGCGAAATCGAGAAGGCCGTTGCAGAGGAGTTCGTAAGGGGCATCGTCCGCGTAAACCATGCCCCACGTTTCCGTGTGCCGGGAAATGGGCGCGCCGCGCAGTCGTTTGAGGATGCCGACTTGGATTTCGTGGGGGCGCAACGCGAGCAATCGGTCGAAGCCCTCGGCAAAGCTCTCCAGCGTCTCGCCGGGCAGCCCCGCGATGAGGTCCGCATGAAGATGCGCGCTGGTCTGCTCGCGCAGAAACCGCAAATTTTCTTCCAGCCGCACATAGTTTTGGCGTCGCTCGATCCGTCCCGCCGCCTCGGCGTTAAACGTCTGCACCCCGGCTTCGAGTTGCAGCGCGCCGGGCGGAAATTTAGCCAACGCCTCGCGAAGTGCCTGCGGAACACGGTCGGGAACGATCTCGAAATGAAGAAACAGCCCCGGCTGGTAGCGTTGCCAAAAGAAATCCAGAATCGCGAGGCTCGTCTCCATGTGAAGATTGAAGGTGCGATCGACAAATTTGAATTGTCGCGCGCCCCGTTGCATCAGTTCATCCATCGCGGCGAGAAAACGCTCCAATGAAAACTGCCGCACGGGAATTTCCAAAGACGACAGGCAGAACTCGCAGCGGAACGGGCATCCGCGCGAAGCCTCGACATAGACGACCCGGTGCGCCAGATCCTCGGCGTTATAAAGAGAGTAGGGGAGTTGCAACTCCGCTGGATCGGGCAACTCGGCGGCGACGATCTTCTGCGACGGCAACTTCCCGTCGAGCAACAGGTGGCACACCTCGGGAAATTTCAGGTCGGCCTCGCCTTGGATCACCACATCGGCGAGCGTGCAAATTTCTTGTTGTTCCGGCTCGTGGCTCACCTCCGGACCGCCGAGCACGATTGGAATTGCGGGAGCGATGCGCTTGAGCATTCGCACAACCTCCAACGTCTGCCGCGCATTCCAGACATAAACCCCCAGGCCAATAATAGAGGGAGCGTGTGCCAGCAGCTTCTCCACAATATCGAGCGGGCGCTGGTTGATGTCGAACTCCGCGAGACGCGTCCGGGGTGCAAGCTCACCCATGTTCGCCGCCAGATAGCGCAGGCCGAACGAGGCATGGATATATTTGGCGTTAAGGGTGCTAAGGAGGATCGGCGACACAGCTGGACATTCAACCAGAATGCCCCGGGAGACAAAGCAGAAATTACCTTATCCCCCGGGGCCTCTTCTTGAGTGGTAATCCACCCAAAGTGCCTGTATATTGAAAGGCATGATCGAAGATCGCCTCAAGAAAATCGAAGAACAGATCGGCACCGCCGGAAATATTCCAGCGGAATCCAAAACCGAATTGCTCAACCTGCTCGCCGCTCTTCGATCGGAGATCGCTGCGCTTCCCAGCACGAGGGAAGACGAAGCGCGCAGCATCGCCACCTTCGCCGAAGCCTCCGCGCATGAGGCCACGCGCAACACCCCCAAACCTAAGTTGCTTGAAGCCGCGCTCAGCGGATTGACGGGCTCGGTCGAGGAATTTGAAACCTCGCACCCCGACTTGGCTGCGGTCTTGAACCGTCTCGCGGCGGTCCTTTCCAACATGGGGATCTAGCCCGGTCGGCTCTGCATTTTCTCCACAAACCGCCGCAAATCCGCAGTGCGGTTCAGCCACCCTTTCAGGAATTTTTTGAGGACCGGTCGGGCAGTTGCCAACCGCTGATAAAAGGCGTCTTGCCCGTCGAGAAATGCGGCCGATGTGTGCGGCACCGGTAGCGCTTGGAGGATCGCCCTCGCGCGCCCCGCCCCGCAATTCACGCAAGCGTTGAAGAATACCTCGCCCACCGGTTGCTCGTGCCATTCGCAACCGTATTTGACCCAATAGGCGCGCCAATAAATCTCAGCCGCCTGTTCCTGGGTCAAAGATTTGACGTCCACGTCCGGATGGCTTCGCTTATCGATCCCGAATTTCGTTTCGCCGCCGGGATCATCGGGATCGTTCTCATACCCGCCCTCCCATTTGAAGATGAACGGCAGAATCCTAAGAAACCGTTGAGTCATCATAATGTTTGGGCGCAAAGACGCGCTCGATCTTCTCCTGCGTCTCGTAGCGCGTCGCCGATCCGTGCCGCCAGTCCACGCAACTCTGCCCCGCCACAAGGCTCGTGAGCAAGGCAGAGAGCGCCACCGTCGCGATGTTCGCCAGGCCCGCAAGGTGCGCAGCCTTCTCGGGAGCCGCCAGCAGCGTGGCCCCCACCGCCACCACGAACACAAACAAAACGCAGCCCGTGCCCAGCACCGCCGCCGTCCATTTTTTGGATTTCCAGTGGGTCACAAAACCGGCCCTCCACAAAGCGCGATGAGCGGCTTGCGGAACGTCCAGACTCCGAGCGCCAGCGCCAGCAGAGCCAGTTTCCAAGCGCTTGCCCGCCAGAAGTCCCGGCCTGCCTGCAAGCGGTTTGCCGCCTCGCGCGCCTTCCCCAACTCCGCGTCCATCGCCCGGAGTTGGTTCTGGAGAGCTTCCAACTGCCACGACGAATCCTCCAGCGCTCCGTCCGCCGACTTCAACTGTTGTTGCGCCCCGTCCAATTCCGTCTGGGTCTGCTCCAACGCCGCCTCAAGCTGAACCAGCAGCGGGCGTTCTGAGGGGCTCGCCACCGTCAACAACTCCCGCGATTTCGCCGTCGCCAGGCGGAGTGAAACTTGGGCGGTCGCTGTGCGCTGGGTCGCGTTTTGCGTAGAGTGCGCGGCGGATTCCAATGCCGCCTGGACGCGCACCGTCGATAGGCAATCCTTGTGAGTATGCATGCAGCCGCACAACAAAACCGCCAATAGGGTGAGCCGTTTCATTTGTGTAAAATGACGGCCCCGAGCAAGGCGACCAGCACCAGGCTCAACATGATTCCCGTGCCGCCATAGACGAGCTTCTGAACGGGCGTAAACTCCATTCGCGTCACAAAGCGCGTCTCCGCGATTTCCTCGAACTTGTCGAGCCGCCCGATCAAATTGTCGATCCGCTCCGTCAACACGCTCACTTTTTCGGTTTCTTCCGCGCTCATAGAGTTATAGCGGTTTGGGGATTTCGGCTTTGATCGTGAGGCGTTTGGCGAGCGCGTCGGCCTTCTGCGCCGCTCCCTCCGCCTGCACCGCGGGATCGCTCGAAGCCAGCTTGGTTTCGGCGTCAGCGAGGTCGTAGACAGAGGCCTCGGCGTCGTACCGGGCGGCGCGCGCTTTTTGGCATTCCTGCGAAAGACTAGCGATCGTGGGAACTGGCTGCTCGCGGCCGGCTTCCGGCCCGTGTTGTTTAGCCACCGTGAGTTTGCGCCATTTGAGATCGACCACAGCGACGACCACAAAACCAGAGCCTTTCGGCCCGGTATATACATCGGTGCGCAACGTGGCGTTATCGCCAATCGCTTGAGGGGCGATTCGCTGCGGTTGGGCAAGCGCAAGCGCCGTTTGAAATGCGGCATCCACCGCAGCGTTGATTTGAGAAAGCGTCAGTGTATTCATGCAAAAGGATAAGCGTTTCCATTTCCGTTGTTGTAGATCCGGGAAATCTCGGCGTCAGAAAGCGCGCGATTCCAGATCCCGACCTCATCGATCCAGCCCGCAAGCGGATTCGTAAAAGCACCACCCAGGATAAGCGGGCCGGGTATCGCCAGTATTTGCGAGGGGATCATTTGACTAGCTGACTGCCCGTCCACATAGAGCGTGGCGACCCCCGTATTGGCGTCGACCATAGCGGCCAGAAAGTGAGGTTGATCGTCTCCAACCCAATCCGGGATACCGACGATATACCCCTCATTGATACCTGGATTAAATCCAGGTCCTCCCTGCGCATTGCAATAGGGGTCTAATTGCATAAACAGGCCGTTCGCCCCAATATTGATGCAGTCTTGGTCGTGGGTCGGGCTGTCCAGCTTCACCCAACAAACGACGGTATAAGACTGCGTCGGGTCAAATTGCTGCGATGTAGAGAGATAGTTCGAGCCATCGAAACTCGCGGCGTTTCCGATCTTGCCCGCCGTGAATCCCACGCCGTTGTTGTCGCTTAAAGCCGTCCCGTTACCCGTTGCGTCCACTCGCACGCCGGTTTCCTCATCCAGCCTCCAAAAGGCCAGCAACCCGCCCATCAACCCGTTTATGGGAACCGCCGCCCGGGTGCCAATCTGAACATAGCCCAGCTCGATGTCGAGCAACGCAGTGTCGAGCACTTGATACACCGCGAGCGTGTCCGTTTGCTCAACCAGATCGCCCACGTCGACCTGTGCGGGCGTCAAGGCGAAGCGCCCCGTTGCATCGGACACGGTAATCATGCGGACCTTGCCGAAGCGCGCCGCATGCGCCAGAGTCGCAGGAGTGACGCACTTCGCCGCTTCCGTTCCGGCGTCCACCTCCGCCTGGGTCGCAAGGCAAACCACGCCTGCCATCGTCGCGGTGGCAGCCTGCTTGATTGTGTCAAAAGCGGTTGCCGGATCGGCCACATCGCTCAAATTATTCGCCTTCTGTAGGAAATCCTGTTGCGGATGTCCGCCGACCAGCAACTCCGCGAGTTGGTAGTCTCCTTCCTCGTTTGGAACCAAAATAAGCAGCGTGTCTGTGTTGCCGGTGATCCCCGAAAACCGCACCGTGTAATGCCCCGGAAGGAGCGTCACACTCCCGTTGCCACCGGCGTCGAGCCAGATCGAACGAGCCCCGGAGACTGCCAACGCAGAGCCGTTGGAAAACGGCGTGTCTCCAGGATAGAAAATCACCTCGCAAGCCACCGCCACGCCAAGAATGTCGTTTAGACAGATATGAACGGTACTCATGCAGGCACTCTAAGGAGGCCCACACGCGAAATCGCAAGATGCCGCCGCGCCCGCCGCGTTAAAAAGCAGCCCGACTAGATTTGCCCGCAACTATGCGGGCAAATCTTCCTCAATAACGGCGGTCTCCGCAGCCCCTTCCCGTTCGCTATGCAAATCGCCGTGTTTGCCGAAGCTCTCGGCAACGCTCGGGATGGGGTTGTTGGTGCCGATGATGTCGTTGCTCTCGCCGGAGTCTTCGCGCTTGGTGAATTTCACGCCAACGAGCTTGGATACGCCGTGTTCTTCCATGGTCACACCATAGATAATATCCGCCTTCGCGATGGTCCGCTTATTGTGGGAAATGACCACGAACTGGCTCTGTGAAACGAACCGGTCCAGGATCTTGATGAACCGGTTGATGTTGGATTCATCGAGCGGCGCGTCCATTTCGTCGAGAATGCAAAACGGCGACGGCTTGACCATGTAGATGGAAAAGAGCAGCGCGACCGCCGTCATGGTTTTCTCGCCGCCCGAGAGGAGCGTGATGGAAGTCAACTGCTTGCCGGGAGGCTTGGCGATGATGTCGATGCCGCTTTCCAGCGGATCGCTCTCGTCGAGCAAAACGAGGTTGGCCTTGCCGCCGCCAAAGAGCTCGCGGAACATCTCCTGGAAATTGATGCGCACCTGCTCAAAGGTGTCCGCGAACATCGTCTTGGTGGTCTGGTTGATCTTCGAGATGACTTGCAGCAACTCGGCTTTGGAAGACTCCAAATCCGTGTTCTGCTTTTCCAAAAACGTGAAGCGTTCTTCGAGTTCGTCGTATTCCTGGATCGCCTCGACATTCACCGGCCCCATCGCTTCGAGCTTCGCGTCGAGTTCCTTGATGAGGCTCTCCACGTAATCCCAGTCGGGGCCGTCGCTGCTGGCTGCCTCCTCTGGCTCGGGTTGAGCCATCGCATCTTCCTCGGATTCGTCCGCCCCGCCTGATTTCTGTCGTTTCTTGAACGTGCGGACGGTGCTGAAAAAGGTATAGCTATCGCTCTGGAACTCCCGGATGTCTAGTTGGTAACGATGTTGCACCCGCTCGCAGAGCGCCTCGATCCGCAGCGCGATTTGCGAAGCGCGGACTTCCAGTTGCGTGCGCGTCTCGTGGCAGTGGGTGAGGTCGTAACGGGCCTGCCTCAGCGTGGTTTCCAAGGTCTCGACCTGGATCGCAGTGGCCGAGCGTTCATTGAGCAGCGTCTGGACAATTTCATTCGCCTCGCCCAGGCGGCCCTCGGCTTGCGTCATGCCCGCCTGGACGTTCTCCGAATCTTCCGCGAGCTGCGCGGTCTTCGCCGTGTACGCCTCGATATCGCGGCGGCGCTGCTCGATCAACTCCCGCAGTTCGGCCATGCGCGAGTGCATCGGCTGACGCTGGTTTTGCAGCGACGCGTAGCGCTGTTTCTCCGTGGCCACGCGCACGCGCAATTCGTTGAGTTCACTAGTGAACATCGACTCGTTCTCGCGCAATCCGGTGAGGCCGTTTTGCAATTCGATCTGCTGCGCCTGGAGATCGACAATTTCGCTGGATGCTACTGACGCATCTTCTTCCAGCTTGGTGAGCCGGGCGATCGCTTCGTCGTGGCGGCGTTCGATGGCGTCCCGCTCCGCGCCGAAGCTCGTCATTTTGCGTTCGGTATCCTGCGCCTCGCGGCCAAGCGTCTCAATGCGTCCGCGCAGGTGCTGGAGCGTAAGGGTGAGGGTTTGCGCCTCGTCGCGCGCCTCCTGCTGCCGAAGCTGGGCGGCTTCGAGCCGGGCGGCGCCGTCGTGGCGGCGCAGCGTCATCTCGGCCAGGGCCGAGCGGATGCTGTTCGCCTCGGTTTCCAGTTCGGCAATCTGCGCCTTGCGCTGGAGGACGCTCGATCCCGTGGCCTCCTTGCTCTGGCCGCCCATCACGATTCCCTCGCGGGTGACGATCTCGCCCGCCAGAGTTACGAATTGGTAACGCAGAGTGCTATCAAGGCTTAATTGCCCCACCGGGCCCGCCGCGGCAAGGCGCAGAGCGGTTTCAAGGTCTTCGACAATGACCACCCCGGCCAGAAGCTGGCGCACGAGCGGCTCCACATCGGACTGGCATTTCACCTTGTCCGCAGCCCAACCGAGCGCGCCGACGGGGAGGGTGAGGGAGGGGGATTGCGGGGAAGCCGCGGCGTTCCAAAGCGGACGCAGCGCAAGCGAGGCGCGGCCCAGTTTCTTGGTGAAGAGCGTCTTCACGACCGCCTCGGCCACCAGCGTGTCTTTCATCACGATGGCCTGCAAATTCTGGCCCAGCGCAGCTTCGATGGGGACGATGTGCGCCGTGCCCACCTCCAGGAATTGCGCCAGCGCGCCGAGGATGGCCGGTTTGTAAAACGACGGATTATCGAGCCCCTTCAAGACGGCTTGCGTCCCTTCGGAGAACCCCGCGCCGTCGGCGTTGAGCTGGCGCAGCACGTCGAGCTTGGACTCGCGCTCCGACAACCGGCGGCTCTCCGTGTGGAGGTCCCGGTCCAACAGCGAAAGCTCTGCCTGCGTGGTGCGCACGACCGTCTCCGCCTCGGTCACTTCGGCCTTGCGCGCTTCGAGCGCTTCGAGGGTCTGCTCGATCTGAACCGTCGCCTCGTTCTCCTGGATTTGCAGCGATTCGCCCGCGTTGCGGAGCTTCTCAAGCTCCTCGCCCATGATCGCCATGCGCGCCTGCGAACCGTCGCGAGTGTTGACGCAACCGGCGATCTCCGTGCGCAACGTGGCGAGCCGATTTTCGATCTGCCCGATCTGCGCAAAAAGCGACTGGTGCTGGCGCTCCATCTCCACCCGCTGGGCGGTCAGATCACCCGCGGAAGACTGCCGTTCCTGCAACTGCGCCTCTTCGGCGCCCAGCCCTGCCTGCAACGCTTCGAGTTCCTGGTCGGTGTGCTCGATCTGCTCCTGCTGCATCGCGAGGCGCTCGTCGGAGGCGGCGATGTCGTGTTCGTAGCGCTCCACCAACGCCGCAAATTCCGCGAGGCGTTCGTTGTTGAACCCGATGCGGCTTTCGCCCTGCGTGATGCGGTTGCGCAATTCGTTCACGCCCTGGCGCGCGACCACGAGCTTCTCTTCGAGCAGTTCGAGTTCGCGGCGTTGTTCGGCCACGGCGGCCTCCTGTTCGCGCACGTCCTGTTCGCGCGACTCCTGGTTGGAACTGAGGTGCTGGCTCTTCTCCGCGACCTCGCAGCGCTGCGTTTCCAAGTCCCGGTAAAGCCGCTGGCTGTTGTGCGTTTCGAGCACGCGCAGATCCGTGAGCAACGCCTGGTAGCGCCGCGCCTTGGCCGCCTGCCGTTGGAGCGAACCGATCTGCCGTTTCACCTCGCGGATGACATCGGTGAGCCGCAGCAGGTTTGCCTCCGTCGCTTCCAATTTGCGAAGCGCCTCGCGCCGTTGCGCCTTGAACTTGGTGATCCCGGCCGCCTCCTCAAAGATCGCGCGCCGCTCTTCCGGCCGCGAGGAGAGGATCTGGTCGATCTTGCCCTGCTCCATGATCGAGTAGGCGCTCCGCCCCACGCCGGTATCCATGAAGAGTTGATGGATGTCGCGCAGGCGGCACGGCGTTTTGTTGAGAAAATATTCGCCCTGGCCGTCGCGATAAACCCGGCGCGTGAGCGTCACCTCGTTCCAGGCCACCCCGAGGTCTTTCTCGCAATCGGCGAACGTCATCGAGACCTCCGCCATCCCGAGCGCGGGCCGGGAATCGGTGCCCGAGAAAATCACGTCCGCCATCTCGCCGCCGCGCAGCGCCTTAGCGGACTGCTCGCCCAGCACCCAGCGCACCGCGTCGAGCACGTTGGATTTGCCGCACCCGTTTGGCCCGACAATGACCGTCACCCCGCGATCGAACGTGAGAACCGTCCGGGAGGCAAACGACTTAAAGCCGATGATTTCGAGCGACTGGAGATACATGGATGGAACGGGAAGACTGCGGCGGGTCTGCGGAATTTATAGAAGCCCGCACCCCCCCGCAAGGAAGAAGCGGCAAAACCCCCTCCTTGCTCCCCGTGCCCGGAACAGTTACGGTGTTTGGTATGGCAGATTTGTTTAGCACCGGGAGTGAGGAAGCCCAGGCGGGAGTGAAACCCGTCCCGGCCTCCGCGCCGCTTGCTGCCCGGATGCGGCCCGCGACGCTCGATGAAGTGGTCGGCCAGGAGCACATCCTCGGGCCGGGCAAACTGCTGCGCCGCGCCATCGAGGCGGACCGCATTTCCTCCGTGCTCTTTTACGGCCCTCCCGGCGTGGGCAAGACGAGCCTCGCCCAAGTGATCGCCCTCTCCACGCGCTCCAAATTCGAACGCCTCAGCGGTGTGGAAAGCAGCGTCGCCGACATCCGCCGCGTGGTCGCCTCCGCCGCAAACCGCATGGAGACCTCGGGCCAGCGCACGATCCTCTTCGTGGACGAAATCCACCGCTTCAACAAAGCCCAGCAGGACGTCCTCTTGCCCGACGTGGAAAGCGGCGTGATCCGTTTGATTGGCGCAACCACGCACAACCCGTTTTTCTACGTCAACAGCCCGCTCGTCTCCCGTTCGCAGGTGTTCCAACTCGAACCGATCAAGCCCGAACCGCTGTGCCTCTTGATGCGGCGGGCGCTGGCGGATACGGTGCGCGGGTTGGGTAACTCCAAAACGCAGGCGGATGACGAGGCGTTGATGCACCTCGCGGTGACCGCCGACGGCGACGCCCGCAAATGCCTCAACGCGCTGGAAGTCGGAGTCCTGACGACCCCGCCAGACGTCGAGGGCGTTATCCATCTCACGCTGGCCGTCGCGGAGGAGAGCATCCAGCGCAAGGCCGTCGTGTATGACGCCGATGGCGACCAGCATTACGACACGATCAGCGCCTTTATCAAGAGCATGCGCGGGAGCGATCCCGATGCCGCCGTCTATTGGCTGGCGAAGATGCTCTACGCCGGCGAAGACATCCGGTTCATCGCGCGGCGCATCGTCATTTGCGCCAGCGAAGACGTTGGCATGGCCGATCCCCAGGCGCTCATTCTGGCCGTGGCAGCCCAGCAGGCCGTCGAGTTCCTCGGGATGCCCGAAGCGCGCATTCCGCTCGCGCACGCCGCGATCTACGTGGCCACCGCCCCCAAGAGCAACAAAGCCTATGAAGCGGTGGACGCCGCCCTCGCCGATGTGAAAGAGGGAGTGACGCTCCCCGTGCCCCTGCATCTGCGCGACACCCATTACAAAAGCTCCAAGAAACTTGGCCATGGCGAGGGGTACAAATACGCCCACGACTACGAAGGCGGCTACGTCCCCCAAGCCTATCTGCCGGAAGGAAAGGTCTACTACAAGCCGACCGAAAACGGCCACGAACGGCGCGTAAAGGAACGCTTGGAATACTGGCGGGCGTTGTTCGAAGAGCAAAAGAGCGGGGAAAAGGCGTAGTTTTGCAAAAACATTTCAGAAGCGGAAAAAATTGCTTCTTGCGCGAACGGAATACGCTAAACTGCTTAACATGATACTTTACCGTGCCCGGGGGCTTCATGCCCTTCATTGCGCTTCTCAGGCAATGGCAGCCGCCGCGGGTTTCGGAGGGTGGATTTTTGTATTCTCGCGGGCAACCCATTACCTGGGTGCGCCGATGAACGGCCTGTTTTTCTTCAAATACAGCGCGCTCGTGGCGCTTGGGGTCGTAATCGACCATCTGCGCACGGCCAATCGCAGGACCGATTTTCTGAACTTAAAGTTCGTGGAGAACTGCGGGATCTGCTTCCGGCAGACCGTGACCGTTTTGCTCATCGTCTTGCTTTTCCTGGTCGCCTTCAAACACCAGACGATTTCGCGCCCGTTCATCTTCAGCTTCATCCCGGTGTTTTATGTGCTGATGCTTTTCTCCAACCGGTTCTTTCCGTTGTGGATGGCGCGGTTTGTTTTCTCCGGCAACTACGTGCAAAACACCATCCTGCTGGGCTCCCGCAGGGGAGTCACGCGGTTGAACGAGTGGCTTTCCTCGCGTGTCGTTTACGGAGTGAAATTGGTGGGAGCCGTCACGGACGGCGCCGGGGCGGAATCGACGATCTCTTTGCCTCACCTCGGTTCCATCGCAAACCTTGAAGACCATATCCGGCGGGTCTCGGCCACGCAGGTCGTCGCAGTGGATGTGCCCCACTCCCCGGTGGTCGTCAATCACCTGGCAAACACCTGCCAGCGCATGGGAATCCGTTTGCTGCTCGCCAACGACTACGAACTGATGCTCGGGCGACGCATTTCCATGTCCGAAGAAGACGGCATCCACTTCATCAGCTTCCACCGGGAGCCGCTGGAGTCGCCGTTCAATCGCCTGATGAAACGGGCATTGGATGTTGCCATCTCCCTGCCCGTTGTCGTCTTGTTATTGCCCTTCCTGAGCATCCTGGTTTCGCTGCTCCACCGGTGGCAATCCCCCGGCTCGCTCTTTTTCCACCAACTGCGCACGGGCATGCAGGGGCAGGATTTCCTGCTCTACAAGTTCCGGACCATGCATCCGAACAACCCGGACGAAGCCGTGCAGGCCAAAGAAAATGACAGCCGGATCTTCGCTGCGGGACGCTGGATGCGCAAGGTGAGCCTGGACGAGATGCCGCAGTTCCTCAACGTCCTCAAAGGCGAGATGAGCGTGGTCGGGCCACGTCCACACCTGCGCAAACACGACGATTTGTTCCGCCAAAAGATGATCTCCTACGGAGTGCGCACCTTCATCAAACCGGGGATCACCGGGCTGGCCCAAGTGCGCGACCTGCGCGGGGAAATCCTCACCGATCAGGATGTGATCCAGCGTGTTCGCAGCGATCTCGATTACCTGGAGAACTGGTCGTTGCTCCTGGACTTCGAAATCATCGTCCGCACGTTGGGGAAAGTGGTTTTCCCGTCCAAAAACGCGCATTAGGCCCAAACGCGTATAGCCGTTTGCGCCGTTCAGGATTTTTGCGTTCCCTCTTGCACTAATAAGCGCTTTTGGAATGATTGAGGGATGCCTCTCGTCGATAAACCCCTCCCCGAACTCCGCGTCTATGGCGGAAGCAACCCACGTCCCGCAGATTTTGACACCTACTGGGAAGAATCCCTGCGCGAACTCGACGCCGTCGATCCCCAGATCGAACTGCGCCGCAATGACACGCTCCCACTCAGTAACGCAGAATGTTTCGACCTCTGGTTCACAGGCGTCGGCGGCGCACGCATCCACGCCAAGTACGTCCGCCCGCGCGGGCTGACGGCTCCCGCCCCGGCGGTCCTCTCCTTCCACGGCTACACGGGAAACGCGGGCGATTGGACGGATAAACTCGCGTATGTTTCCGAAGGGTTCTGTATTGCGGCGCTCGACTGCCGAGGCCAAGGCGGTTCCAGCGAGGACAATCTCCAAATCAAAGGCAATACACATCATGGCCATATTATTCGCGGTCTGGACGATCCCGATCCGAAAAACCTGCTCTTTCGCCACATCTATTTAGATACCGCGCAACTCGCGCGCATCGTGATGAACTTCCCCGAAGTCGACTCCGAGCGGGTGGGCGCGATGGGCGGTTCGCAAGGCGGGGCACTCACAATCGCATGCGTTGCGCTCGAACCGCGCGTGAAGCTGGCCGCACCAGTATTTCCGTTCCTTTGCGATTACAAGCGCGTGTGGGAGATGGACCTCGCCAAGGACGCCTACCAGGAACTGCGGACATGGTTCCGTTTGTTTGATCCCACCCACTCCCGCGAGGAAGAGATCTTCACGCGGCTCGGCTACATCGACCTGCAATATTTGGCCCCCCGGATCAAAGCAGAAACCATGATGGCCGTGGGCCTGATGGATACCATCTGCCCTCCGTCGAGCCAGTTCGCCGCGTTCAACAAGATCACGGCCCCCAAAGACCTGGTGATTTATCCCGACTTCGGCCACGAAGGACTTCCCGGCCACATAGACCGCACCTTCCGGTTTATGCTGAAGCTGAAAGGCTGCTAAATAGCTGGATCCACACTGGATGAGCACCCCATTTGACCCCGAAAGCGACGCACTCCGCGCGCGTGCGGCAGCGGAATTGGAAGAGATTGCGCGCATGGTGATGCCCTTTGGGCGCTGCGCCGGGCGGCATCTGCACGAACTTCCCGCCGAATATCTGCAATGGTTTGCCACGCGTGGTTGGCCCAAAGGCAGGCTGGGCGTGCTGATGCAGATGGTCTACCAGATGAAAGCAGACGGCTCGGAGGTGGCGTTCGATCCCTTCCGCTCGCCGGAAGCGCGGTTGCGGAAAGCGGACCGCTGATCCGTTAGTGATTCCCAAACAGCGCCCACAAGTAATTCTTGGAAGCGATATAAACCGTGCCATTTGCGGCCACCGGAGTGACCCAGGAATACGCGCCCAGGTTGGTCTTGCTTAACGCCCTAAGCGTTTTGCCCGCAGCCAAAATATGCACGTAACGATCCGATACCATGTAGACCTTTCCATCTGCCACCAGGGGCGAGCTAACGGCGCGGTTTCTGGTTTCATAGACCCACTGCACTTCGCCGCTCGTCGCATCCAGACAATGCAACCGACCGGCCACATCGGCGATGTAAAGCAGCCCATCGGCAATGGCAACCGTGCTCAGCGTCCGGTCCAGATCCTGGTAACTCCAAATCTTGCCCGTCTTGGTGACATCCCCGCTTTGGGTGGCATCGGCGCAGACCAGCGCGCCGCGCCCGCGCCCATGCTCGGGGTCACGCCCCAGGGCGACATAGACGCGGTTGTTATAGAAAACAGGGGTGCCGACGATCTCGCTCATCCCCTTAAATGTTCCGTCATTCGTGTTAAGAGAATCGGGGCGGCGTCGATCCCCAAGGCAGTAGTGAACGAACATCGCCATCCCGGTAAACCGCCGGTATTCCGGCGGGATGCAATCAACCGACCAAGCCGTCTTGAGCGTCACCGGTTGCTTGGGCGCGCTCGCGAGCGCGTGGAACGCGTAGCAAGTCCCGTCGCCGCCTCCAAAAAACACCAGCTTTTGCCCGTTCACCACCCCCATTGAGGGCGAGGACCACTGCCCGTGGAGCATGTTGGCGGCAATCGGCGCGGCGTCCTTGGCCAGCAAACGCCCGGTGCGCTTATCGAGCACGATGAGATTTGGCGCGTCGGGCGCAAAACATTGGCGGGGGGAGTCAATATCGAGCGCCACAGTGTTCCTGCGGTCCACGCCGTTGGAGGTCGGCACATACAGGAAATCGCCATCAAGGATCGGTGAGCCGTTGGCTGCGTCTGATGGGCGCGATCCCACGCTCTTGTTCCCATACATATCAAAACTCCAAATCTCCCGGGCTTCGCCCACGCTCGCGCCGGGGGCGGGCGGCCGACCGTTCACATCCAGGCAGACCACTACACAGTTCTGATCCACGAAATAGAGCCGGTCCCCTTCCACTGCCGGGGTAGAGCAGACGCCCAGATCCTTGGGAATCCAATTGAACGCGAATTGCCCCGGGGGCTCTTTAATGTCCGTTCGGCACGGTTTGATCCACTGCCAGAGCAATTTCCCCGTGGCCTCATCAAAGCAATTCAGCACGCCTTTTTGGTTGATCATTGCGCCGACGAACACCTTGCCGCCCGCCACGGCAGGCGTTCCGCAGGCGAAATCCCCGAGCCGCGCCACCCATTTCACGTTTTTTGTCGTGGCGAGATCAATCCCTTCCCCCTGCGTGCCCTTCTGCCCCGGCACAAAGCTATCGGGCAGATTTTTTTCCTCCGACACCATGTTTTTGCATGCCGAACCGCCCCACTGAGGCGAGTCCGCAGCCTGGGTCTGAAAGCAAAACAGAAGCGATACTACGCAAATAATGAGAGGGGGTTTACACATGCGAGCAGTGCCATCTTACTGCTTTCGGGGAAATTATCGAGGCCAAAGATGAGGGAAACCCCGCCGCTGCAAACCCTTGATATGAAGCTTGCAGATTGAGTAAGCCGTTCTAATCTCGAACCCATGAATCCTCTCATCGTATTTGTCTTGGTGGGCGTGCTCGGGATTGGTGGCCTCGTTCTCGCCGTGGTCCTCTTTAACTTCTTTGGGATCTGGATCCGCGCCTGGTCCAACGGCGCCGACGTGGGGCTCCTCGACATGGTGGGAATGCGCCTCCAGGGCATCCCCGTTTCGCTCATCGTCGACGCGCGCATCATGGCTCTCAAAGCCGGCATGGACATCGACCTCAAATCGCTCCAACTCCATTACCAATCCGGCGGCAACGTGCCGCAAGTCATCCTCGCGCTCATCATGGCCGACCGGGCCGGGATCGTCCTGGATTACAACCGGACGTGCGCCATCGACCTCGCCACCAAAGGCACCGGCAAAACCGTGCTCGAAGCCGTGCAGACGAGCGTCAACCCCAAGGTCATCGACTGCCCCAACGCCGCCATGGGCCGCACCAGCATCGACGGCGTCGCCAAAGACGGCATCGGCGTCAAAGCCAAAGCCCGCGTGACCGTCCGCTCCCACCTTGACCGCTTCGTGGGCGGCGCGACAGAAGAAACCATCATCGCCCGCGTGGGCGAGGGGATCGTAAGCGCCATCGGCTCGGCGGATTCCTATAAAGAAGTGCTCGAAAACCCCGATCGCATTTCCAAAGCCGTCCTGGCCAAAGGGCTCGACAGCAACACAGCCTTCGAGATTCTCTCCATCGACATCGCCGACGTCGACGTGGGCGACAACATCGGCGCGAAACTCCAGGCCGAACAGGCCGAAGCCGACAAGCGCGTGGCCCAGGCGCGCGCCGAAGTCCGCCGCGCAGCTGCCGTCGCCTCCGAACAGGAGATGCGCGCCCGCACCCAGGAAATGCGCGCCAAAGTCGTGGAAGCCGAAGCACAGGTGCCTCAAGCCATGGCCGAGGCATTCCGAGCGGGGAATTTCGGCGTGATGGATTACATCCGCATGAAAAACGTCGAAAGCGACACCCAGATGCGCTCGTCCATCGCGGGAGGCGACCGTTCCGGCGACGAAGGCCGCCCGGTTGCGCAGTAATCATCCAACCCGGTCCGCAGACTTCCCATGGATCAAATCATCGTCCTGGTGCTAGTCGGAGCCTTGGCGCTCGGCAAATGGCTCTTCGAAAACGCGGGGAAATTCCAGAGCGGCGAGTCGGACGACAGCGCCCCGGATCGGTCCCAGCGCAATACCGGCGTTCCGCGCAACCCGCGCCCCATCGCCGGAGCCGCACCTCGTTGGGAAAACGAAGAGGAGAAAATGCGGCGTTTTATGGAAGCCCTCGGGCTGCCACCGCAAGAGGGGGTGCCGCCTCCCGAGCGCAAACCCAAGCGCATCGGCCAGCCCGCTCCCGTAGTGAAAGCGCAGCCGCAGTCCCAACCGCAGCCGCGCCCGCAATCGGTCCGCCCGCAAATCTCGCGGCCACTGGAAACTGGCGGCCCGCTTCCCACCCTTCCCAAAACAGCCTCGGTGGGCGAGACGGCCCCGTCCATGGAAGTCACCTCCATCCCGCAGATGACCTTTGCGAGCCCGGAGCAGGCGATGCAATCCACGGCTGCCGAAATCTCCGCCGCCGCAAAGCTCGCAGGGCGTCCTTCGCCCCAAAAGCGGCAGATGCCAGCGGTGCAAGCGGCATTGAGGGAACAACTCAGAGATCCGGCATCCCTGCGCAAAGCCATCTTGTTGCGCGAAATATTAGGTGTGCCAAAGGGCTTGCAATCCGCGCAAAGTCCCTCTATTTTTTCCCCTCTCTAAAAGCCGGCGTGGCGGAATTGGCAGACGCGACGGACTCAAAATCCGT
>JBAXCI010000017.1:0-19911 GCA_037141555.1 Verrucomicrobiota bacterium | reverse complement strand
GGTTGGAGGGATCGGAAATTCCGGTTCTCATCGCCGGCGAAAAAGGCACAGGGAAAGCGCACGTGGCGGGGATGGTTCACCGGGCCAGCGCGCGCGCGAATGGGCCGCTCGTGCGCGTAAACTGCGCCGGGGCGGACGAAGCGCGCCTCGAAAATGAGCTTTTTGGCCGGATCACCGAAACGTGTGAAGAAGGCAGTGGACGCCGCATTTTGCAAGGCGGGCGGCTGGAACTCGCGCACGGAGGAACGCTGTTGCTGGACGAGATTTCGGAGCTTCCCATGTGCATCCAGATCAAACTCCTCGACGTGCTGAGGGAGCGCGAGTGGGTTCGCCCGGGTTCGGAACACCGCGTGAAATTGGATATCCGCCTCGTTGCCACCACCCAGCGCGACTTGGCGGGCTGCGTTGCGCGGGGGACCTTCTCATTGGAACTTCACAAGTATCTCTGCGGCTCCATCTTGCATATGCCTCCTTTGCGGGAGCGTATTGCGGATTTGCCGCTGCTGGTTTTTGACTGGCTGGAACGGCTGGAAGGCAGTTGCAGTGCCAGGCCGTCGGGGATTTCAGAGGAGGCTTTGCGTCATTTGATGGCTTATTCATGGCCGGGGAATGTCCGGGAACTGGAAAACGTGCTGGAGCGGGCCGCGATCCTCGGGGAAGGCGGCGCGCGGATCGAGGCGGAAGCCTTCGAATGGCTCAACGGCCGTCGCGCAGCCAACCGGGAGAGCCTTGAGGCGGGAGTGAAGCGACTCCCGGAGCCGCGATTCCCGGCGGCGGAAGCGCAATCCGAACCGCTCCTCACGCTCGAAGAGTTGGAAAAACGGCAGGTTTTACGCGCCCTGGAGGTCACGAACCAAAATCGGACACGGGCCGCGAATTTGTTGAAGATCAGCGTGCGAACCTTGCGCAATAAGCTGCATCAATACCGCGCGGAAGACCCGACGCTGGTGCTGACGTTGGCGCGTCACCGGCCCCTCGCCGCACCGGTGGCAAAACCGATGCAGAACGTCGGTTTGCGGTGAGGGAATCCCTTGTTGTTAAAATCAGGGTGCGAGCGGTTTGGGTTCCCGTTGCGAATCACACACGCAAATGAGCACCATGATTGCAGCAGCGCCTTCCGAGACCAAAAAGGGCAGGAGAGAAACCCACCGTGACCGCCTTGCGATGTTGTCGACGGTGATCAATGCGGACGCTGATGCGCTCTACCTCCGCGATGCCGATGGGGTTTGCACGATGGCGAACGCAAGCCTTGCGAGCACCCTCGGCGTTCCCTCACAGTCCTTTTTGGAGCGCTCCGTCGCGCAGATTTTTCCGCCCGAAATCGCAGATGCCATACTGGAGCTGGAGGCGTTGGCATTCGCCAGCGGTGAACCGCAGAGTTGTGAATTGGCGATCCCTACGGCGCAGGGGAAGCGGCCTTTTTTGGTCACCCACGGTGTTTGTCGGGATGCCAGCGGGGCCGTTGCCGGAGTCTTCGGGAGACTGCGCGATTTGTCCGACCAAAAGAGGCTGGAAAGAGAGGTCGTCGAAATAGCGGAGCGGGAGATGCGGAGGATTGCGGCCGATCTTCATGACGATTTATGCCAGGGCCTGGCTGCGGTTTCACTGATTTCCAAACTGCTCGAAAAAAAACTCGAGGATGACGGTTCAGCCAAGATCGCGGGGCATATCGCTGATTTGACCAAAAATCTCGCGGTTTCCACCCGCAATCTGGCCCACAATCTCGCGCCCACGCATCTCTCAGGCGAAAACTTCATCGATTACCTGAGGGCGAGCGCGGCAGAGTTTTGTGCGGCTTTTCGGCTGAAATGTGGGATTGAGGGAGTCTGGCCGGCGCAACTGACGGAGCCAGCCGTGGCGCTTCATGTTTACAGGATTATCCAGGAAGCCATGCACAACGCGGCGAAGCATGGCGGCGGCACCTGCATCACCGTGAGGTTGCGCACTTTTGAGGGCGCATTCACGGTGTCGGTTTCGGACAACGGCCAGGGATTCACGCCGGACGCTTGCGGCACGGAGGGCATGGGATTGAACACGATGAACTACCGCGCCGGGCTGCTGGGTGGCACGCTCGCCATCGAGTCCGTCCCGGGTTGCGGAACAACCGTTACTTGCCGGTTGCCGCTGGGCGCACGCTGAGAACCTATCTTCCCACCGAGAGCCGGTCCGCAGTAAAACGGGGCAGCATGGCGTCGATAATTTTCCGCTTCGTCTTCGCGATATTGTAGGAGACCCGACGAAACTCCACCCACCGCTCGGCGGGATTGAAAATGGCATAGGACGCGTCCGGATTGCGGTCGCGCGGTTGCCCTACGGAACCGGTGTTGATGAGCGTTTTACCTTCGGCGGGAATGGAAATGCGGCCTTCGCCATGGCGAACCGCCAGCTTTTTAGCGCCGTTCCAGTGCCAGAACATCGGGTCGTGGGTGTGGCCACAGAAACAGACCGGGCGGGACTGCGCCTCGAAATGCAAGGAGACGTCTTCGGGACTGATGACATACCACCATTCCGAGGGGGCATCCAGGGAGCCGTGGACGAACTCGCAATCGTCTTCCTCGAATGTTAACGGCAAATGCGACAGCCAATCGCGTTGTTCCGGGGAGAGGTTCCGCCTTGCAAACTCGATCCCCGCGCGGGCGGAGAGGTTCATGTTTTCAAGATCGCCCTCCGAGGCGGCGGCTTCATCGTGGTTGCCCATGAGCACCGGGCAATGGAGGGAGCGAACCCTTTCCAGGCAGGAAACAGGGTCGGCACCGTAACCCACCACGTCTCCCAGGCAGACGTAGCGACTCACATTGTGCGCATTCATGTCGGCGATCACCGCCTGGAGTGCTTCCAGGTTGGAATGAACGTCGCTGAAAACAGCCAGGGCGGAATCTGCCATCCCTCTTCATAGAGCGGAGTGCGCGGGGCGTCAACCGCGTCATTGCCCGCTATTGGAAACGTCCGGCGACGCGCCGAAGGCGGTTTGCCGCTTTCCAAGTGAAGACAAAGAGATCCCTCATTGCCCAAAATACGCTTTCCGGCACGGGCTGGCTTTTGAGCATGTCCGCGCACTGCGTCACGACGTAATCAAAGTAAGCGGTTCTGGAAAAGTGCCGCTCATATTCCTGCGCGGCCAGCGTCCCCATCTCGCTCCAGCGCTCCTCGTTGCGCACGGCCAGCGCCTCAAGATCGCCGATCTCGCTTTCTTTGATGCAGAGCGCGAATTCGTTCCAGCGGGGGCCCTTGGGCAGAATCCAATCGTCCGAAATAAGAATGGGCGCGACACCGATTTTCATGGCCTCGAATAAGCGGATGCTCGATGCGCCGTTGCCGCGAGGGCAAATGACGAACTTCGAGGCCTCCATCACCTGGACAAAAGACTCCTGGGAAACGGCCTTGTTTTCGTTTTCGTGCGTGAACAGGTCAAAATCCGAGGTGTTCCTGACGAACACGTCCTTCCGCTCGAACGGCTGGTTCAGGATGGCTGTTCGCACGGGGTGGCAGTTGCGCCCGGTGAAGGAGAAGAGGTGTTTCTTCGGGCTGCGGAACGCGCCGCCGCGATGGTTCTCGATGTAGGGATTGTTGAAATCGGGATGCTGAAGCGTGTAAGCCCCCGTGCGGCAGCGGAACGGGAAGGCTAATTTGCGGTGCGCCGAGGTGTAGATGCCGCGGAGCAGCGGCTTGGGTTCGTCGGTCTCCGAGAGTGCGAAACAGCGGTTCGGGTATTTCGAAATAACCGGGTGGCGGCGGAGGCTTTCGAACCAGTTTTCATCGCGGAGGTTGCCGATGAGGATGATGTCCGCCTCAGCGGGAGACCCGACCAGGCAGTGCTGGCGCGAGGAGCATTCCCACAATTCGCGGAGAATCTGCTCTTGATGCCGCCACGCGCCGGGCTGTGTTTCGCAACTGGTCAGGTGGATTTTCATCAGCGCGCATTCCGCCACAGCCGGTAGGAGGCCAGGAAGCTGTTTGAAAAATCATGCGGTCTGGCGGCGGTCCAGCGGTCGATGAGGTCGACGGGGAAGAAGAGGCCGCTTTCGATTTCGGCGCGGGGCCAGGTGAACGGGCCGGGGTGTTCGGTCTTGAAGACTTGCACGAATTCCCAACCGGTTTCGCGGCTTGCCGGGTGGGTGCCGATGAGTTCGAGCGGGGCGCTGACGCCGAGTTCTTCCTGGAGTTCGCGGGCCGCTGTTTCGGGGTAATCGGCGCCGGATTCCACGTGTCCTGCGGCGCTGGAATCCCAACGGCCCGGGTTCGCGTCTTTATAGCGGGAGCGCTTTTGTAAAAAGAGGTCGCCTTTGGCGTTGAAGACGAGGATGTGAACGGCCCGGTGCTTGAGTTTCTGCGTGTGGACTTTGCTGCGGGTTTCCTGGCCGATCACGCGGTTTGCGTCATCAACGACATCAAAGATTTCGCCGTGCACGTCCTGGGCTTTGGCGTTGAATTTCTCGGAGTCGCTGGCGTTTTCCACAAACCGGGTGAGGTCCACCCATTGGCGCAAGGTGAGGGCTTCGCCGCGCACGGTTTCCTCGGCTCCGATGGCGGCGCACAGCGCGGGCCAGTCGAGGTTGTGGGCCGCCAACATTTTGCGCAGCATTTTGCGGCGTTGGGCGAACCCTTCTTTGACGAGCCGATTGAAAAGGCGTCCGTCGCAGTCGGGCAGTTCGCTCTGGTCGCGAGGGGTGAGGACGATGACGCCGCTCTCGACGTTCGGCGCGGGCAGGAAGACGCTCCCCGGCAGGGTGCGCACGTAGCGAACGCGCCAGCGCCGTCCGACGATGAGGGTGATCGCGCCAAATTCCTTGGTGGAGGGCTCGGCGGAGAGCCGTTCGGCCATCTCTTTTTGCAGCGTGAAAACGAGGCGGCCCACGGGCGACGGTTCGGCGGTGAAGGCAAAGAGCACCTGGCTGGAGACGTAGTAGGGGAGGTTGCCGAGCACCTTGGTCGGGCCGTATTGGAAGAGCCCCCGGAGGTCGAAATCCAGCGCGTCCATGTGGAGCACTTCCACGTTGGGTTTCGCCTCGAAGCGTTCTTTGAGATAGTCGGCCATCCGTCCGTCTTTTTCGATGAGCGTGGTGGAACTGCACTGTTCGAGCGCAAACTCGGTGAGCGCGCCGAGGCCGGGACCGACTTCCACGAGGTGGTCTTCGGGCCGGAGATCGAGCTGGTTGACGATCCAGGCGGCGACGGTTTCGTCGTGGAGAAAATTCTGCCCAAGGCTCTTGGTGGGCCGGGTTTGTAGAGTCGCCAGGGTGTTCTGGAGCGTGGTGAGATTCATTGGATACGGCGCAAGCTAATGGGGGGCCGGATAGGAAGCAAGTTCCCGGTGCAGGGGAAATGCATCCGGCTCCGGGTTTTAATCAGCAGCCCTAATGCTTATGCGCCAGGGTCACTTCCGTTTTGGCGTTTTCCAACGCGTCCCGCGACTGGTTGCAGAGGAGCATTCCCATGAGCTTGGGCCCCTGGTAATAGCGGGCCGTGAAATGGCGCTTATCGCGCTCGCCTTCGATCTCGTAGCGGACAGGCGCCTGCGTGAAGTCCCCGACGAAGTCGAACCGGAGGTCAAACACGGTGCAGCTATGGTGGGGGAGGATTTTGAACCGTTGCCGCTTTTTGCCCGTCATGTTTGGCCCCGCGATGCGCGCTTGTTCGAGGGTGGTTTCGCAATGTTCGCTGCGGCGCACGCTCCCGAAGATGGCGTCGGGATAGAGGGCGATGTCGCCCACGGCATAGATCCCTTTTTCGTCGGTCTCCAGGCAGTCGTTGACCGGGGTGCCGTTGGGACTGCCCAGCGGGGTGTTGGCCACGAGCCCGAGATTGGGTTCCACGCCGCTTGCGACGATCGCCAGTTCCGCCGCGATCCGGTTGCCGCTCTTGGTCTGGATGTTGCGCAGGACGGTTTTGCCCTCAAAGCCGTTGAGCGTTTCGTGGAGGAGCGGCACGCCTTTTTCGGCGAAATAGTCGGTGAGCCAACGGGCGGTTTCGGGATCGAGCCATTGTTGCCAGAGCGCGGGGTGGTTGCACAGGAGGGTCACCTTGAGCCCCAGCGCGTGAAGGGCGGAGGCGGCTTCGGTCGCGATGAATCCGCCGCCGATCACGAAGATGTTCTTTTCCACCGCGATCATTTCCTTGAGCGCGAGGACGTCCCGCAGCGTTCGTAGATACAGGATTTTGCCCAGGTTTGCTCCCGCCAGTTGAGGCCGACGGACGCGGCTGCCCATCGCGAGGCAGCATTTGCGAAATTCGATGACCTGGCCGGTGTTCAGGACGGCGATCCTGCGGTTGATGTTGAGCTGGGTGACGAGGGTTTCGAGCCGCAGTTCGATCTGGTTTTTCACGTACCAATCGGGCGGATGGCAGTAGATCTTTTTGAGGGAGGTGGGCTCGGTTTCCGCCAGCAGGGTCGAAAACAGGCGCGAGCGGTGGTAGGGGAGCGCCGATTCATAACCGACAAGCGTCACGGACCCCTTGGGGTCGTATTGTCGCAGGGATTCGCATACCATTGCGCCTCCGATTCCTGCGCCGACGATAAGGTAATCGCGCTGGATCATAGTCTGGATTTGCAGAGAGTATGCCGCAAATCCTGAGAATAAGAAAGGGGATTGTTTGCAGGGCTCACGCAACCCAAAGACGCCAGGACGCAAAGAAGAGATTCGCTTTACTTGCGTGGGCTGGAGCGCGATGTAGTCGCCGCAAAAGCTGTTCCTGCCCAGGAACCTGAGCCTATCTCTGGGTAGGCGTCGGAGTAATCGGCGGCATCGGGGTGATGCTTGGTAACGGGGAAATGCTCGGCATCGCGGAGGGGGACGGCATCGGTGTCATCGTCGGCACGGGCGTGATGTTGGGCGTCATCTGGGTGGGGGTGACGTTCGAAGGCGTGGAATCCGCAGTGTCATTGGAGCGGCTGCACCCGGAGACGAAGAGAACGGAGGCGGCGCTCAGGCAAAGATAGATCGTCGTTTTCATCGTCGCTATATCGCGGGCGGTCGCCGATTTGCGGGCCTGATTGAACGTGGGCGCGTTCCCCGTGTCTATGAGGAAAATGAAAACCGAAAACGGGCGTCGTGTTCATAAACTTGCGCAGCCCACACTTAGCGCATAGATTCTTTTCCGGTCTGCGGGACGCCCTTTTGCCACTCCTTTTTTCACCATTTATGAAATCATCTCTTTTTGCCGCCATCACGGGCGCGCTTTGCATCGGCCTCTCTCCGGTCGCCTTCGCCGAAAACACGACCTCGCCCGATGCCGTCATCCTGCCCACCGTCAAGATGCCGATGATCGATTTTGTGGAATACGATCTCCCCAACGGGCTCCACGTCATCCTGCATCAGAACAAGACCGCGCCGGTCGTTTCCACTTACCTGCTTTACCACGTGGGGAGCAAAAACGAACGGCCCGACCGGACGGGGTTTGCCCACTTTTTTGAGCACTTGATGTTTGAAGGCTCCGAGAACATCAAGCGCGGCGAGATCTTCAAATATGCCTCTGCCGCAGGAGGGGATGTGAACGCCTCCACTTCGTTTGACCGCACGGATTATCATTTCAACATGCCGGCAAATCAACTCGGCCTTGCACTCTGGATCGAGAGCGAGCGGATGCTGCATGGCAAGGTGGAAAAAGTCGGCGTGGAGACCCAGCGGCAGGTGGTGAAGGAGGAGCGCCGCTTGAGAACCGAGAACGCACCTTATGGCACTTTGTATGAGAACCTCGCCGGGATGGTTTTCAAGGGAACGCCTTACGAGTGGCCGCCCATCGGCGCGGTCCAATACATCGACAAGGCGACGCTGGACGAATTTCGCAGTTTCTATCACCAATATTACATTCCCAACAATGCGACGCTCGTCGTGGCCGGGGATTTCGATCTCGACGCGACGAAAAAGCTGATCGCCGATTACTTTGGGCCGATCCCGCGCGGCAACAAGATCAAGCGGCCCGAGTTTGCCCTCCAGCCGCAACAAGCGCCCACGGAAAAAACGGTGGCGCTGGCAAACACGCCGCTTCCCGCCGTGCTGCATGCCTGGCGCGCCCCGGCGGAGACCTCGGCGGACGCGCCGGCGTTGGAGTTGCTGGCGGACATCCTGGCGACAGGCCGCAGTTCGCGGCTCTACGAACGGCTCGTGCGAGGCGACCAGACGGCTTCGGAGATCGAGGCGTTCCCGATGCTGCTGGAAAAAGGGGGCGCGGTGGGCGTGTTCGCCGTGGGCAATCCGCAGACGCCGCTGGAGAAGCTCGACGCCGCCGTGGTCGAGGAGATCGCCAAAGTGCGCGACGCGGGCGTGACCCCCGAGGAGTTGCAGAAAGCCAAGAACCTGAAAATGCGCGAGCTGGCGCAAGCCTATGGAACCATGCTGAGCCGGGCGCAAAACCTCGCCCATTACCACGTCATGTTTGGCGACACCGGCAAGATCAACCAGCAGTGGGAAAAGTATGAGAAAGTAACCGCCAACGATATTCAAAGGGTGGCCGCCAAATACCTCATTCCGCAAGGCGACAACGTCTTGCATTACCCCGTCGTGAAACCGAACGCTTCCAAGTAACCATGAAAACGCTTTCCATTCTTCTCGCCCTCGGGATCGCCGCCACCTCGGTGCAAGCGGCCAAGCTGGACCGCACCCGCCCGCCGGCAGCGGGACCGCTCCCCGCCGTCACCTTCCCGGACGCCGTGACGGAGACGCTTCCCAACGGTCTGACGGTTTTCGTGCTGCCGATCCACAAGGAGCCGATGGTGACGTTCCGCTTGCTGGTGAAATCGGGTGATTTCTGCGACGGCAGCAAGCCGGGGCTGGCCGCGCTCACGGCGGCGGTGCTCAACAAAGGCACGGCGGAGCTTGCCGCCAGCGAGTTTGCACAGAAAACCGATTTCCTTGGGATCAGCGTGGAAGGGGGATCGAGCGACGACGCCACCACAGTGACCGCCAGCGGGTTGAGCCGCTACAGCAACGAAATCCTTGGGTTCCTGCGCGATGTGGCCTTGCGTCCGGCGTTCCGCCAAACGGAGGTGGACAACGAGAAAACCAAAATGGTTTCCAACCTCGCCCAAAAGCGGATGGACCCCGACGAACTCACCGTGCGGCTGCGGGATAAGCTGCTCTACGGCGAACACCCCTACGGAGCGTATGCCACGCCGGAAACGGTGCAGTCAATCACGCGCGACGACATCGTGCAATTCCATGACACGCAATTTCTGCCCAATAACGCCACGCTTGTAGTCGTGGGCGACGTGGAACCGTCGGCGGCGCTGGAGCAGGTGAGGAAGGCGTTTGGTGATTGGAAACAGCAAGACGTTCCGCCGTGCGCGCCGCCCGTTGCGTTCCCCGAAATCAAAGGCGTCACCGTTCATGTGGTTGACCGCCCGGGATCAGTCCAGAGCGCCATTCTTGTGGCCGCTCGGGGCGTTGCGAAGAACAATCCCGACGTGCCGGAGTTGAGCGCCGTCAACTCGCTATTGGGCGGAGGAATGTCGGGGCGGCTTGCAGCAAATCTGCGTGAAAAGCACGGGTTCACCTACGGTTCGTCCTCCGGCTTTGCAGCAAAGAAACTCGGCGGCGCGTTTTCAGCCACAGCCGAGGTGCGCAACGAGGTGACGGGCTCGGCGGTGGAAGAAATCCTCAAGGAACTAAAGCGCATCAGCAGCGAGCCAATCCCCGAGAGCGAACTCTCGCTGCAACGTAATTTTGTCGCCGGGAATTTTCTCATGAGCATCGAGAACGAGCGGCGCATGGGAGAACGCCTGCAAGAGGTCGATCTCTACGGCCTGCCCGCCGATTTCTACAAGACGTATGCCAAAAAGGTCACCGGGTTGACGCCGCAAAAAGCAACCGAGCTGGCCAAGAAATATATCGACCCGAACGATTTGGTGATTGTGGTCGTCGGCGAAGCCAAGGAGATCGTGCCGCAGTTGGAGAAATTTGGCAAAGTGACCGTCTACGACACCGACTTGAAAGAGAAGAAGTAACGCCAGAAATCGCCGGATAGCGATCACAGATATTGGGACTATTGGCCGCGTGTCATCCCGAGCAAAGCGAGGGACCTCGCAAATCACCCCAATGCGTGGCTCTCTCTATGGGTTGGAGCTGGAAGTAACTTGCGGGGTCCCTCACTGCGTTCGGGATGACACGCCTCGCAGGTGAATCCTGTGCGCCGGGCTACTCTCCGCGCCGTCCCTTCGGGACGCATTTCCTCAAAGTCCCTTTTGCAGGATTTTGAAGATCTCCGTGTTTTCCATGAAGCCGTTGAGGAGCTCCGATCCGGGGCCGGTGCCAACGGCGATCATGTCCCGCGCCGTGCTGATCGCTTGCGGGGCTCCATACGCGGAAGGCTCTTTGTTTGGCGCTGGCACAACGGTTTCTGCATTCGGCGTGGGAACGACTGCCGCATCGGTGCCGGTGGTCGCGGGGGCTGAGGCCAGGGGCGCGGGACTCCCGTTGCGCGGCCCGTTCGGCCCGGTGCTCCACGTGATGGCCGGGTAGCCCGCAGCGTTGGTCCCAAGCAGGGCCGCCCCATGATCTCCCTTCAGCGGGTAGCCGTTCAGACTGAGCCCGCCAATGTCGTTTTTCCCCACGCAGAGGATCAACGTCTTCTCGCCCGCATATTGGAGCGCGGTCGCCACGGCGCGGTCGAAATCGGCGGTTTCGCTCAAGACGCGCTCCCCGTTGTTTTGCTCGGCGGCGCGCGAGACGAGGGCGGCATCCACCACCAGCAGGTAGCCCTTGGGGTGAAGCTGGAGAAATTGGATGGCCCGGCGCACCATGTCGGAGAGGGCGGGTTGCTGGCTGCCGCTTTCAACCTGGGAGGAGAAGGCGAGGTTGCCGTTGGAGAAGATGCCGGTGAGCGGCCTGGAAAGAAACGCGGGCGTGTTTTCCAGCTCCGCTTTGCTGCGGACGAGCGAGTGATCTTTGCTGCGCAATTCCAACCAGAGATCGCGTCCGTCCTTGCGCTGGCCGCCTTTGCTTTCGGGCGTGAAATCGTTCATGCCGCCCGCCATTGTGACGTCGAGAATGTCGCTCTGCACAAACTGCTGGGCGATGGCCTGCGTGTCGCGCAGGTCGGTCGCGTGGGCGTAAAAAGCGGCGGGAGTGGCGTTGGTGAGGTTGCCGGTGGTGACGATGCCGGTGGCCCGCCCTGCGTCGCGCGCCAGGGCGAGGATGGACTGGAGCGGCTTGCCGCCGGGGTCCATCGCGATGGCCCGGTTGTTTCCCTTCACGCCAGTAGCGAGTGCGGAAGCAGCCGAGGCGGCGTCCGGCACGGCATAGTCATTGGAACTGTTGCGCAGCAGCGCGAGATGGGGAAGGCTTTCCACGGTCAGGCGTTCGTTCGCGCCCCCTTGGTAGAGGCGAGCGGCCGTAAGGGAGTTGGTGGAGAGGCCGTCGGTTACAAAGAGGATGATGCCGAACGGTTTCTGCACGACCCAGTTCATGTAGAACACAAATCCGAAGGCGATGAAGACCAGCAGGCAGAAGAGGGCGAGAAGTTGGTTGCGTAGTTTCATGTGCGGTTTTTCTAGAAAAGCAGGAATCGCGGCATTGAGAAGCGAATTTCTCCTCCTTTCTCCTCGTTCCCAAGTTGCACTTGGGAATGTCTAACTTTCGGTGGGGATTTCGGGTGGGAGATCTGCGCTTGCCGTATTTTTCTTCCCCCGCCCGCAGAACCCACCGGAAATAATGACGTTCCCAAGTGCAACTTGGGAACGAGTAAGAAATTTCACATTATTTTGGGGTAGGGGATTGACTGGTACGATGTTCGCTACAACTGTTAGCGACTTCGTGCTTAAAATGAAACATCTGTTAACTACCGTAGCTCTTCTCGTCACCGCAGCCTTTGCCTCCGCCCGGCCCGACCTTTCCAATGGTCGTCCCGGCCCTACCCCCTACGACCCGTATTGCGGGCCTGTGGACGCGGTGATGCATCGGCTCGACGGACCGCCTCCCTCCTACAACACCGTTGCGGCTTTGGTTCGGCAGGGTTTCGCATTCAAATACGTTTTCGATGCGCCGTATGTCGCGCAGTCTCCCCAAGTCACAGCGGCCAAGCGCGCGGGCGATTGCAAAGCGAAATCGCTCTGGCTCGCCAGCCGCATGAACGACGCCAACGTGCGGTACGTGATCGGCAAAGCCCGCCGCACTTCCAAGATCAGCCACGCCTGGCTCATGTGGAAAAACGAGGGTCGCTGGTGGATTCTGGACCCGACGAACGCCGCCGAACCGATTCCCGCGGACGCCGTCGGTCCGGATGATTACCTCGTGAACTATTCCTACGACCGCACCGGCTCTTACTGTCACGATACGCGGACACGTCACAGCGTAGCGGGCCGGGGTTAAGATTTTCTCCCATGGCAGCGAACGGGATCGCACGGAAACGGGCGGTCCCGTTCTGCTGTACCGATCACGCGGTTCTTCGGCTCGACTCTTCCCAAAACCTCTGGGAGAATCGATTCTTTAAGAACATGGAAATCTCTCTTCACAACCGTCAGCGGAAGGTCCGCGCCGCGCTTCCGTGGCTGCGGCGGTTCGCCCCGCTGGCGCTGGCGGAGTGCCTGCTGCACCCGGCCCACCGGGAAACCCCGTTGCCGCGCCTGGGGGAAGTCGAGGTGACGCTCGTCTCCGACGCGACCATTGCCCGCGTGCATCGCGATTTCATGGAAATCCCGGGGGCGACGGATGTGATTACGTTTGACCATGGAGAGATTGTCATCAGCACCGAGACGGCCCAAGCCAATGCGGCCATCTACGGGCGCTCTTTGGACGAGGAACTTGCGTTGTATATTGTGCACGGGCTGCTCCATCTGAACGGCTACGAGGACAAGGAGCCGACCGCCGCCGCCCGGATGCACCGGTTGCAGGAGCAGATTCTCGCGGATTGCCTGGAGAAGCTCAAATGAACGAGACGCAAACCGAGATCAAAACGGAAATTGCCCTCGATGTGCCGTGGAATGTCGTCGTTCACAACGACCCGGTGAACCTCATGAGCTACGTGACGATGGTGTTCCGGCGTGTGTTTGGGTTTTCCAAAGCGAAAGCCGAGGAGCACATGATGGAGGTGCACCAAAAAGGGCGTTCGGTGGTCTGGTCGGGCGGACGCGAACGCGCGGAGCTTTACGTGCAGCAGCTTCACAGCTATCTGCTGCTGGCAACGATGGAACGAGCTGCATAAACGGGGGAAAAAGTGAATATCGAGCGTGACGAAGAGGGCGGATTTATTTTCAGCGAGGTGGAGCCGCCACTGGTGGCGATGTTCCAGGCGATCCCGTCGGCGGCCGACCCGGAAGGAAACCACGAGGCGCAAAAGCGGCTTTTTCCCGATCCCACGCCGAGGAACGAAGTGGGCATCAACGAAGAATGGGCGGAATATGTGCGTCCGGAACTGCGCGAAGGGTTCGAGAACGCCTCCACAACGGTCGAGGCCGACCTCGCGCCCTTGGCTGCGGGCGAAGAGGGGTGGGCCATCCCGATGAGCCATGTCGATGCCTGGCTCAACACGCTCAACCAAGCGCGCCTGGTGCTCGCGGCGAGATACGACGTGGGCGAAGAGGACATGAACCGCACCGCACCCTATCCGCCGGAGAGCGAGCGCGGCCTGGCGGTTTCACAGATCCACGTCTACGGGTTGTTGCAGGAGTGTCTGTTGCAGGGGCTGGAGTAAATAGGACCCATAGGTCATATACGACCTATACGTCCCATCTCCCCGGCCCGCCTGATCCATTCCCCATCGGGCGTCGCATAAGGCCGGAAGGTTTCCAGCGTCCCTGCGTGTTCGCTGTAAAATAGCGCGCGATGGAGGCCGAGGCTGCTGGCTTTGGGCGAGTCGATGAGGCTCGCGGAATCGTTGGCGCTCATCTGGAATACGACGCGCATCTCAAATTCGCTCAGCGCCTTGCGGTTCAGCCAGCGGTTGACGTTGTTCAATGTGTCCACCGAGACAATAAGGTGGATGCCGTGGCTGGCCCCTTCGGTGATGACATCGGTGAATTGCGCTCCGGGATTTGGCCCCGCATCGGAGTCGCTCATCGAGAAGGCGAACTCGTCTTCATTCCGCAGCTTCTTGAATTTGTGGAGGCCGTGGATGAAGCAGAAGACAGGGATCGCCTCGCCGGATTCCTCGCCGCCATTGCGCGCATTTAGTTCGCTGGCGATGCCGTTCACGGCTTCCGCGACTTCCGGAGTGCGCGCCACGGTGACAGGATGCGGGTTCGCCTTGAGAATGCTCTCAATGAAGTCGCTGTCGGGGGTGCCGGGCGTTGTGGCGTGGAAGAGCACAAACTTCGCCGCGCCTACTGGGTATTGCGCCGCCAGCGCCAGCATGGATACACCAAGCAACGTGAGGGCGGCTTCGTCGCGTTGGCCGACGATGAGCAGGTTGCTGCCGCTCTGCGGTTGGAATGCGGCTTCCGTGGGGCCTTTGATTGAGTTCGGCGCTCCCAGCCAGGCCCGGGCAATGGGCGGCGGCGTGGTCGGGCGGTTGGCGAGGAGGGCATTGAGCAGTTCGTTTTCGCCGATGTCCGCCGGGGCGTTGCCTTCAAAGACGATGGGGCTTCCAAAGTGGCCGGGTTGTTGTTCCGCAAGCGCGTGGACTTTCTCCAGCCACTGGTCGCGCTCCTCGTCGGGCAGCCAGACGACCTGGAACGGGCTGTTGCCTTCAAATGCTCCGGCGGCGTCATTGTAGATGCCTTCGCCGGGCCGCGAGAGCAGGCGCGGAGCGGGATTGCTGTCGTCCATGATGAGGTAGGCGTCGGCTTCGTTGCACTGGAGCGCGACGCGAATGACCATCTGGCCGAGCGTGGCGCGGGCCAGCGAGTAAGCGCCGCCCAGCGTTTGCGTGCCGAGCAGGACGTGGATGCCGAAGGCGCGGCCCTGGCGCACGATGCGGTCGAAGAGCAGGGAAGCGGTCTGCGCGATGGCATCGTCATCCACGAAGAACTCCTGGAATTCGTCGATGATGAGCAGCGTGCGCGGAATCGCCTCGGAGCCGCCCGCGCGCTTGTATCCGGCGATGTCCTGAACCCCGAGTTTGCGGAACAGGTCGCCGCGTCGCTTCAACTCTTCGTCCACGCGTTCGAGCACGCTCAGCGCAAACTCGCGGTCGCTCTCGATGGCGACGACTTTCGCGTGCGGCAGTCGCTTTTCGGCGTAGCACTTGAACTCGACGCCTTTTTTGAAATCGATGAGATAGAACTCCACTTGGTCCGGGCTGCAAGCGAGGGCGAGGTTGGTGATGATGACGTGGAAAAGCGTCGATTTGCCGGACCCGGTTTTGCCCGCGAAGAGCGCGTGTTGGCGCGTCCCTTTGCCGATGGCCAGAAATTGGTGTTTGGTCGCGCCGGTGCGGCCAATGGCGATGCGCAGTTCGCTCGTGGTGTCGTTGGTCCACATCTCGGCGGGAGCAGGCGCGATCTGCGAGAACGGCACTTCGACGCGGTTGGAATCGATGCTGCTTTTGCCGATCTTGTGCGCCAGCGCGACTGCGAGTTCGGGGCTGGGCGGTGTGTCGAAAACGAGCTGCGTGCCGGGTTCCGCCTTCTCTTTGTTGACGAGGAACTGGCCGTTTTCCTGGCGGATGCAAATGCTGTTGGCGCGCAGTTCGTCGGGCGCAAAACCATCGGGCAGCGATTGCCGTTTGTCCCAGTGCAAGAGGGTGAACACGCCGCAGCGCGCGCCGCTGGTGGCGATGCTCTGGAGCCGGGCGGCGGCAGTTTCGCTGAACGCGGCGGGGAAATCCGCGACGACCAGGAAATGGTATTTCTCGGCGACGCTCCCGGCTTGCTGGTTGTATTCAGTGATCGTCGCGTATTGGTTGCGCAGATACATCTGGATCACTTTTTCGATGTGCTCGCACAGTTCTGCCAGGCGCTCTTCGACCTGGTCGCGCTGGGTCCAGATGCGGCGGTTGATGAGGCTCTCCTCGTAGTCCGCGAGCTGCATCAGCCCCGCGAAGTTTTCGCCCAGCCCCACGGGATCGATAATCGTGAAACTGATCTTGCCGGGAGGGGTCGTGGACAGCAGCCGCAGGATCGTTTGATTGAGTGTTCCGATGACCGATTCGCCGCCGGATTCGCTGGTCTCGAAGAGCAGCGAGCCTTCCGTGGGAAAAGAGAGCGCGAGCGGGGCGGTGATCTGCGCGCTGCCCGGCAAGGCGAGGCGCGGGTCTTTTGGCAAGGCTCCGGGCTGCGCGGCAAGGTCTGTGGCAATGCGCGCGAACTGTGTGGCGGGAATGAATGAAGTCGGCGGGGTCCACCCCTCGGCGAGTTCCGGGGTCCATGCAGGGAACCATGCGCTGGCCGTGGCGTTTAGCAGTTCAAGTTTCTGGAAAAGCGGGGTGATCTCGCGCTGCCAACCGGATTGCAGTTCCCCCCAACAGCACTTTTCATCGGTGGTCCACTGGGCCATCGCGGTGTCGTGGGTTGCGGTGAGTTGCTCGCGGCGGGCGTCCGATTCGGCGTGGATGGCCCCCAGTCGCGCGGCGCGTCCGGCTTCGATCTGCTCTATTTTTCGGTGATAAATCGCTTCGTTCCTCGCGTTGGCGCGGGGCGCTTTGGTTTCAAGCTTCGTCCGCGTGTTGACTTCAAACTCCTCTTCAATCCTATCGGCGCGGTTCCACTGTGCCGCGATCTCGGTATAAATCTGAGTGTAGGTCCGCTCAATAGCCTGCACTTGCTCGCGGTGGGCGGCTTCGATCGCGACTTCACAAGCGGCGCTCAATTGCTGTGCCTCAAGAAGTCTCGTGGCATGTGCTTCCAGGAAGGCCCAATATTCCTTCGAGAGCCGAAAGGGCCGCATTTCCGCCTGCGCTAGATTCAAGTGCGCTTCCAGTTGATTCAGCAGCGGCGCTGCATCGGCGGCGGTGGGTTCTGGCAGCGGGGACGGTTTGTTTGATCGTAACGGCGCGAGAACGCGTGTGGTCAGCTTTTCGAGTTTTGTGAATTCGGCGCGCAACGCAGCGACGGTTTGCAGGGAATTTGCGCGCAGCGCTTCAGCCTCTTTGAGGGCGTCCGTGCGTTGGGTCTGCGCCTGGAAATCGCGCATTTGCAGGTCGCCCATCCAGACCTCCTTGGCCTGTTGGGCGTGGTAGGGGAGATCGCGGATTCCTTCGCTGTAAAATTTTTCCACGCGCTGGAAACGGTTCTCGTAGCGGTCGGTCGCGTTTTGCTCCTGGGTATTGAACTGCGTCTGCACTTGTTGCGCCTGGGCCGCGCAAACGGATTCCAGCGCGGCGAGCGCTTCGCGGTGGCTGCGATTGATCGCAACCCGGCGCGCGCCGAGATCGCGGGAGAATTGCTCCTCTTTTTTGGCAAACACCGCGCCGGTTTGCTTGAGTTGGGCGAGGAGTTCCAGGGTGCGGCTGACCCGCAGGTCGGGGGCGTTATTCACAGTCGTTTCTTACCTTTCTGAGAAGCGTGTCGATTTCCTCCATCACTCCGAGCGCGCGCGTGATGCGGTTGGGGAGTTCTTCGAGGTATTGTTGCTCAAATTCGGCGCTCTTGGTGTCGTGCCAATGCGCCCGCGTTTCCTGCCATGCCAGGAGGAGGTCCTTGGCCGCCTGGTTGAGGGATGCTGCGCTGCCTTTGGTGCTCATGGGGTCTGGGAAGGCGAGGGGGCGTCGGTGTAAGATTCCAGCGTTTTCTGTGTGCTCACGAGGTAGGCGGTCGCTTTGGGAATATCGAACTCCAGAAATTGCCGCAGATCGTCCAGTTTTTTGACGATGGGGTCGGCAATGCTGTCGAAGCGCTGTCCCCATTGCTTGACGGCGCGCAGTTTGCCCTGGGCTTGGGCAACCGCTTCCTGTCCCCGCCGCACCACGGCTTGCCGCGCGATGAGCGCTTCGCGATGGCCGGAGAGTTTCGCGCTGAGCAGTTCCTGTTCGGCTTGTTCGAGCTTTTTGGTCAGGCGACGGATCTCGGATTCCCAGCGCACCCGCTGTTCGTGTTGGAGCCATTGCCGGGTCTGGCGCACTTCGTCGCTGGCGTCGTCCAGCGAGCGCCGCCCTTTCGTCATGAAGACGATGAGGTGCGAGCGCAGGGAATCGAGCGCGTCGAGCGAGGTGATTTTGGCTTGCGTGGCCATGGCTCAGCGTTGGTCGAGGTATTCTTCGATGCGCTGCGCTTTTCTCAAGAGGAACGGCGTGTGTTTTTCGGAGATTTCCACGAATTTTTTGAGCGCTTTCATCGTGGTGATGAACTCCTCGGCGAATTTCTCCTGTTCCTGGTCCTGCCAGGTGGCGCCGAGCGCGGCGAACCGGGCCTGGAGCGAGGTGGCTTTGTTGAGGAGATCGTCGTTGAAGCGCTTCAACTCGCTTGCGAAGCGCCGCACCTCCTCGGGATTCATGATCGCTTGTGCCATAGGGGGTAAGGGTGATTGGCCTGAGCCAATGAGGAGTATTATCCGAATCTTCGCATCATTCAATGAGAGGATTGGGATAAAAACGCGTACACCACAAAGCGGCGTCAAGCCCCGCCGCAGTCCAAAACGCTCCGCGCTCTTTCTAGGCGAGCACGCCGCCCCGGCTCGCGTTGGTCACGAGCTTCTGGTAACGCGCCAGCCAGCCGGTCAACTCGCGTCGCACGGGCTTCCACGTTTCTTTGCGCCGGGCCAGTTCGCTTTCCTCAACGAGGATGTCCATGCGGCGGTTCGGGAAATCGATGCGCACGCGGTCGCCCGGGTGCAACAGCCCGATGGGGCCGCCTTCGGCTGCTTCAGGCGAGACATGGCCGATGCAGGCGCCCGCCGTGCCGCCGCTGAAACGGCCGTCGGTTACGAGCGCGACCTTGTCGCCCAATCCCATGCCGACGATGTAACTCGTGGGCGAGAGCATCTCTTGCATGCCGGGACCGCCGCGCGGCCCTTCGTTGCGGATGATGACTACGTCGCCCGCTTTCACCTTGCCCGCCAGGATGCCTTCGCACGCGTCGTCCTGGCTTTCGAAAATCACGCACGGGCCTTCAAAAACGAAGCCCGGTCCGCAGTAAGCCTTGAAGCCGTCGCTGATGCCCGCTGTCTTCACCACGCTGCCCGCGGGAGCCAGCTGCCCGTAGAGGATGGCCAGTCCGCCGTCGGGCGTGTAGGCCGTTTCCTTGGTGCGGATACAGTCGCACGGGTTGAAGAGGAACGAGGAATCATGCGGCATGAGGCCGCTGGATTTCGCTTGTGCGAGAAGTTCCGGGCGCGTTTCGTGATACGCTTTGCCGATCATCCAATCGCTCGATTCGCCGATGCAAAGGAGGGAAAGGATCTTGCGCTCCCCCGCCTTGGCGTATTGCCAGACGATGAGTGCGGCGGCGTTATCAAGCTCGGCCAACTCGGCGCGCACGAGGCCCTTGAACTCCTTGAATTTCTGCGCCAGCCCGGCTTCGATCGCGGCCTGCCCCTTCCAGGTCAACGTGTCGTTCACCTGAAACTCCCCGTCTGCCGCGAAGAGCGTTGCGACGGTGGCGGCGTCGCTGGTGTTGAACGCCGCAGCCAGGCGCCAAAGCGTGATCGCCTGCGCATCCGCGGGCATGAACAGCAGCGGTTTGGGGGCGAGATTGCCGCCAAGCGTGCGGCCAACGTAACCCTGTTTGTCGTTCGGATCGACGACGATGGAGGCAGCGCCGGAAACGCGGACGGCCTTGGCCCATGCGGTGACGCTCTCCGAGCGCGCGTCCCAGTCGTCGATGTTCTCGCCGAGCGTTTTGCCGGTCACCGTTTTACAACCGGTGTTGAGGACGTTCATGCGCTTTAATTCGCCCAGGATGGTGTGGATGCCCCCGGCCCGATGCACGTCCTGCATGTGGTATTTGGAGGAGGGCGAAACTTTGCACAAGCACGGGATGCGGCGCGAGATGCCGTCGATGCGGGCGATGTCGTAGGGGATGCCTGCTTCGTGAGCGATGGCGAGGGTGTGCAACACGGTGTTGGTGGAGCCGCCCATGGCCACGTCGAGCATGAGGGCGTTGTCAAA
>JBAXCI010000016.1:0-20391 GCA_037141555.1 Verrucomicrobiota bacterium | reverse complement strand
CTATCTGATCCACGCCTTCAAAACGCAGGATGTCACCTCCGTTGCTCGCGATAATCCCGATACCCTTGGCGCAGTCCATGGGACTACCGCCGCCCACCGCGACGATCACGTCACATTGCTCCCGAAGATAGAGGGCCGCGCCAGCCATGACCTCCGCGTCCTTCGGGTTGGGCGTAACATCGGAGAAAACGGCATAGGACAATCCGGCCTGCACCAGCGAGGCTTCCACTTTGCCCGTCCATCCGGCGCGGATCACCCCGGGATCGCTCACAAGGAACACCTTACTGGCAGCCAGGTTGGCGGCATACCGCCCGACTAGTTCCAGGGATCCCTCCCCCAAAACAAACTCCGGCGCGACAAATTTTCTCGGTCTCATCCTATAGATTTCGCATCGCTATTGTATTTCAGGGGTGATGATTGGAACGTGTGACTTTGGTGTTGCGACCGGTTCGATAAAAGTTGGTCGTCACTGATGCGGATGCGCAGCCGCATAAGGTACTTTACGCGTTATCGGGGCTCTGGCAAGCGACGCATCCCGGCGCCAGACCTCTCCCTGCAACGCTTACGGGGGGTTGCGTCACTTTTCCAGCGGCGTACCGTTAGCCAAGGAGAACTCGAATGAACACAAACGAGGTGCGCTTCGCCGCAGACGGGATGTTGCAATCGTTGGCGAAATGGCTGCGGTTGCTCGGCTACGATTGTGCCGCCGGCAATGATTTGTTTGGACGAAAACTGCTTGAGCTGGCCGTTATGGAACGCCGTTGGGTCTTGACCCGGAACCGCCGCCTCTCCGGGGAGATGCCCCTGGCTTTGCTATCGCTCTCCAATATTTATCTAGTCGCGAGCGATCGACTCCCGGATCAACTGAGGGAAGTCGTAGACCGGTTCGCGCTCGAGAAATCGGCGGGGGCGTTTTCCCGCTGCATCATCTGCAACGAACCGCTAGGGAAACTGGCGAGCGCTGATGCAGCCCAAGGAGCGCCGCCGGAAGTGTTCAAGCGCGAAAAGCAGTTTTGGCGATGCAGCCATTGCAACCGGGTCTTCTGGCGAGGCAGCCATGTTGACAACAGCCTGCAACGCCTCCACCAATGGCTGCCCTGACTGCATCCAGCAAGGCCGACGTTGACCGGCGCTTGGAAAATCGCTTCACTTGGCTCCATCGCAGCCGCTATGACGCCTTACATGAAAAGGTTTTTGCTTTCACTTCTCTGCCTGGCCTCAACCGCCTTCACGCAGACGCCGAGCCCAACCCCCTCCGCGCCCGCGCCGCTCGATCCGCTGCTTACCGCACCGTCAGTTTGGGAAACACCGCAGTTGGTGGAAAGCAATCACGCGCTCGGGTTCCGCTGGGTCTCCGTTGCGCACGACTTCGCGCAGAGCACGCTCAAAAACGCCACGCTCTTTGGGCAGCCGGTCTGCCAGACGCTCGTGAGTTTTGACCACGAGAAGATCAAAGAAATCGTCGTGCTCTTTTACAACCGGGGCGACATGGGCGAGATCGACCGGGTTCAATACGAAAAGCTCATCCAAGCCCTCGTCAACACGATTTCCACCACAACGAAGACCGCCTTTGTCGCGCGCGGAAAAGATGCCGCCAACGCGGTCAAGGTCAACGGCGTGGCATGGAACACCGCGGCCTCCGTTTACTCGCTTGAATATTCCTGCACCAGGACGCCGCAAATGCCGTTCCGTTCGGAATTCGTGCGGCTGCGCATCACGCCCGCAGAGAAGCCCAAAAGCCTGCTGGAACGATCCTTCGCCGCGTCCAACAAAGAGATCTTCGTTGCAGCCAAACACGTGACATGCGATGCCGCCTCCGGGGATGTGAGCATCAAAGACATTCCCATGGTGGACCAAGGCCCCAAAGGGTATTGCGTGGTGGCCACTGCCGAGCGCGTGCTCCGTTATTACGGGATCAAAGCCGACGAGAACGAGCTGGCCCAACTCGCCAACTCGTCCGCCGCCGGAGGGACCAACGTGAGGGCGATGACCGAGTCGCTAAAGAAACTCAGCGCGCGGTTCAAGATCCGGGTGCGAACGCTGTTCGAACTCGATTTCAACGCGCTAATTGGCGAGTATAACCAGAAAGCGCGGCACGCAAAAGAAAGCTCCGTTAACCCCTATTCTGAGGAAACCAAGGATTTCTACCGTTTGATCTACGGGCAAATGAAGCCGGACCTTCTGCGCGAAACCCGCACCAAGAACCGGAGCGGCCTTGCCACTTTCCAGCGGCAGGTGAAGACGCATATCGACACCGGGATTCCGGTTCTCTGGTCGGTTGTCGTCGGCGTTCTGCCTGACGGCTCCAAAGCCAAAGCGCCGAGCGGACACATGCGCCTCATTATCGGTTACAATGAGAAGACGGGCGAAATCCTCTTCTCGGATTCGTGGGGGATCGGCCACGAAATCAAGCGCATGCCGACCGTGGACGCCTGGGCCATCACCCACACGCTGGCCACGGTGGAACCGTTGTGATGGGCCTCAAGCCATGATGCTCGCGGCGATCTCGCTTGCCTTCTCCTCGCCAAATAGCCGCCGCACCAGCGCGAAGCCGAAGTCGAGCGCCGTCCCCGCTCCGCGCGAAGTGATCAAAACGCCATCTTCCACCACGCGTTCCGTGGCGAGCGCCGAGGGGAGTTCGTCGTAAACCGAAAAATGCGCGGTGAATTGCTTGCCTTGGAGCAACCCGGCGTCGGCCAGCACCGTCGGCGCAGCGCAGATCGCCGCAACCGGAGTGCCTGCTTTTGCAAACGTGGAGGCAAGTTGGGCAGGCCGTCCATCGGCCCTCAGCGCGGCAACTCCCGGCCCGCCGGGAACAAAGAGCAAATCGAAGCTCTCGTGCATCACGTCCGCCAGGACCGCATCCGCCCGCACCGTGACTTGGCAACGCCCCGTCACAAGCCGCTCGGCGGTCAGCGAGGCCAGGACCACTTGCGCACCGGCGCGGCGGAGCAAGTCCACAGGCGTGAGCGCTTCGATTTCCTCGAATCCATCCACCAACACACAAAGCACGCGTTTTGACATGAAAGGAGCCTACAAGGAAGCGTGCCCGTCGAAAACCTGAAAATCGCCCCGCGAAGACCTGATGCTCGAAGGCAGAAATATCCGGTTGCCATTGACTTCCGGCGCGCATTCTTGAAGCCTACTGCTATGAGCAGCACTTGGTTGCGCCGGTTTCAAAAAGCGATCGCCGCCTGGCTGGTGTTCCTCGGCGCGACGCACCCTCTCGCACGCGCCGTGGCGCAACCCGAGGTGTTCTATTACCTCGCCGTCCCGTCGTGTCCCGCGAAGGGAGAATGCGTCTCGGTCGCGTGCATCAAGCTGGACCGCAACGGACACCCGGTGGACGCAAAACAAGCGAAAGCCGCCCCGTTTTTCTCGATCTGGTATAGCGGATCGTGGCAGGGGAAGACGCCGAACGCAGCAGCAAAACAGGGCAAGCCCGGAAAGCTGGCGGACCTGCCAGCGCCGCTCGTCCGGTTTTTTGCGGAACTCGAAAAACTCCGCGCGACCAGCGTGGAGCCGCTCATCCCGCAACCGCTCTTCAAGCCGCCATTTTCCATGCGTTGGGAACACGTCGCGCACTTGAACATCGTGGCGGCGGCAAGCGCCGTTTCCGCCGAGGACCGCTCCAAGGCCTTGATCGCGAGCTTCCACGAGGCGATTGAAACAGACCCGGCAAAGTCGCTGATGAGCAATCTCTCCTGCCTCGGAGTCAAACCTCGCAGCCTGCGCTACTGGCCCGAGTATAACGTCTTTCTGATCGAAGCCGACGGGCGCTTCCAGGAAACCATCGAAACGCTCTTTTCGCCGGCGGATTAACCGCCGCATTCCTTTTTCCAGTGAATCCGAAAAATCCACCCCCCGCACAAACCTGGCAACTCCGCCTTCTGCGCGTCTGGGTGTGGTTTACCGAACTCGTTCGCCCGAGCGAATTGCAGGTGACGCTGATCTGGGCCGGGATCATCGGGTTTCTCGGCGCGCTGGCATCCGTGGGCTTTCGCCACCTCATCCATTGGGTCCATTGGCTGCTCACCAATCACTGGGTGGGGAGCCTGGTTGAAAGCTTCACCCAGCTCCCCGCCTGGCAACGCCTGCTCATTCCCGCCGTGGGCGGCGCGCTGGCGGGCATGACGCTCTATTTCGGCAGCCGCATCAAACCGGGCAAGAGCACCACAGATTACATGGAAGCCATCGTGCTCGGTGATGGCGTGATCTCCTCGCGCCTGAGCCTGGTCAAATGCACCTCCGCCCTTTTCTCCATCGCCTCGGGGGCGTCCATCGGCCGCGAAGGCCCGCTGGTGCAACTCTCGGCCATGATCGCCTCGCTGGTGGGCCGCATGCGCAAACTCCCCACCGTGCGGCTGCGGTTGCTGGTCGCGTGCGGGGCGGCGGCCGGGATCGCCTCGGCTTACAACGCCCCCATCGGCGGCGCGCTTTTTGTTTCCGAAATCATCCTGCGCTCGCTGGCGATGGAGAGCTTTGGCCCGCTGGTCTTCTCCTCGGTCATCGCAACGCTGACGGTTCGGCAACTGCTGGGCGCAAGCCCTCTTTACGAGATCACGATCCCCGCCGTGCAGCTCAATTCCAACTGGGAAATCGTGCTCTATCTCCTGCTGGGAACCTTGGCGGGAGCGATTGCTCCGCTGTTTCTCTGGTCGCTGCGGGCGAGTGAAAAACTTTTCAAACAACTCCCCGGCCCCGTGTTTCTGCGGCTGACCGTGGGAGGGCTGGCGGTCGGCGCGCTGGCGATGTTCCGGCCGGAAGTTTGCGGGAACGGCTACAGCGTCGTGAACGAGGTCATGCAAGGCAATTACGTCTGGTATCTGCTGCTGCTCATCTTGATCCTCAAGCTCCTGGCGACGGCTGCCACCTTCGGTTCGGGGGCGGTGGGCGGGGTCTTCACGCCGACGTTATTTGTGGGCGCCTGCATGGGCTACCTGTTTGCGCTCGGCTCCGCGCTGTTTTGGCCGGGGCCGCCGCTGGTGCCCAACGCCTTCACGCTCGTCGGCATGGGCGCGCTGCTGGCCGCCACCACGCACGCCCCGCTCATGGCCATTCTGGTGCTCTTCGAGATGACGCTAGATTACCAAATGATCCTCCCGCTCATGCTCGCCTGCGTCGTGGCGCATTACGTCAGCCGGAGCTTCGATCCCAAATCCATCTACGCCGAATCGCTCAAACGCAAAGGCGAAGAAGTTTTCGAAATCCCGTCGCTGCGCGTCGCCGATTTGATGAAACCGGAGCCGGTGAGCGTCCAGGAATCCGCGCGGTTCCTGGAAGTCGCCGAGACCTTTCTCCGCAACCAGTTTGTGAATCTCTATGTCGTGGACGCCAGCCACGCCTTCAAAGGGGTTATTTCGCTGCACGACATTAAGAGCTACCTCAACGATCAGGAGTTGGCGAACCTGGTCATCGCGCGCGACCTGGTGCGTTCGTCCTTCCCGACGATCACCCCGGAAGCCTCGCTCGCCCGAGCCCTCACGGCGTTTGCGTTCCTCGACGCCGACCGGCTCCCGGTGGTTGCGGACCGCGTGGCGCGCCAGCTCATCGGCACCATTTCCAAGAGCGACCTCCTCCTCGCGCTCGCCGAGCAGACCAGGCAGGAAGAGCCGGAGTAGGGAAGGTTTTATGCTCCGGGGGCACCTCCCAAAGCGGCGCAGGGGCGCCCGCAGTCCAAAACGCTGGCGCGAGGCAGCTATCGCGCGAGCGTTTTGGACTGCGGTGGCTTGACACCGCTTTCGAGCCGCGAAAATCCGATTGCCTCCTTTTGGCGCGTGGCATAGGGTGTTCCCCCTATGACTTTGACCGAAAAGATCCTTGCCCGCGCCAGCGGAAAGACGCACGTGCGCCCCGGAGACAATGTATGGGTCAACGTCGATGTCCTCATGACTCACGACGTTTGCGGCCCGGGCACCATTGGGGTGTTCAAACGCGAGTTTGGCGCGAATGCCAAAATCTGGGATCGCAAGAAGGTCGTCATCATCCCCGACCATTACATTTTCACGGCGGACGCGATGTCCAACCGCAACGTGGACATCCTGCGCGATTTCGCCAACGAACAGCAGATCGAGTATTTCTACGATGTGATCGACGACCCGAAGGGCCAGTGGCGTTTTGACGCCGCCAAGGGGCCCGGCACGCGGCAGTTCGGCGGGCATTATAGCGGCGTTTGCCACGCCTCGCTCGCCTTGAAGGGCCACAACCGCCCCGGCGAAGTCCTCTTCGGCACCGATTCGCACACCTGCCAAAGCGGCGCGTTCAACCAGTTTGCCACCGGCATCGGCAACACCGACGCCGGGTTCATCATGGGCACCGGCAAACTGCTCATCAAGGTTCCCGAGACGATGCGCTTCCTGTTTGAAGGCGCGCTGCCCAAGGGCGTGATGGCCAAGGACATCATCCTGCACCTCATCGGCGACATCGGCTCCGACGGCGCGACCTACCGCGCGTTGCAGTTCGAGGGCCCCGGCGTTTCCTCGCTCACGATGGACGACCGCATGACCATCACCAACATGGCCATCGAAGCGGGCGGCAAGAACGGTATTTTCCCGTGTGACCAGACGACGCTCGACTACGTCAACGAACGCACCGCCGAGAACGGCACCAAGAGCACGTTCACCCCGGCGGAACTCGACGCCGACCAGAGCTTTGTCTACGACAAGAGCTTCGATCTCTCCGCGCTGGAGCCGACCGTCGCGTGCCACCCCGACCCCGGCCATCGCAAGCTCGCCAAGGAGCTGGGCCACGTCGCGCTCGACCGCGCTTACATCGGCTCCTGCACCGGCGGCAAGACCTCGGACTTCCTCGCGTTCGCGGAGATCGTTCGCGGCAAGACCGTCAAGATTGACACATTCGGCGTGCCGAGCACCACGCGCGTCCTTGAAGAACTCAAGGCCACGAAATGGGACGGCAAATCGGTTTGGGAGATCATCTCCGACGCCGGAGTGCGCCTGACGGAGAACCCCGGCTGCGCCGCCTGCCTGGGCGGCCCCGTCGATACCTTTGGCCGCATGAACGCGCCTTTGAAGTGCATCAGCGCCACCAACCGCAACTTCCCCGGCCGCATGGGCCACAAAGAATCGCAGGTCTTCCTGGCGAGCCCCTACACCGTGGCCGCCTCCGCGCTCACAGGCAAAATCACCGATCCGCGCGAGTTCCTTTAATTAAAAACACAAAGGAGGAATCCGCAGATTACACAGATTTCCACAGATTAGAGATTCTTAATAAATCTGCGTTCATCTGCGAAATCTGCGGATAAAACTCTTTCAAAATCCTATGGCCAAGACGATCACCAGCAAAGTTTTTGTCGTTCGCGACAACATCGACACAGACCAGATCATCCCCGCGCAGTATCTCACCCTCGTGCCGACCATCGCCGAGGAATACGAGAAACTGGGCAGCTACGCCTTGATCGGCCTCCCCGACGACCAGTATCCGGTCAAATTCGTGCCGGAGGGCGGGATGAAGACCCCTTACCAGATCATCATCGCGGGGCGCAACTTCGGCTGCGGCTCCTCCCGCGAACACGCCCCCATCGCGTTGGGCGCGGCGGGGGTGGAAGCCATCGTCGCCGAGTCGTTCGCGCGCATCTTCTTCCGCAACAGCGTGGCGACCGGGGAGCTTTACCCGTTCGACTCCGGGTTGCGGCTTTGCGACATCGTCAAGACCGGCGATGAGGCGACGCTCGACTTCGACCACGACACGCTCACCGTCAACGGCCAGACCTACCAGCTCAAGCCGCTGGGAGATGTCCGCCCGGTGATCGACGCAGGCGGGCTCTTCAACTACGCCCGCCAAAGCGGGATGATCGCCGCGGCAGAGTAACCGCTCACCCACCTCCTTTTGTCCAGCCTTACCCATTTCTTCCGAGGGTCGTTCCGTCGCGACGTCCTCATTCTCCTGCTGCTGAGCTCGGTCGCCTTTTGGTGGAACCTGGGCAAGCTCGGGCTGGTCGATCCCGATGAGCCGTTCTATGCCCTCACCGGACGCGAGATGGTGCAGTCGGGCGACTGGCTGACTCCCCAAATCTTCGGAGCGCCGCAGTTCGAGAAGCCGATCTTCTACTACTGGCTGCAAGCCGGCTCTTACTGCCTTTTTGGCGAATCCGAGTTTGCCGGACGCTTTCCCGCGGCGCTTTCCGCGACGCTGCTCGTGCTGCTCACCTACGCTTTCGCCCGCCGCGTATTCAACCCTCGCGCGGGGCTGATCGCGGGGCTCTTCATGGCCGGGGGGCTGGAACTCTGCTTCATGGGACGGCTCATGCTCACGGACATCCCGCTGGCGGTCTTCATCACGGCCTCCCTCTTCTGCTATTGGCTGGCGCTGGAGGAGCCGGAGCGGCAAAACCGCTGGATCTTCTGGCACCTGTTCTTTTCCGCCTTTGCGGTGCTCACCAAAGGCCCGGTCGGCAGCCTGGTTCCGCTGTTCGCCACGGTTTCGTTCACCGTATTTGGGCGGCGGCCCTGGGTATTGAAAGGCCGGGGGTTGTGGCTGGGGCTCGCGGCTTACGCCGTGATCGTTTTCCCCTGGTACGGGCTCATGATCGCCAAATACGGCTGGAAGTTCGTGGACGAATTCTTCTACCGCGACAACTGGCTGCGCTTCATCCGGGCGGAACACAAATCCAACAATCATTTTTGGTATTACCCGGGCGTGCTGCTGCTGGGCTCCATCCCGTGGCTCCCGGCGGCGTTGCTGGCGTTCCGGCGGCTCATTTTTGGGATGCGGGTGAATCGCGGGATTCTCTTTGTGGGCTGCTGGTTTATCCCAAACCTCCTTTTTCTGACGGCGGCGCAATCCAAGCTCCCCTCCTACGGCTTCTACCTGTTTGTGCCGCTGGCGTTCCTCATCGGCGCGGCGCTGGATTCCGTTCTCTCGGACGGATTCCAGACGCGGGCGGAAAAGCGGATGGTCATTGGCGCGGCGGCTTTTCAGGCGCTGGCAACCTTCGCCGCCCCTTTCTTGAAAGCGGCACAACCGTTTGCGATTCCCGTGTGGGCGTTCAGCGCGGTGCTCACCGCCGCGTTGGCGGCGCTCTGCCTGCGCCAATACCGGCTCTGGCTCACCGCCACCGTCCTTTCCAGCGTGGTCTTCATCGGCTGCGCGTTGACGTTCTCGTTTGAAGCCGTGGAGAACATGGTTTCCATCCGCCCCATCGCCCGCAAAATGGTCGCGATGCAAACCGCTGGCGAACCGTTCCTGGCGGGGAAATTTGCCATTCGCGGCATTGTTTACTACACCAACGAAAAAGTGGCGGTTCTTTCCGGCTCGGAGCACCCGTTTTGGGCGGATCACCCGCTGGAGGTCGTGGTCCGCAGGCCTGGCCTGGCCAAACTTTTGACGAAATACCCCACGGCGCTTTGCACCATGCGCCGCGCCGACTGGAGCATTTTCAGGAAATCGAACGCCTTTGGCGATAGTGGCGAATGGATCGGCGAAAGCCTGCTCATCCGGGCCTCCCGGGAGACTCCTGTTGCAACCAAGTAGCCGGTCCGGCAACAACTTGCGCTTCCGAATCGACCGGAAACGCGTATTCTATATCCAATGAACCTCGCCGATGTACGCTCCGACTACCGCAAAGGGAAATTGCGGCGCGAAGACCTCAAGCCCGACCCGATCGACATGTTTAACGCATGGCTGGACGAAGCCATCGAGGCCGGGGTGATCGAGCCGACGGGCATGAGCCTGGCCACGGCGGGAGCCGACGGACGCCCGCTGCTGCGCACGGTCCTGCTCAAAGGGCTCGACCCGCGCGGATTCGTTTTTTTCACCAATTTGGAGAGTCGCAAGGCGCGGCACTTGGACGAAAATCCCGCCGTCTCGCTGCTCTTCCCGTGGCTGGCGCTCGAGCGGCAGGTCATCGTGACGGGCCGGGCGGAGAAAATTCCCGCGCTCGAATCCCTCAAATATTTCATGTCGCGCCCGCGCGAAAGCCAGCTCGCCGCCTGGGCCTCGCGCCAGAGCAAGGCGATCTCCTCGCGCAAGGTGCTGGAGATGGAGTGGAGCAAAATCAAAGAGAAATTCGGCGCGGGCAAAGTGCCGCTTCCTTCGTTCTGGGGCGGCTACCGCGTGAAGCCCGAGACCATCGAGTTTTGGCAGGGCGGCCCGAACCGTCTGCACGACCGGTTTGAATACACCGCCCAACCGGACGGCGGTTGGAAGATCGAACGCCTCGCACCGTAATGCCCCGATGAGTTCGCAGGCCGAAACCGCAGCCTCCCGCCTCTGTTCGGCTTGCGGCATTTGCTGCAACGGCGTGATGTTTTACCGGGTCCTGCTGCAATCGATCGATTCGCCGAGGGAGCTCATCGCGTTGGGGTTGCGATGGAAACGCAAGCGCGCGGAACAGTTCATTTTGCAACCGTGCCCCGCGCATCAGGAGTCGAAATGCGCCATTTACGAGCAACGGCCGGAGCGTTGCCAGCTGTTCGAATGCCGCCTGCTCAAACGGGTCGCGGCGCGGGAGATCGACGAACCGGAGGCGCTGGAGAAGATCCGCGAGGCCGTGGAACGAGCAGCCGATGTGAACCGACTCCTGGACGCGGCGGGCAAGAGCGATCCGAAAAAGCCGCTGGCCAAACGCTACGAGAAGATCACGGCGGAACCGGTTGAGGGTTCGTCCGATCCGAAAGCGATCGCGCTGCGCGAGCAACTCACGCTCGCGATGCAGGAGTTGGAGGAGCTGCTCGACAACGATTTCCGCCGGTAGAACCAAAGTCTCGCGCAAAGAACGCAAAGGCCGCAAAGAGAAGAGAGGAATCTCGCCTTTTCCTTTGCGACTTTGCGTCTTTGCGTGAGAAAATTTCTACTACGCCCGGCGCTCTTTGACCGCCTGGATAATATCCGCCACCACTTCCGCGCGCGGCTTCGCGCCGAGGTTCCCTTTGCCGTGGATGCGCACGCTCACGTTCCCGGCTTCCAGGTCGCGGTTGCCCACCACGAGCATGGTGTGAACCTTGGCCTGTTCGGCCTGGAGCACCTTGCCCTTGATGTTGTTGTTCGTGATGTCGACCTCGGCCCGGATGCCTTCCGCCCGAAGCTCGGCCTGGATGCCGCGCGCGTAGGCCACGAGCGGTTCCTCGTCCCCGAGCGACATGACGCGCACCTGCATGGGCGAGAGCCAGAGCGGGAAATTCCCGGCGTAATGTTCAATGAGGAAGCCGATGAAGCGTTCGTGCGTGCCGAGCGGGGCGCGGTGGATGCAGAGCGGCGTTTTCTCGGTGTTATCCCGGTCTTTGTAGACGAGGCCAAAGCGCGAAGGCACGGCGAAATCGACCTGGTTGGTGGCGATGGTGAACTCGCGTCCGATGGCGCTCCAGACCTGCACATCGATCTTCGGGCCGTAGAAGGCCGCTTCGTTGGCGACCTCGACAAAGTTGATGCCGCTCTTGATCAGGACATTGCGCACCATCTCCTCGGTCTTCTTCCAAAGCTCCGGCTCGTCCACGAACTTCTGGCCGAGCTTGGCCGGGTCGTGCGTGGAGAAGCGCATCAAATATTTGTCGATGCCGAAGATCTTGAAATATTTCAAATACATCTCATTCACCGCGTTAAACTCCGCCTCGAACTGCTCCTCGGTGCAGTAGAGATGGGCGTCGTTCATCTGCATGCTGCGCACGCGCATGAGCCCGAAAAGCTCGCCCGATTGCTCGTAGCGGTAGCAGGTGCCGTATTCGGCAAGGCGCAACGGGAGATCGCGGTAGCTGCGCGGCACGGCACCAAAGATCTTGTGGTGGTGCGGGCAGTTCATCGCCTTGAGGTAATATTTGTCGCTGACGGCTCCCTCGTTGCCGGGTTCCGCCAGCTCCATCGGCGGGAACATGCTCTCCGCGTAATATGGCAGATGGCCGCTGGTGAGGTACATGTTCTCGCGCGCCAAGTGCGGGGTGCGCACGCGGTCATAACCGGCGGCGAATTCCGTCTCTTTTGCCAGCTTTTCGAGTTCCTCGATGAGCACCGTGCCGTTGGGCATCCAGAGCGGGAGGCCGGGGCCCACGTCGTCGTCAAAGCAGAAAAGCTCCATCTCGCGGCCGAGCTTGCGGTGGTCGCGCTTCTTGGCCTCTTCAAGCATCGTGAAGTAGGCTTCCATCTCGGTCTTGTTTTTGAAGGCCGTGCCGTAGACGCGCTGGAGTTGCGGGTTGTTCTCATCGCCTTTGTAGTAGGCGCTCGCGACGTGGGTCAGCTTGAACGCCCCGATGTTGCCGGTGCGCATGACGTGCGGCCCGGCGCAGAGGTCCATAAAGCCGTTGTTCTGGTAGATCGAAATTTCCTCGCCCTCGGGGATATGCTCCACAATATCCACTTTAAATTTGCTGGGCACGGGGCGTTCGCCGAGCGAGCCCAAGCGGCCCTTGTTGGCCAACTCCAACGCTTCCGCGCGGCTGACGACCACGCGCTCGAACACCTGGTTTTCCTTCGTGACCTTCTTCATCTCCGCCTCGATTTTCTCGAAATCCTCAGGCGTGATCCGGTGGCCGAGATCGAGGTCGTAATAGAAGCCGTTCTCCACGGCCGGGCCGGCGGCGAACTGCGCGTCGGGCCAGATGCGCAGGATGGCGGTGGCCAGCACGTGCGCAGCGGAGTGGCGCAGCCGCTCGATGTCGGTCATCTGATTGCGTTGTTCCAGGGTTTTGCGTTCTTCGGCCATTGGGAATTTGAGAGTGAGGAGGTTGAAAGTGGAGAGAACAAAGTGAAGCGTTCAGGGCGAGGGGTCAAGTTCTCGTGTAAACGCGACCTTGTCAGTTTTTTGCGCCGATTTGGCGGACTTGTTTCGATTCCCTGGCGATGACTCGAATATTCCTTCCCCTTGTGGCCCTGCTTGCGATGCTCGGCTGCGCCCAGGCGCAATCGGCTTTGCGCTGGGATAAAAAAATAATCGAACTGCAACCCGGCTCTTCAGAAAAGACCGCGCGCGCGGATTTCGCTTTCACGAATATCGGGAATCAGCCGGTCACCATCGAATCCGTGAAGTCGAGCTGCGGATGCACGACGGTCGGCCTGGAAAAGAAAACCTATCAGCCCGGAGAAAAGGGGCGCATCACCGGCGTGTTCACCATGGGATCGCGCAAAGGCGACCAGGTGAAGTCGATCCGCGTCAACGTCCGGGGAGAAACCGATCCGGTCGTTTTGACGATGGTCACGCATATCGGCGAAGCGATCAAGCTGGAGCCGTCGCTGGTTTTCTGGCGGGCAGGGGAGGCGCCCCGCGCCAAGATAATCAACGTGAAACTCCCCGACGGGATGCGCATCACGCGGGTGACTTCGAGCGACCCGGCCATCACCGCGACGCTGGAAACGACTGGAGAGAAGGGCGAATGCAAGATCACCGTGACCCCTGAAGCAACGAGCAGGAAAACGATGGCGGTCTTGAATATCCAAGGGGTGAACCGCTCCAATGAACAACGGATGTTGCAGGCTTTCGCACTCATCAAGGCCCCCTGAGCACGCTCTGAGATGGCAGGGCTACCCCCATTGCGGACCGTGTTGCGGCAGGCGGGCGCGCTTCTGGTTGCCGCAGCGTTGGCGGCTGGCGTCGCCGCGCTGGTCATCCCAAAAGATCGCCCGGCACCGCCGGACGAGGGCGAGATTGCGCTATCCACAGCGCTCCAGCGCCGGCCCTCGCCGTTGTGGATCGACGCCCGCAGCGACGCGGAATATCGCGCGGAGCACGTCCCCGGCGCGCTCCCGCTCAACGCGGAAAATTGGGAGTCGCTGGTTCCAAAGGTGCTTGAGGCATGGGAACCCGGCCGGGCGGCCATCGTTTACTGCAACTCGGCGGGCGCGCAGGGCAGCCGCGAAGTGGCCGAGCGACTGCGCGACTTCAAACTCGGCGCGGTGTTCATCCTGCACGGCGGTTGGAAAGCATGGAAAAGCAAACGCTAATCCGGCGGGGGCAAGCCGTGCTGCGCATTGCGGCAGGAGGGCTATTCATCTACGCGGGCGTCCTGAAGGCGTTCGAGCCGATGGCTTTCCTCCGGTCCATTGAGAACTACCAAATCCTGCCGCACGCGGCGGCGGTGATGGCTTCTTTTTACCTCCCTTATCTGGAAATTTTTTGCGGAACGGGTCTCGTCTTCAAGCGCCTGCAAGCGGGGGCGCTCGCGCTCTTGGGTGGGATGATGTTGGCGTTTATGACGGCCCTCCTCGCGGCATGGATTCGCGGATTGGATAGCGATTGCGGTTGCTTCGGCGCCGGGGATGGCACGGGCCATTACGGGATGGCTCTGGCGCGCGACTTCGCGATCCTGGCCGCGCTCTGTGTGTTGGCCTGGCGCAGCGACTCGGAACGGTAGATGGGATGAATGTTGGGCTGGCAAGCGCCCTGGTGTTGCCGCCCACGTAGCGATCCAATCGCTGGGCCAGCGCCAGCGCGTCGGACTCGTCGGTTTTTACTCCTCATGGAAGATCGAGTCTGATTTCGCGCTCGTCCAAAGTGGAAATCGGGCGCATTTTATCCCAGCGCCATGCCCGAACCCGCACCCAAATCCAGACCGGCAAAACCTGCCCGACCGCTTCCCGCCGGATTGGCTTGGCTCGAAACGCCCTTGGAGTCGCTGGAATGGCTCCAACCGCAGCGGGTCCGCGCACTCCAACGGTTTGGATTGCACACCTTCGAAGACCTGCTCACCCACTTCCCCCGGCGGTACGAAGACCGGCGGGAGTTCGACCGCTTCCCGCGCGAGGAAACCGACAAACCGGTCTGTATCTGCGGGAATGTGATCAAGACCGCCGCCCGGCGCTTCCAAGGGTGGCGTTTCATGTTCGACGTGACGCTCCAGGAGGCGAACGCGAATGTGCTGAGCGGCCAGATCGTCTGCCGCTGGTATAACGTCCATTTCGTCCAGAAAATGATCGCCACCGGGCAGCGGCTCGTGGTTTACGGACGGCCCCGGAGGCGCGGCAAACAGCTCATCATTGAGCACCCGGAGTTTGAAGTCGTGGAGCCGGACTCCGAAGAGGCGTCCATCCACCTGCGGCGGATCACGCCCATTCACCCGGCCACCGAAGGGATCACCGCGCGGATGTTGCGAAGCTGGATTCACCGGCTGCTGGCCAACGTCCCCGAGCTGCCCAGCCCGCTCCCGCCGGGGCTGGCCGGGATGCCGTATGCCGACGCGTTGCGCGCCGTTCATTTCCCCGAAGACTGGGAATCGCTCCACCGCGCCCGGCGCGATCTCGTGCTGGCGGAGTTCTTCACCATGCAGCTTTTCGTGGGGGCCAAGCGCGCGGAAATCGTCCTGCGCCCCGGCGAAGCCCACTGCGGGCCGGGCCGCCTGCTGGAAGCGTTCCACAACGAACTGCCGTTCCCGCTCACCGGCGCGCAGAGCCGGGCCATCGGCGAAATCCGCGCCGATCTCGCGACGCCCCGGCCCATGAACCGCATCCTGCACGGCGACGTAGGCTCCGGCAAAACCGTGGTCGCCCTCTCCGCCATGTTGCTCGCCGTGGAAGCCGGGTTCCAGGCGGCGATCATGGCGCCCACGCAGATCCTCGCCGAGCAGCACTACCTCAATTTTAAACGCTGGCTGGAACCGCTGGGCGTTCGCATCGCGTTGCGCACCGGCTCGCGCAAGGAGGAAACCGCGCTGCCGCTCTTTGACGAGCAGGCCTGGAGCGCCGCCGTCCGCGACGACGACAACGCGCGCCGCGCCGAACTGCTCAAACGCAACGACGAGCCGCAAATCGTCGTCGGCACCCACGCCTTGCTTTACGAGGGCGTCTCCTTCTCGCGGCTGGGCCTCGCGATCATCGACGAACAGCACAAATTCGGCGTGCTCCAGCGCGCGGCGCTCATCAAGCAGCCGGTCGTTCCCGACGTGCTCGTCATGACGGCGACGCCGATCCCGCGCACGCTCACGATGACGCTCTTTGGCGACCTCGATGTCTCCACGCTCGACGAATTGCCCGCCAACCGGGGGAAAATCATCACCGCCGCCCGCGACGCCTCCAAGCTCCCGGACGCCATCGAGTTCATCAAAAAACACCTCGCCCAGGGACGGCAGGCGTACGTCGTCTACCCGCTCATCGACGCCTCGGCCAAGCTGGAGGCCAAAGCCGCCGCCGCCGAGTTTGAGAAATGGAAAGCGGTGTTCGCGCCCCACCGCTGCGAGCTGTTGCACGGGCGGATCGCGCCCGAGGAGAAGGACGCCATCATGGAACGGTTCCGCAAGAACGAAAGCCAGGTGCTCGTGGCCACCACGGTGATCGAGGTGGGCATCGACGTGCCCAACGCCACCATCATGCTCATCGAAAACGCCGAGCGCTTTGGGCTGGCCCAGCTCCATCAGTTGCGGGGCCGCGTGGGACGCGGGAGCCACAAATCGTATTGCATCCTCATCCACGCCGCCGACACGCCCGAGGGGCTGGAGAAAATGAAAACGCTGGAGGCGACGGCGAACGGCTTTGAGATCGCCGAAGCCGACCTGCGCCTGCGTGGGCCGGGGGACATATTGGGCACCGACCAGAGCGGGTTGCCGCCGCTCAAGATCGGCGACGTGTTGGCCGACACCGAGCTCATGCAACTGGCCCGCACCACCGCCCAGCGCCTGTTTGCGGAAGACCCCGAGCTGGCAAAACCGGAATACCTCCGGTTCCGCAAACTCTTGGCAGAGAAACGCAAGCTGGCCCTGGCTCGGGTGAGTTGACGCCCGGACGTTGCGATCCGCCAAAAAAACATCCTGTTCCTCCGAGATGCGATTCGTTAATAATGTCGCTTATTCTTCTCCGATGAAACGGTTTCTCCTCTTCGTCCTCCTCGTCGCGCTGGGTCTGCTTGCGGTTTCCCGCTGGAATCAGCGTCGGCGCGCCCCGGAATCGTTCACCCCGGCCACGGCTTCCCAACTCCATCTCGGCGATATGCCAGCCCTTGCGGCGATCGATGCCGAAACCACGCGGCTCGTTGAAACGGTGGTCCCCGCCGTCGTCAGCATCACGACTTCCCGCCGGGTGCCGACTCCGCAAATCATCGACCCGTTCGAGTTTTTCTTCGGACGCCGCAACGCCCGCCCCGCGCCACAGGAAGCCATCAAAAACTCTCTGGGATCGGGCGTCATTGTCTCCAAAGAAGGGCATATTCTCACAAACTACCACGTGGTGGCCAACGTCGATGAAGTGTTGGTGCAGCTCAACGACGGGCGCGCGCCGTTCCCTGCCCGGTTCGTCGGCGGCGACGAGATCGCCGATATCGCGGTGATCAAGATCGACGCCACGGCGCTCCATTATCTGCCGTTGGGCGATTCGGATAACGTCAAAGTCGGCCAACTCGTCTTCGCGGTCGGCAATCCGTTCGGGTTGCAGGAGACCGTGACCAAGGGGATCATCAGCGCCACGGGCCGCATCACCGATGAATACCGCATCGAATATTTCCAGACCGAGGCGGTCATCAACCCCGGCAACTCCGGCGGGCCGCTCATCAATATTCGCGGTGAAATCATCGGCATCAACACCGCCATCGGCAACTACTCCGGCAGCGGAACGTGGCAAGGGGTTGGTTTTGCCATTCCCTCCAACACGGCGCGGCATTCGCTGGAGCAGATCATCCAATCGGGCCGGGTGGCGCGTGGCTACCTGGGGGTTGCCATCGACCCGCTCACTCCCGAAACTGCCGGACAACTCGGCATCCCGGGCCAGACCGGGGTCGTGGTCCGCAGCGTCACCCCCGGTTCCCCGGCCCAAAAAGCGGGACTCCAGCAGGGCGATGTGCTTTTCGCCTTCAACGGCAAACCGATCAAGAGCGGACGGGATCTGATGCGCCAAATCGCGTCCGTGGCCGTCGGCAGCAAGGTGGAAATCAAGGCGATCCGGGATAAAAAAGAGCAGACGTTTACCCTTGCCATCGAGGAGCAACCCGCTGGATTCAAGGCCGGTCCGCCCCAGCAACCGCAACCGCAGCAAACGCCGGATATCGTCGCGCCCAATAACCCGCTTGCGGGCATTACCGTGACCAATATTCCGCAGGACCAACTCTCCAATTACCCGGAAAACGTCGGGGGCGTCTGGATCGCGGCAGTTGATCCCCAAGCGCCGAGTGCGAGCGTGTTAAAACCGGGCGACGTGATCGAGCAACTCAACGGACAGCCGGTGCTCAGCCCGGAGGAGTTTGTCAAAAACGTCGCCAGGCTTAAATCGGCGAGAGTCCTGCTCTCCATCGCGCGAGGGAAGGTCCGCTCGTTTGTGGTGATCCAAGCGCGCTAGTGTCCCGTGCCGGAAGCGCTCCCCGTTGGAATACTGCCTGAGTTCCAGATTCTCTTCATTTAAAGGCGCTTGCCCTGATATCTAGCCTCGTGTCGTTGTCGATGATTCGCTATATGGAGCCGATGAATGTCTCTCAATCGTGGCACTGGAACGGCTCGGCTTTTACGCCGTGCGGCGGCATCCCGGTTTCGGATCGCGGGTTCCGTTACGGCATGGCGCTGTTTGAGAGCCTGGCCATTCGCGAGGGAAAAGTGGAATTCCTTGAGGCCCATTTGGCGCGGCTTGAGGCTGCTTGCCGCCAGTGCGGTTGGCCGGTGGATTTCGCTGTGCTGGCGCGCGCCGGAGAGTGGTTTGACCAGGTGGCTGCTCCTGCGTTTGGGCGCATTTATGTTACTGCCGGGGAGGGTGGACCGTCGGACCCCGTCACCGCGCCGCAGGTTGTTTTGTTTGTGGAGCCGAGGCGCGCGCCTTCGCCGCAGCCTTGCCGGGTGGCGATTCACCCCGAACCGTTTTTGCCGCTGCTGGGCGGGCTCAAGACGGCCAATTACTGGGCGAACATAGCGGCGTTGCAGGCGGCCCGGGCTGCCGGTTGCGACGAGGCGTTGCTTTTTCATCCCCGCGGCGGACTGATTTCCGCCTGCATGGCCAATGTTTTCGCGGTGGTGGACGGGCAGCTCGTGACGCCGCCTGTGGTTTGCGGGGCGCGGGCTGGTGTCGTTCGCGAGTGGGTGATGGGGCGGCGCGTTGTGGCCGAGCGCGCGCTCTCCCGCGCGGATTTGCTCCGCGCCTCCGAGTGTTTCCTCACCAGCTGCTGGGCCGGGGTGACGCCCGTTGCCTCGCTCGATGGCAGACCACTTTCGACGACGCTGGCCGAGGCGTTGCGCGCGGGATTTTTCAATCGAGGGTGAGAGAGGATGTCGCATTTGCAAATGGAGCCGCTTCCCATGTTGAACCTCGCCCCGGCGGAGGTCGCCTCGCGCTGCCGTCATTTGCCCGGAATGGTGTTTTTTGACACGGCGCTCGATGGCGCCAACGGCGATGCGGTTTCGCTGATCGCGGCCGAGCCTGCAACGGTCTTGACGGGACGTGCTGACGCGGATTGGGCCGCCTTGCGCGATGCGGTGGCGGCGCGGCAATCGTTCGCGGCCGGGTGGGTGGATTACGAGGGAGAGTTCTGCTTTGGGTTTTACGATAAATTGCTCGGGTATAATCACCGCAACGGCACCTGGTTTTCGGTGGGTGGCGCGGGCGCCGAGTGGGCCGGTTGGTTGGCGCGCGCCGACGAAGCCATCGATCCGCTCCTCTGCTTTGCCCCCACGATGCAACGCGCGGAGTTTCTACGCATCGTCGCGCGCGCGAAGGATTACATCGCCGCCGGAGATATTTACCAGGTGAACCTTTCCCACCGCTTCACCGCCCCTTGGGAGGCTGGCGAGCCGTTTGCTTTTTATCGCGCGTTGCGCCGCGCTTCGCCCGCTCCGCACGCCGCGTTCCTCGCGCTCGACGGACGCACGGTGCTCTCCTCTTCCCCGGAGTTGTTTTTGAAAATCAGCGGACGCCGCATTGCGACACGCCCGATCAAGGGGACGCGCCCCCGGCGCTCGGACCCGGTCGCCGACGCCAGCAGCGCGGAAGAACTTGTTTCGTCGCCGAAGGAAATCGCCGAGCTCATCATGATCACCGATCTGGAGCGCAACGACCTGGGGCAGGTCTGCGAATTTGGATCGGTCGCGGTCACGGAGTTGCTCAAGCTGGAGCGTTTCGAGCAGGTGTTCCACTTGGTCTCGACGGTGGAGGGGCGCTTGCGCCCGGAGGTCGATCCTGTCACGGCGTTGCGCGCCTGTTTCCCTGGCGGTTCCATCACTGGCGCGCCCAAAAAGCGGGCCCGGGAAATCATCGCCGAGCTGGAGCCGGAAGCTCGCGGGCTTTACACCGGAGCGATCGGCTATTTCGGGTTCAACGAGGAAAGCCAGTTCAACATCGCCATCCGCACGGTGGTGATCGAGAACGGCGCGGCCCACTTCCACGTCGGAGCCGGGATTGTCGCCGATTCGCAGCCGGAACAGGAATGGCAGGAGACGCTGGACAAAGCGGCGGGTATCCTGCTGGCGGCGAAGAGCTAAGCGCGGCCTAACGATGCGTGTCATCCCGAGCGCAGCGAGGGACCCCGCAAGTTATTAGAAGCTCCGCACAAAG
>JBAXCI010000015.1:0-20846 GCA_037141555.1 Verrucomicrobiota bacterium | reverse complement strand
GGACGGTCCACGGACGGGCGACATACATCGTCGCATACGGTCCGCGCAGGAACGGAGCGATCCCGGCGGTGTAGTTGACGAGTTTGTTCCCGGCGAGGTCCGCATCCGTGTAAACGGAGTTGACGTCGATCTGCTCCACGGTGCGCCACACGGCGTTGTTGAGAGCGGATTTGTCCGGCGTTGCGGCCGGGATTTCGAGGTTGAGCGAGCTAAAGTCAGGTATCGTGCTCATTTAGGAGATTCCAAGCTTGGTTGCGATGCCGCTCAGAACCTGGAAGCAGTTCGCGCGGAGGTGGATGAATTCGTCGACGCCAGCAGCTTTGAAGGCGTCGATATGGTCGGTCGGGTAACCCGCGAGCACCACGAAGAAGCCCGCTGCCTTGAGTTGAGGAACCAGGGCGGGGACGATTTCCGGGTAGGTGTCGTCGGTGGAGCAGATGACGGCGACTTGCGCGCCGGAAGCCTTCGCGGCTGCGGCGGCTTCTTCGACCGTCTTGAACCCGAGGTTTTCGAGCACTTCGTACCCGCCCGGCTGGAAGAAGCCGGTGGAGAAGTCGGCGCGGGCTTTGAACTGGCGCAGCGGCCCCATATTGGCCAGGAAGACTTTCTTCTTGGCGGAGGCGCTCACGGTGTTGCGGAGTTTCTCAAACGGCTCGGCACCCCGGCTGATTTCGAGGGTTTCGACCGTCGGAGCCGCTTCGCTGTGTCCGCCGCAGTGGCAACCGCAGGGGGCCTTTTCTGCTGTAGACCCTTCGAGCGGCTGCTCGGTGGCGTTCGCGTAGACGTTGACGCCGACCAGGGAGAGGCGGCGCTGGGCGACGGCTTCGGCCTTCTTGGCGGCAACGGCTTTGACTTGCTTCTGCGGGATTCCGGCTTCGAGAGCCTTGGTCATGCCGCCCGCTTTTTCGATCTGCTGGAAGATGGCCCAAGCCGCGTTGGCAACCTGGCTGGTGAGGGCTTCCACATAATAGGAGCCGCCAGCGGGATCGGCCACGTGGTCGAAGTGGCACTCTTCGGCGAGAATGATTTGCGTGTTGCGGGCGATGCGCTCGGAGAATTCGTCCGGCGTGCGAACGACTTCATCAAACGGGCCAACATAGAGGCTGTCCGCGCCACCGGCCACGGCGGAGAACGCCTCGGTCGTGTTGCGGAGCATGTTCACGTAAGGATCGAGCTTGCTCTTGTTCCAGAGCGAGGTGCTGGCGAAGATGTTCATCTTCTGCGCCCCTGCATCGCCGCCGCTGGCCGCGACAACGCGCGCCCAGAGCAACCGGGCAGCGCGCAACTTGGCGATGCCCATGAAGAAATCCGCGCCGATGGCGAACCCGAAGGTGATTTTCTTCGCGGTGTCGTTGATACTCACGCCGCGCGCTTCGCACTTGCGGAGATATTCGACGCCGGTGGCGATGGCGAACGCGAGTTCCTGCACCGCGTTGCCGCCCGCGTTGTGATAAACGCGGGTGCTGACGGCGATCTTGTCGGCCCTGGCCATTTCGTCAAAGGCGTTTTCGATGGCTGGTTCCAGCGTGCCGCGAACGAGCTTGGCGAGGGGGTCCACGCCCTTTGCGCAAGGTCCGCACTGGTGCATCTCCCAGGTATTGGTCGTTTTTGTGCCGCGCACGTAAGGAGCCTGGCCGGGCAGCGAGCCGAGGTGGGTCAATCCCTCCAAGTCGGTCTTGTTATAGATCGGCTGGATGTCGATGCCTTCAAAGGTTTTGGTGATGAGTTTCTTCTCGAAGGGAGCCCCTTTGAGGGTGGCCTCCGCTTCGGCTTTCCAATCCGCGTAGGACGGAATGGGGAACTCATCGAGAGTGAGTGGGCTGGTTTTGCTCATGTTACTTGGCTTCTTCTACGAGCACTTCGTGGCGTGCTCCGTCGATGTTGAGGACGTATTTGCGGCCCACGGCGGCAGTCGCGGCTGCGCTGGGCGCGGCGGCTGGCTTGGCTGCGGGAGCGGCTGGTTTTTCGCCTTTGAGAACTTTTTCGAGTTCGTTGGGGAACATCGCCCAGAGGACGGCGTTCTCGTCGCTGTCGTCAAAGCCCTTGGCCTTCAACTCGGCTTTGAGTTTGGGCATGCGGGGTTCGAGGAAGTCGGCGTTGCGGCCTTCAACCGGCTGCTGGCCGGTGCGCTTGATGACTTCGGCCAGGACTTCGGCGTTCACCGGTCCGGGAGTGCGTCCGTATTTGTTGAGCGCGATGTCCATGGCGGGCTGGGAGATCATTTTCCAGCGGCCAAACTTGACGTTGAGCATCGCCTGGGTGCCGACAATTTGTGAGGTCGGCGTGACGAGCGGAATCCAGCCGAGGCATTCGCGAACGTAAGGAATTTCGGCGAGCACTTCGTCGTACCGGTCCGACATGCCTTGTTCCTTGAGCTGGTTGCGGAAGTTGGAGAGCATGCCGCCGGGAACCTGGTATTGCAGGATGTCGGCGTCGGTCTTCTCGTTGTTGGGGCTCGTGAAAGCCTTCAATTCGCCGTAGACCTTCTCCAGGTGCTCGCGGATTTTCGGGAAATTTGAGGTGTCGTAGCTCGGGCGACGGTCGCTGCGGTCGAGCATGGCGAGCATCATCATCATGTCCGGCTGGCCCGTGCCGTTGGCGAAGGGAACCATGGAGCAATCGACGGCGTCCACGCCATTTTCAATCGCGGCATAGTAGGCCGCGCCACCGAGACCGGCGGTGTTGTGGGTGTGAATGACGACGGGAATCTTGAGCTTTGCCTTGAGTTCCTTGACAAGCGCGCCCGCCGTGGAGGGCGAGATCAAACCGGCCATGTCTTTAATGCAGACCGAGTCGCAGCCCATCGCTTCGAGTTCGACGCCGAGCGCAACGAACGCTTCGAGCGTGTGAACGGGGCTCGTGGTGTAGCAGATGGTGCCCTGCGCGTGCTGACCGGCTTTTTTGACGGCCTTGATGCAGGTGGCCAGGTTGCGGGTATCGTTGAGGGCGTCAAAGATACGGAAAATGTTCATGCCGTGCTTGGCGGAACAAGCGACGAAGGCTTCCACCACGTCGTCGGGGAAGCTGGTGTATTGCACGATGTTCTGCCCGCGCAGGAGCATCATGTGCGGCGTTTTGGGCGCGAGTTTTTTGAGCGTGTCGAGGCGATCGAACGGATTTTCGCCCAGGTAACGCAGGCAGGAGTCGATGGTCGCTCCTCCCCAGGTTTCGAGCGCTCCGAAACCCACCGCGTCCAGCGCGGGAGTGATCGGGATCATCTGCTCAGTGCTCATTCTCGTCGCGGCCAGCGACTGGTGGCCGTCGCGGAGGACGGTGTTGTTGAATATAACCGGTTTCATGGAAGGCATCGTGTAGGCTGCTATTAGAAGTAAAAATAGTAGAGAATTGCAGGGGGCGGCTGCCCATTAATTGTCCAGGACAAGCCAAATATTGTTTGTCCAAACTCTAATCCAACTCTACGCAGATTTCCTTAACCGAGCAGGTCGGGCCGGTTTTTCTGCGTTTTTTCGACGGCTTTTTGCTGCCGCCATTTCGCAATGGCTGCGTGGTGGCCGCTGAGCAGGATTTCGGGCACCGCCCACCCCCGGAAGTCGACGGGGCGGGTGTAATGCGGGTATTCGAGCAGCCCTTGGGAAAACGACTCCTCCAGGGCGCTGGCTTCGTCGCCCAGCACGCCGGGGATGAGCCGCACGACGGCGTCAGTGACGACCAGCGCGGCGATGGCTCCGTTGGTGAGAACGTAATCGCCGATGGAAAGCTCGTCATCCACGAGGTTGTCGATCACGCGCTGGTCGATCCCCTCGTAATGCCCGCACAGGAGGATGAGGTGGGGGGCGAGCGCGTATTCGGCGGCGATTTCCTGTCGGAAAGGGCGTCCTGCCGGGGTCATCAAAACGACTTTGCTTTCCGGCGTGCGGAGCGCTTCCACGGCGGCGAAGATCGGCTCGCATTTCATCACCATCCCCTGGCCTCCGCCATAAGGAGTGTCATCGGCGACAAGGTGTTTGCCGGTCGCCCAATCGCGGATGTTGTGGACGCGCAACGTGGCGAGCCCTTTCTCCTGGGCGCGCTTCATCATGCTCTCGGTGAGCGCACCGTCGCAGAGTTTTGGGAAAAGGGTGAGGATGTCGATTCGCACGGGGGTGCAACGTAGCAGAACAGATGTTTCGCGCAAAGCCGCAAAGAACGCAAAGAGAAGGGGGGATTTGCTCCCAGGGCGAACGCATCAAAAATGATCAGGAAATCAGGAAACAGCGGATACCCTGAACGCGGGTCATTCCGAGCGCAGCGAGGAACCTCTCAAGCCAATCCAACGCGCGGTTTGCTCTGTAATGCAGGAGTTTGACTGACTTGAGGGGTCCCTCACTGCGTTCGGGATGACAAGCAGCCAGGTAAGCGTCAGCATCTTCTCGGAATTCATCTGCTTTCTTTTCTTGAGTTCCAGATTCGGAAAAGCCGCAAAGCCGCGAAGGTTTGTCCTTCATTCGGCCCGGAATTCGGCTACTTGTAGTCCACTCTCCCGTGTCCCAACGTAAACTCCGTTCCAAAGCCATCAAAAAGACAAGCCGCTCGAAAGCGCCGGGCGGGTTCGTTCGCGGCCTGTTCAGACGCCTGGGCTGGAAGGGGCGGTTGGTTTTTCTGTCGCTGCTGGCTGGAGGGGCGGTTTGCGCGGTCTACGCCACGTGGGCGAGTTTTTACGATCTGCACCAGCTCGACGTGATGCCCCAGCGGACGTGGATTTACGACTGCAAGGGGAATGCGTTCTGCCGCCGCGCCGGGGAAGACCGCGTCGTGACGCCCATTCACAAAGTCTCCAAATATTTCATCGACGCGCTGCTCACCCGCGAGGACACCCGCTTTTACAAACATTGCGGCGTGGACCCGATCGGCATCGCCCGCGCGATTTTCCGCAATATCATCCACCTGCACGCGCGCGAAGGGGCGAGCACGCTCACGCAGCAGCTCGCGCGCAATTCGTTCGAGTTGGGCGGCAGGAATCTGCACCGCAAGTTGCTGGAGGCGTTCGTGGCGTTGCGGATCGAGCGGCATTGCAGCAAAGCGCAGATATTGGAGAGCTACGTGAACCGGATTTACTTCGGATCGGGCATGTTCGGGGTGGAGACCGCCAGCCGCGCCTACTTTGGCAAGCCGAGCGCGAAACTGACGTTGGGTGAGGCGGCGGTGCTGGCGGGTTTGATCCGCAGCCCCGAACGGTTTTCGCCGTTCAAGCATCTGGAGAAGTCGCTGATGCAGCGCGACACAGTGCTCGAACGCATGGCGACGCTCGGGAAGATTTCGCAGGCCCAGGCGGATCAGGCCAAGGCGCAAACGATCACGGTCTCCTCCGCGCGGCCCCCTACCGCGGGGGACGGCTATGCCATTGCCTTGATCGAGGACGCCCTGAACCTGAATCTCGACACCGACCAGCTTGCCGAGGGCGGGCTGCGCGTCTACACGACGCTTGACCCCGCACTGCAGAAGGTGGCCGAGGCGGCGCTCGATGCCGAGTTGACCAAAGTGGAGCAGCGGCCCGGTTACGCGCATCCCAAGCGCGCGGAGTTCGGCGGCCGGACCGATGGCGCGCCAACGCCCTATTTGCAAGGTGCCGTGGTGGTCCTGGATAACGCCACGGGCGGCATCCGGGCGATTGTGGGCGGGCGCAACTACTCCGAGAGCACCCACAACCGGGCTTACGCACGGCGTCCGGTCGGCTCGACTTTCAAACCGTTCGTTTATGCCGCGGCGTATGCGGGCGGGCAGGTGAATCCATCCACGCCCATCAGCGACGGGCCGATCGGCCGCAACGAACTCCGCGCGGCTCCCGATTGGTCCCCGGGCAATTCCGACGGAACCTTTCGAGGGATTCTCCCGGCGGAGGACGGGCTCATCCTTTCGCGCAACACGATGAGCGTTCGGGTGGGCGACCGCGCCGGGCTCAATGCCGTGCGCAAAGTCGCCGAGGATGCCGGGCTGGGGGCGTTGCCGCAATTCCCGGCGATTTTCCTGGGCGCCTTTGAGGGATCGTTGCGCGAACTCGTCTCAGCTTACACCGTTTTCCCGAACGGCGGCGTGCGGCGGCAGCCGTTCTTGATCGACCACGTGGAGGATGCCCACGGGAAGGTCATCTATCGCGCGCCCGTTTTGGAATACCGCGCGCTTGCCCCCGGCGTCTGTTCGATGGTGACGAGCGGATTGCAAAAAGTGATGGAACGCGGGACGGCAGCCGGAGCGGATTTCCGCAAACCAGCGGCGGGCAAGACCGGCACGACCAACGATTACAAGGATGCCTGGTTTGTCGGCTACACGAGCACGCTCACGTGCGGCGTCTGGGTGGGCCTGGACGAGCCGAAAACCATTGTCGCGCGCGGCTACGGCGCGGCGCTGGCGCTGCCGGTTTGGAGCGATGTGATGAACGCGGCGACGGATCGCTATCCCGCGCGCAGCTTCCCGCAGTTCGACGGAAGAGCTTCCGGCAGCAATAAACCGCTGCCTTCGCGGATATTGAACTCGTTCCGGCACCTCTTCGGCGGCCGGGATTAAAAACAACAAAGGCCCGGCGCGGTGAAGCGCCGGGCCTTTGGAAAAACCAAGATGTTTTATTAAGCGGCTGCCGGAGCGGGCTGCTGCTGGATCTGGAGAACGTGGAAGGGATAGTGGATCGCTTCCTTGTCGTTCAGCGAGATTTCAACGGTGTAGGTGCCAAAATCCTTGAACTGCATTCCCGCGAAGAAATTCACGTTGGTCGCCTGACCGATGACGTCCTGCAATTCGAAATCCACCGTCGCTTCGCCGAGAACCGTCGCGTCGGGAGCAAGGATGCGAGCGTGCTGCTTGAACTTGCCGACTCCGCCGACCCAACGGGTCCAGATGGCCAACTTGAGCAGACCCACGGGAGCATTGGCCGCCGGGATGATATTGAGCACGCCGACGAGGGACTGCATGCCGTTGTTTTCCTGCCGGACATCTTCACAGATGACGGAGGCCTGAAGCGTGGGGACGATTTGTTTGGAGGACATGAGCCCGCAAGATGCACAGCGGAAATCGCGGCGGCAAGCCAAATCGATGGCGCGAAGCGACCCCGTGTGATAATTTCGGCGCAATTCCTGCTCTTACGGCAGATCCACCCTATTTTTACCCCCATGAAGTCGCGTTTCTTTTTCCATTTGCTCCTCGTCGGTCTGTTGGTGCTTGCGAGCGGCGGGTGTGCTTCGTTCAAGAAAAAGCCGAAAATCCAGAAGCCGCCGGGCGCCGATATGCGGGACCAGAGTGGCGATGCGGCTTTCCAATCTTTTCAAAGCAGGCTGCGCAAAGCGGCTGCCAGGCGGGATGTGGCGACCCTCGCTCCCATGATGGCTGGAAACTTCGGCTATAGCTGGGAACCGGGTGGCGAAGGCCCGGGAGTTTTCGATTACTGGACCCGGAACAATCTCTGGCCGGAGCTGGATTTGGTTTTGCGGGAGAAATTCGTCCCGAGCGGGAATTTCATGGTCGCGCCCGCAGAAGTGACCTTCGACCCCGACTACAAAGGGTACCGCGCCGGGTTGCAATTGGTGAACGGCGCGTGGCGTTTTTCGTTTTTCGTCTCGGCTCCGCCCGCGTCGGAGGTGCCGAAGGAATAGGACCCATAGGTCGTATAAGTCGTATAGGACCTATATTTCCCAGAGTTGAGCCAGCCGCTCACGCCTCTTTGAGGATCGCCTGGTCCCAGTCTTTCCACACCGGTTCATAGCCGCGCGCCCGGAGCATCTCGGCGACTTCGCCTGCGGTGCGCGGATCGGAAATCTCAAAGTGCCCGGTGGCAACGGCTTCGCTTGTCCCGGTTTCGGGAGCCATCCGCCGCCCGTGGACGGTTTGATGGAGCGCTTGTTTGCCCTGCCCGGTGTAACCGCCCGGCTCGGTGTGGCTTCCCGCGCTCATCATGGTGATCCCCAGCGGCAGGAGCGCGTCGCGGAAGGCGACAGTTTCCCTGGTGCTCAAAACGATGCCGACTTGCGGGAAACAAAGGCGGACGGCGCAAACGAGCTGGACGTATGCGCGATCGGGCAGGTCGAAGCGCGGCTGGAATCCACCAGCAGCCGGGCGCAACCGGGGAAAGCAGACCGTCAGTTGCGATTTCCAGCAATGTTTGAGCAGATGCTCAAGGTGCGCGGCCAAAGAAAGGGCTTCTTCGCGCCACTCCCACAGCCCAAAGAGCGCGCCGATGCCGATGCGGCGGAATCCGGCAGCGTAGGCGCGTTCGGGGGTGTTCAGCCGCCAGGCGAAATTCTTTTTCGGCCCGGCGGGGTGGAGTTCGGCGTAGCTGGGTTGGTGGTAGGTTTCCTGGAAAATAACGATCCCCTCCGCACCGGCCCGGACGAGCGGGATGTAGTCTTCGGTGGACATCGGGGCGACCTCCACGTTGACGCTCGGGACGAACGGGGTGAGGGCGCGGATGCATTTATCGAGGTAATCGACGGAGACGAATTTGGGGTGTTCCCCGGCGACTAAGAGGATATTGCGAAAACCTTCTTGTACGAGGTGCTCGGCCTCCTTGCGCATTTCCTCGATTTCCAGTGTGACGCGCAGAATCGGGTTGCCACGGGAAAAGCCGCAGTATTTGCACGAGTTGATGCACTCGTTGGAGAGGTAAATGGGGGCGAAGAGGCGCATCGCCTTTCCAAAATGGGCGAGCGTTGCCGCGTGGGCCTGCCGGGCCATCGACTCCAACTCGGCGTCGGTCTTGGGCTCCAGCATTTGCTCGAACCGCCGCAGCAAGGGCGACGGCGTGAGCGTGGGATAAACATCGGCGAAACTCATCGACGGGCAGTATGGAATCGGGAAGCCGATCTGGCAAGGATTCAGCCGCCCACCCGGGCGAAGGCAACCCACTTAAAAAATGATCAGGAACTCAGGAAATTCAGGAAAATACAGAGAAGCGAGGGAAGTGGATTGTCTTCTTTTCATGAGTTCCTGATAAATTCTGTTTCATTCGCCTTGCTCAGCCGCCGCCGCGCCGAGCAACGATTCTCTGGAAGAGACGCCATGATCGAAGCGCGAAAAATCCGGTGGCTGGAACGGCTCTTTGTCGGGGAGGTGCGCCGCGTGATGCAGCACCGTTTTTATGGGGTTTACGTGCGGGGATTGCCCTGCTTGGAACGGGCTGCGGCGTCCGGGCGGCCGCTCGTCATTTGCACGAACCATTCCAACTGGTGGGACGGCTTTTCCGCAGCGCTCCTTATCCCGTTCTTTCCCGGGCGTCGCTTGTATTTGGCGCAGTCGGAGACGTTGCTCAAATTCTACAAGCCGCTCCGGTGGCTGGGGGCGTTTGGGCTGGATATTCACGGTTCGCCGCTGGCGGGAATGCGCTATGCGTTGGGGTTGTTGAGGGATCCGCGCAACGTCATCTGGATTTTCCCGCAAGGGGTGCTCGTGCCCCAGTGGGTTCCCATCGAAGTGAAGCCCGGGGCGTTCTGGCTGGCGCGGCGGAGCGGGGCGCTCGTATTGCCGGTGGTGTTCCGCTACGAGTGGATGGTCGAATCGCGCCCGAGCCTTTTCATTCACTGCGGCGCGGCGCTGGAGCCGGATGCAAGAGATGAGGTCTTGGCGCGGACGATGCAGGAGCTTTTCGACGCGATGGGTCCGACGCTTTTTCCGATCGATTTAAACGGATACCGCTCGCTGTTTGCGCCCCGGAGGTCGATGAACAAGGTGTGGGAGCGGTTAACGCGGCGAGGGCCGGTGAATCCGAGAAATGAGTGAGGGTTTTAGCGGGCGAGCAGCCCCAACGCGAGCAGGCCGTAGAACGTGTATTCGACATCCGGGCAATCGTCGTGCCAGTGGCCGTGGAAGCCGCCTTCGTTGCTCCAGAGCGAGTCGATGAAGTCGAGGCACGGCTCGCGCACTGCGGCGAGGGGTGTGCCGAGCGCCGTCAGTGCGTGAAGCGCGGTGGCGGTGGAGAGCAGGTCGGGCGCGGGCGCAAGCGGGGAGGCGCGGAAGCCGCCCAGCGGGTGGGCTTGGGCGAGCAGCCAGCGGCCCGCCGCGCGCGTCGCGATCCCCCCAACAACAGCCATCGCGGCGGCGGTCGAATTGGTGGAGGCGAGCTTTGCCGCGCGCTCATTGGCCCACGCGCCCTCGGGCGTGGCGAGCTGCCGAAGCGAGGCGTTCAAGTGCGCGCGGTCGGGTAATGAGATTTGCAAATCCTCGTATGCTCCGCGTGCAAGAAACGCGGCGTAAGCGGTTCCGTGCGATGAGCCGGGAACGGGATGGTAGCCGCCGTCGCCCGCGCGATGAGCCTCGATGCGGCGCGCGAGAGATTCTTGGGTAGGATAGTCGCCGAGGATCGCCCGGCAGCGCGCAAGGCAGCAGAGGTGGACGAAATCGAGATTTTCCCCATCGTCAAACGAACCGATGTAAGGAGACGCCGAACCAACCGGCGTTTGCAACGCGAGCAGGGATTGCATCCCGAATACTGTGTAATATAAGTCGCTCCGTCCTGCGCGGTCTTGAAACCCGCCATCGGCATTTTGTTTGCGCAGGACGAACGCGCGAACGAGCGCGGTCGATTCCCCCAACAGTTTGGGAGCGTTGCGCGCTGCCCCGATCAGCTCGCGGCGCATCGGCCTCGCGCCGAAGAAAAGGCGTCGCAGCAAGGCTAGGGCTGTTTTCGCTCGCCCTGAATTTCCAGGCACCATGCGTTGAACTCCGTTTCGTTGAAGATTTTGCCGATCACCCGCCGCAGCAATCCTTTCAGGGCGGCGTTGTCGATGGCGACGAGCGAACGGATCGCTGCTTCTTTGTGGGATTCCAGCAAGCGGCTGGCCTCCTCGCGGGAGAGCGCAGGGAAGAGGCTTGGACGCAGGGCTGCGGCGTCTTCGGCGTGGTCTTCCATGTCGTCGCGAATCTGGTAGGCGATGCCGAGCGCTTCGCTATAACTAGTCAACGCCGATGCGACGGCGGCGTGCGGTTCGCAACCGGCGGTGAGCGCGCCGAGGTGCAGGGCGACTTCAAAGGCCGGGGCGGTTTTGTGGCGGAAAATCTCGAGGGTTTGCTGCTGGGTGAGCGGTTCCGGGGCTTGCATCCAGCAGAGTTCCGCGCCCTGGCCGCGGCAGAGTTGGCGGTGGCCTTCGGCGGCGCAGCGCAGCATTTCGGATTTCTGCCCGGCGGCAAGTCCCGATGCCGCGATGAGCCGGTAGCCTTCGCCGATGAGCAGGTCGCCCGCGTTCAACGCCACCGCGAGGCCGTGCTGCATATGAAGCGTTTGCGCGCCGTAGCGCTCGGGGTCGCCGTCCTCGATGTCGTCGTGGATCAGCGAGGCTTTGTGAAAACATTCTGACGCGACGGCGATTTTTTTCAAATCATCGGGAAACACGCTTTCCTCCCGCAACGCTTCGTAAACGGCGGCGCACAGGAAGGGCCGCCAGCGTTTGCCCGCGCGTGCGAGCCATTCGCGGGCGATTTCCTCGGTGCGGCCCTGCGGCGCGCCCATGATGGCTGCGAGCGACTCCGGGGCGAACCACCCATCGACTTCCGAGCGGAGCGCATCGAGGTTGAGCCGCCGTGTGGTGTCGTCGGCGGAGAGTTCGATGTAGTCGCGCACCCAATCGAGATCGACCGAGGTTTCCCTGCAATCGTCTTGGAGCAGCGGGATCGCCACGCCGGGGATGGCGGCGGCTTCCATGTTGGGGAACGCCCGTTCGAGCACGTTAAGGCAGCTCACGCCCACGATGGCTTCCACTTTTTTCGCCTGGATGAGCGCCATGACGACAGCCGAACCTTCCGCGACGAGCACCGAGTAGCCGAGCTGTTCGGCTTGCGCCTGGAGATCGTGGATCGAGCATTGACCGCAGCGCGCGCAAAGCAGGCCGAACGCGTCGAATTCCGCGCAGCAGGCCGCTTCGGCGCGCAGGCACTTTGGCAGCAGCAGCAAGCGGCGCTCGAACGGGACGGCGGCAAACGCGTCGCGCCACAGTTCGTTGTTGATGAGGACGGCGATGTAGTCGTGGTAAACCGCGTTGCATTCCAGCGTTTGCACGACGCGGTCGGCGAGAAGTTGGATTTCCGCCAGCGGCAGGGGCGGCACGGCATGGAGTTCCTCCACGCTGCTCCGAACGCATTGCAACACGCGCTGCCGTTCCGCAAGCGTTTGCGGGATGTTCGGCTTGGGCGCGCGAATGGAGGTGTGCGGGAGCATGAAGTGGTTCATATTATGGCTTCTTCGCCTTGCCTTGGTAAGCCCCGAAATCGTTGAACCAGTATTTTTTGGCGAAGCGGTACATCCAATGCCGTTCGGGGATTTCGTGCTCCGGCATCCACTGGCTCGGCTGCGGCTGCATGGCTTCGAGTTCCGCCAGCGCGGTGCCGCGCAGGGTGGTGTCGCGCGCGCCGTGTTTGAGGACGAGATCGCGCACAATGTCGGGCCGTTCCAGGATGATGCAGCCGCGCGTGGTTTTGCCGGTGACTTCGCGAAAATCGCGCAGGAACGCGGAGTCTCGCACGGTTTCGTAGATGCCGCGTGCATCCGCGATGTTTTCCACGGCGAACTGGATGAGCGGGCACGGCTCGATCTCTCCGCGCGGGTTGACGTGATGGCTCGCGCCGGTGGTCATCGGGCAGAGCGCCGTGCCGTCGTGGTCGTAATAGCAATCGACGATGCCGATGGGGAGCTTCGCGCGCATTTCGGTGACGAACCGCCGCACGCGCACGAGCTGTTCCTGGCTCAACGCAAGCTGCGGGTTGCTGCGTCCGCCCACGGGCCGGTAGGTGTAAAACCAGACGTAGTGCGCGCCCAGCCGGATCAATTCCCGGAGCCATTTTTCGCTCAATAAATCGTCGATGTTGCTCTGGCAAACGCTGGTGGCCACGCCCGTGATGAGCCGTTCGCGCAGGCAGTTTTCCAGCCCGCGCATCGATTTGTCGAATACCCCCTGGCTGCCGCGCCGCTCGTCGCTCACGACGTTGCTTCCCTCGATGCTGACGAGCGGGGTGACGTTGCCCAACGCGCGCAGTTTTTTTGCGGTCTCCTGCGTGATCGCCTGGCCGTTGGTGAATACCTGGAAATAGCAATCCGGGTGCGCCGCGAGGATGTCGAAGAGTTCGGGATGCAGGAACGGTTCGCCGCCGAGGATGCCGAAGAAAGCGTTGCCGTGCCTTTTGGCGTCGTTGATGAGGCGGTTCATCGCCGCGAGGTCGATGCGATGGGCGGGGCCGTCCACGTCCACCCAGCAGCCCTGGCAACGGAGGTTGCACGAGTTGAGGATCGAGATTTGCAGGAACGGCGGAAAATATTCGCCGCGCTTGATCCGCCGCTTGAATTTCTCCACTGCGACGAGGTTTTTCACGCCGAAGTTCCAGCCTAACTTGAGGAGCAGCCGGGGATCGACGGTGCGCAGGGCGCGAAATGCGAGGGAGAGGAACATGGGGTTACTTCTTGTTTTGCAAAGCGGCTTGGGCGCTGGCTTGGGCTTCGGCGGCGCGGCGCGCGATTTCCCCGGGCGAGGGGAGGTTGTGGAAAACTTCGGGCGGGATGTCGCCGAGCGCGGCGAGGTATTTGCGGCGTTCCGCGAGCGCCTGCTGCGGGTCGCGCTCTTTGGAAAAGCGGGGGCGTTGGTTGCGCTCGCGCAGGAGCGTGGCGAGATCGCCGCCCAGCAGGGCCGAGATGTCCACCTTCATGGCTTCGTGGCCTGCCTCTGCGGTCGAGCCGCCGTTGATGGCCTCCGATGGGTGCTTGGGAAAGAGAATCGCCGATTCAGGACAGACGCGCGAGCAGGCGGGGCAGTTGGTTTTGCACTGCTCGGGGTTGCGCACTTCGATGCGCGATTGGGCATCCACTCCGTACACCCCGAAAAGGCAGAAGCTCAGGCATTGCATGCAAGCCGTGCAGCGTTCGTAGTCGATGACCGGCGCCCACGGGCTCCAGCCGTTGGATGGCGCTTCGAGTTCCGCGCGAACCGTTTCCATTTCACGCGGCGTGGCGGGTTCGGTGCGGGGGATTTCACGCAACGCGGCGCAGATGGTCTCGGCATCCCCGGTGCGCAGGTTGATATATTGCGTGTTTTCCGGCAGCGCGGCGTCGGCGGCAGCGAAAAGGCAGCGCACGGTGCGCGGGTGGCAGGCCGCCACAAGGACATCGCCCCCGGCGGCCAGGCGGCTCAAGAGCGGGTCGCGACGCGCGGAGCGTTCGCAAAGATCGGCCACGGCTTCAAAGGGAATCCCCGCTTCGCACAACGCACGAAGCGCCGCCTCGCGAGTTGCGGGGAGCAACACTTGGGCGTTGGCGCAGTGGCAGTAGAGGATGTTCATGTGCGGCATTGGGCTTGGAGAAGCCCGTCAATGGTTGCATCCAATATGGCGCGATAACCTTCCGCGTCAACGCACTCCTCCGGGAACGTGCCGCGCACCCGGTAGAGCCAGCCCGCGCCATAGGGATCGCGCGAGATCAGCGTAATGTCTTCGTTTAGCGCCGGGTTCGCTTCCGCAAACTCGCCCTTGGCGACGCAGAAAAGCTCCGTGAGCGCCTTGAATCCCTCGATCCAGCCGATCACCTGTCCGGGGGAAACCGGCGCGCCGGGCACCGCGTCGAACTGGTGGTCCACCATTTCCCCCAGCATCCGGGTGGCAAATTTCGTGAAGCCGACCCGCAATAACCCTTCCTCCTCCTGTGCCAGCCAGAAATGGGCGGGGGTGTACCGATAGGCCACCGGGAGCTGGGTGGTGAAATTGGCGCGCTTGTAGAGGAGGGTGTCTGCGTTTTCGGAGGACATGGGCGGGGATCCGGGATGAATAACCAGCCTTGGGACCGTTTTGACAAGAAATGATTTTGACGCGCGAACGGCGCCGGGGGATGTTGCTCTACGTGAAACGCGCTCCGCACCTGGTCCTCTACGACGACGAGTGCCCGCTCTGCACCTTCCAGATGCGGCTCTTGACGTGGCTCGATTGGTTTAACGCGATCGCCCCGGTGCCGATCTCCGATCCGCGCGCGCAGGCCGTCGCGCCGCAATTAACCCGCGAACAGCTCCTGGAAGCGATCCACTGCGTCACGGCTGAGGGGGAAATCCACCGGGGCGCACGTTGCGTCCGGTTTTTGGGAATGCGCCTGCCGTTGCTGGTGCCTGTCGCGCTGTTTTTGTGGATTCCGGGCGTGATCCAAGTGGCCGAGGTCGTTTACCAGTGGGTGAGCCGCCATCGGCTCTTGTTAAGTCGCCTTTTTGGCTGCAAAGAGGCGTGCGCCATCCTGCCCGAGCGGCATCGCAAACACGATCCATGATGCACGCGTCCCCCTCCGTCGCAGCCGCCCGTGAAAAAGTCGTCGCCGCGCTCCTTGCCGCCCGCAATGCGCAGGGCCACTGGACGGGCGAACTCTCCAGCAGCGCGCTTGCGACGGCGACGGCGGTCTGCGCGCTCTCGGTGGTCGTTCGGCATTCGCATGCGCCGAGGTGCGAACTTACGGCGTTGATCGCAGCCGGGTTGGGCTGGCTTGCGGCGAATCAAAACGCGGACGGCGGTTGGGGCGATACCGACCGGAGTTTCAGCAACCTGAGCACCACCGCGCTGGTCTGGGCGGCATTTGGGGGCGTGCCGGGAGAACGCCATCGCGCCACGGTCGAGTCCGGCGAGCGTTGGTTGAAGTCGCGCACTTCCCTGGAACCGGAGGCTCTTGCGAACGCTCTCGCGGCGCGCTACGGAAAGGACCGGACGTTCTCGGTGCCGATCCTCACGATGTGCGCCATCGCGGGCCGGTTGGGGCCGGATAAAACGGCGTGGCGCCATGTCACCCAGTTGCCTTTTGAACTGGCCGCGCTGCCCGCCCGCTGGTTTGGCGCGATGCGGCTGCCGGTGGTCAGCTACGCCTTGCCCGCGCTGATCGCCATTGGCCAAGTGCGCCATTATTTCCGGCCCACGCGCAACCCGCTGGCATGCTGGATTCGGGATGCTGCGCAGGCGGCCACGTTGCGCGTGTTGGCTCGCATCCAGCCCCTGAACGGCGGCTTTCTTGAAGCGACCCCGCTCACGGCGTTCGTAACCATGAGCCTTGCTGCAATGGGGCTTCGGGACCACCCGGTCGTCACGCGCGGCGTCGATTTCCTGGTGCGCTCGGCGCGTCCGGATGGGAGTTGGGCCATCGACACAAATCTGGCCACCTGGCTTACCACGCTCGCGGTGAATGCCTTGGGAGACGATCTGCCTCCCGCCGATGCGCCGCCGATTCGCGATTGGCTGCTCGGCCAGCAATACCGCGCGGTGCATCTTTACACCAACGCCGCGCCGGGCGGTTGGGCGTGGACCGATCTGCCCGGCGGGGTGCCGGACGCCGACGACACGGCGGGCGCGCTGCTGGCCTTGCGGCGTTTGGGGCCGAGGGATGATGCCACGCGCCAGGCTGCCGCAAACGGCGCGCGCTGGCTCGTCGATTTGCAAAATGGCGATGGCGGAATCCCGACGTTTTGCAAAGGCTGGGGGACGCTTCCGTTTGACCGGAGCAGCCCGGATATCACTGCGCACGCTTTGCGCGCCTGGGCGGCGTGGCTCGACGATTTTCCGCCCGCGCTGGGTCGCCGCGTGGAACGCTCGATGGCCCGGGCGCTTGCGTTCCTTGCGCGCAACCAGAGGCCCGGTGGCGCGTGGATTCCGCTCTGGTTTGGGCACCAGGAGTCCGTGGATGACGAAAATCCGCTCTACGGAACCAGCCGGGTGTTGGTCGCGCTGCGAGAGTTGGAGTCGCGGGGTCGCTGGCCGCAGGCGGAGCCGCTTGCGGCGTCGGCGGAACGATGGATTTTAGCAAATCAAAACCCGGACGGAGGTTGGTCTGGCGCGCCCGGCGCGGCCTCTTCGCTCGAAGAAACGGCCCTTGCGCTTGAGGCTCTGGCCCCTGACGGAAAAGGGATTGCGTGGCTCGCGGCGCGCGCGGAGGCGGGCGACTGGCAGCAAGCCTCGCCCATCGGGTTCTATTTCGCCCGGCTCTGGTATTATGAGCGGCTTTATCCCGCGATCTTTGCCGCCGCAGCGCTGAGAATGGTTGCATCACGGCCGTGATTCCAAAAATCGTCTTCTTTCTCTGAACAGCCTTTCATGTTATCGGTCAATAAAGTGACGCTATGAAAAAACTTCTACTTCTCTCTTCTCTCGCGCTCACGCTGGCGCTCCCCGTGGCACAAGCCGACGATTCCGTGCGCGCGGCCCAGACCACGCTTCAAAGCCAGGGCTATTACACCGGCCCCGTGGACGGCGAGTTCAACGCCGATACCAAGGCCGCCCTGCGCCGTTATCAAATCCGCAACCAACTGGAGCCGTCGGGCGCGCTTACCGCCGAAACAATGGCCGCCTTGAACAAAGAGGATCAGAGCGCCTCGGCTACAACGCCAACGCCGCCGCCCCAAGTCGCTCCCCAGCCTGTGCCGACTCCGGCCAGCGTTGTTTATGAGAAGATTTTTGCGCGAACCCCTTACGAAAACGCCGCGCCCGAAATTCAGGTCAGCACCGTGCGCAGCGCGCAAGTGATCCTGGCCAAGCGCGGACTTTTCCGCGGTGTGGCGGATGGCAGGCCCGGCCCTGAAACCGAGGAAGCGCTCCTCCGTTTCCAATCCGCCCGCGAATTGCCCCGGACGGGTCGGCTCGACATCGACACGCTGGCGGAGCTTCATCTCTTGCCGGTTGGGAAAAAACTCCCGCGTCAACGTGCAGAGCCGTATATTCCCCAAGTTCCCTCTGGTCCGCGCGGCGCTGTTCGGGGCGTGCCGCTGGATTAAGCGCGCTATTTCCGCGCCAGCCGGATGGGCTGCACCGCGTCGCGGCTGATCCATCCTGCGCTGCCATCCGGTAATTGCATTTGCAACCACGGGCCGCGCTCCAACAGCAAACAAAGGCGACTGCCCATCGGCAGCGTGGCCGCTGCGGGAGAATTATCGGCGGGCGTTGTTCGGGCCTTGGCTTCGTCTGCCGTGACGATCCACGTCTCGCCCCGGCTGGCATGCCAGCCCACAACCGCCCCGCTCCAAATCAGCGCAAGCACGCAAACCGTAGCTGGCAAAGTGGCGGCCCGGCGTTTCCAAACGAGCGGAATCAAGCTAAAGCAAAGCCCAAAGAAAGCTGCCGACGCTATCCAGGCCGCCTCGTTCGCGGGAACCTTCGAGAGCGCCCGCCCATACCACGGCACGCTTGGGAGTTTCGCGCCCGTTTCGCCGCGCAGCAGATTCAAATTCGCCGTCGCTTCGGGGTGGGCCGGTTCCAACACCAACGCGCGCTCATAGTCCAGAAAGGCCGCGCTTTTGTTTCCCAGCCGGAACTCCGCATTGCCCAAATTGTAAAAAAGATTGGCGCTCCAGTGGCCCGATTTCACGAGCGCATCGAACCCCGAGCGCGCCCCTTGAAAATCGCCTTGATCAAAAAGGCGGTTCGCAGCGTCGAATTCCGGCGGCGGTGTGGCCAATCCCTTTCCACAAAATGAGAGCAGGACTAGAACCACCAGAAGGGTCTCACGCAAAGCCGCAAAGCCGCAAAAGATTTGAACTACAAGATGCGCTGGCGCAGAGGTACGTAGTTCCCTCTGTTCCTGGCTTCCTGGATTCCAAATTGATCTTTGCCTTTGCGCCTTTGCGGCTTTGCGTGAGGCAAAAATCCAGAGTTTTGCGGTGTGTTCAAGCATGGCTCGTTTCAAATTGGGTGAGGATTTGCAATACCCGCTCGCGTTGATCGGGGTGCGGGCATTCGCCGGGTGCCGCGCCCGAGCCGACTCCCGCGTAACGCAGTTCGTCGTGCGCTGCGAACACGCGGCGGATTCCCTCGGCGGTTTCACAATCGAGCCGACGGCTGGCGCATGCCGCCTCGGCATCGACCGTGCCGGGTTCGATGGTTATTTGACCGAGCGCGGTTTCAAGCTGGATGGCTCGGACGGCGGCCCGATAAAAATCTCCCGACGTTGTTTGCTCCCGCCGCAGCACGCGGAACGCTTCCGCCTTGGCTTGGCGCAGACTGGCTGCGCGCCGGGCGACGCCATCACTTAGCTTCACGCGCCGCCATTGCCAGCCGGCAAGGGCCAGCAGGGCCGAGAGCGGAACGAGTTGGAAAAGCCAAAACTCGCGCGTTTGCCAGACGGGATCAAATCCGCCTCCCCAGGAACCTGCGTCCACGCGCAGATATTGAATGTCGCTCGGCTTGGGTGTCGGCGTCGCCGCAGGTGTGGCGGCGGGAGTTGCTGCCACGCTCGCAGGCGCAGGGGTGGGGGATGCCACCGGCGCGTTCTCGACGAGAATCGGAACGTGATCCCCCGTGAGCGTTTCGTATTTTTCCGTGGACGGATTGAAAAACGAAAACGCCAGTCTGGGCAGTTCGGTTTTTGCGACTTCGGGGATCGCCGCGATTTCAAAAGTCTTGGCGCCCGAGATGCCTGCTTCATCGTCGGCCAGGAACTTGCCGCTCGGCGGGTAGACGCGCCAACCCGGTTCCTCGGCAACGGTGGGGGCGTTCATCCGGTCGAAACTGCCAATGCCTTTCACCACGGCGGTGATCGTCACCGGATCGCCCGCCTTCACCTTTGTTGGTGCGGCCTTGATCGGCTCCAAAGTAAACTGCCCGATCGCTCCCGAAAAATCTTTCGGCCTGCCCTCAAGCGGGAGCGGCTTGATTTCCATCTCCACCGGGTCCGGGCGGATCGTCACTTGCTGTTGCTGCGAGAATGCGCCGCTAAAAAACGGATCGTTGAAAAGTTGATCCATCCCCGACATGCGCGGCATCTGCGGACGTTTGGAGGGCAGGACCGCCACGGCGTTGATATCGGCGGAGGGGCTGGGCAGTTTTCCGGCTTTTACTGGAGTGATCGCCGTTTTGAAAATCGCCAGCGTAAACTCGTGCCCGTCTTTGGTGATCTGGCGCTGCTGCGGTTTGCCGATCTTTTGCACGGTGAACCCGTCGCCGGAAATCACGGGCAACTGTTGCAACGAGCACTGGACGCGCGCATCGACATATAAGTGCAACTCCACAGGAATCGCCTCGCCAACGTATGCAGTGGATTTCGGCAGCACCCATTCCGCAAAGGCCAACCGGCTGTTCTGCGGTGTCGCGCTTTTGGAAACCGTGAGCTTGAGCGGTTCCGTGGAAAGCTTTTTGCCCCCCCCGTCGACGGAGAGCGGGGGGATGACGTAGTTCCCCTCCTTTTTTGGCAGAACGGTGTAGGTGAATTTGACGCTGCGGCTCACCTCGAAATTGTTGATCTGAACCTGCGTGGACTCACCATTGTATTGAATGCCGAGTCCATCTACGCGGATCTGCGGCGGGACCGCTTTCTTGGCTCCCTGGACGGAGATTTGAAGTTCGACGGGCTCGCCGACAGATGTCGTGTCGCTAGAAAGCGAGGCTGAAATCGAAGCCTCGTCGGCGCGCGCCACGCCGCTCCAGAGTAACAGGGCCAGCAGGCAGAGGAATGCAGTTTTCACGCAAAGCCGCAAAGGCGCAAAGAGCTTTGCCGCGGCTGTGTTTTCTTTGCGACTTTGCGGCTTTGCGTGAGGCTCTTCTGAGTATGCGTTGAAATTCATCACCAGTCTTTTAGGACAGGAGCCGCGCTCCTTTGTTTGATTTTAAACGGTTGCCCGTCTTCACCTTTTAAGGAATCGAGAACGGCCCGCGCCTGGTTGGGAGACATTTCACCGGGCTTCACAGGGATTTCGCCTTCGGCCTGTTCGTCTTGTTTTTCATTGGGCTTAGAATCGTTGGCTTTGATCTCGCCGGAAAGTTTTTTTTCCTCATTCGGAGGCTGCGGTGCGCCGGATTGCTGATCCTTGGATTGCTGATCCTTGGATTGTTGATCCTTGGATTGTTGATCCTTGGATTGCTGGTCCTTGGATTGCTGGTCCTTGGATTGCTGATCCTTGGATTGCTGGTCCTTGGATTGCTGGTCCTTGGATTGCTGGTCCTTG
>JBAXCI010000014.1:0-21581 GCA_037141555.1 Verrucomicrobiota bacterium | reverse complement strand
GCAGCAGGCGCAACCGGTCTTCGCGGAAGCGCTGGGCGGGATCCCCGATGGCTCGCAGAATGCCAGATTTGAGGTCTTCGCATCCGTGGACGTAGTCGATGACTTCGTCGCGGATCGGGTCGAAGAACATGCCGTTGATCGTGAAATCACGGCGTTCGGCGTCGAGTTGCGGAGTGGAGAAGGTGACGGCGCTGGGGTGGCGACCGTCGATATACGCTTCGTCCGAGCGAAACGTGGCGACGTCAAAGGAATAAGCACCCTCCAGCACGCAGATCACGCCGAAGTGTGCTCCCACCGCGACTGTGCGCGGGAAGAGGGATTGCACCTCTTCGGGCCGCGCACTGGTGGCGATGTCGTAATCCTTGGGAGTGAGCCCGAGCAGGGTGTCACGAACGCACCCGCCCGCGTAAAACGCGAGAAAACCCGCGTTTTGGAGCCGTTGGACTACGGCTCGGGCTTGCACTTCCATGGGGCCGCTACGGTTTAGCGGTGGGCTTGGCAGCCGGAACCGGCGAGGTTCCGCTCACCTGAATACCGTATTTGGTAATGATCGCTTGAGCGTCTTTGTCGTCCGGGGAAGCGGCGATGAGGTCCATCACCAGTTTCTGGAGACCGGCTTGCACTTGCTTGGACTGCTCAACCCCTTTTTTGTTTTGCTCGATGATCTTCTGGAGCAAACCACGTTGCGGCAATAGAACGGAGACCTGGAAAATCAAAATAAGCGCGAAGCTCATTCCCAGAAGGAGCAGAGGCAGGAAGCTGCCGTTGGACTCAGCGGATTTGGTGTCGGTAACGTCGTTCATTTGGAAGGAGAGGGTGCAGGAGTGGGTGCGGGGTTTACGGTGTAGCCGTTCTGGGCGAGCACTTGCTTGATTTTGTCGTTCTTGAGGGAGATCTCAGCCATGTCGCGCAACATATTCTGGCCGACTTGCATGCTCATGTTTCCGCGGTTGATCTCTTCCTGCTGCGCTTGCTGCTGCTGCTGTAAGTTGTTGTTCGTTTTGCCAAGAATAATGGCTGTGATGCTCAAGACGAGACAGAGCGCGCCGAGAGCCAGGGTAATATAAAACTGTGGAGCCTTCATGGGTTTGAAAGCAGCAGTGTATAAGGAGTTGCCGCGGAGGTGTCAATGGGAAGGTTGCTTGGGAGGCGCGCAAGATTCCCGTTCGATCACGGTGCTGGCAATGGCGATCCGACGGGTCGCAACGATGTCCTCATCCTTGAGCCGCGTTTGGAGATCGCCCAGGGCTTTCTTGACAATCTCGCCTGCGGAAATGGAGACGGTGGTGAGCGGCGGGTGGAGCAGGGGAGCGAAAGCGGCTTCGCCAAAAGCGATGACACTCAGGTCACCGGGGATGCTGAGGCCGCGCGCCTGCGCCCGGTGGAGAACCCCGGCTGCCGACAAACAGCTAAAGCAGAAAACAGCCGTCGGCTTTTGCGGGCGCTCCAAGAGGAGGTCGATGGAGGCGGCCCCGTGCTCGAACGACGGATCACCGTACACCACGTTTTGGGCTTCGATGGGGACCTTTATAGCATCGTATGCTGCCCGGACGCCGAAGTTGAGCTCGATAATGGCCGGGTCCGTCGAGCCGAATGGGCCGGAGAGAATCGCGATCTGTCTATGCCCGAGGGCAAGAAGCGTTTCGATCGCCTGCCGCGACGCTTTGGCATACTCGGGCACGAGGCTTGTAAACCCGGCGACCCCGGCGTCCTGTCCAATGTGCACGGCGGGATGTTCGTGGGTCAGGATCGCTGAAAAGAGCGAAACGTTCGGGGTGCCGAGCGTGATAAACCGGGAAGCAACACCGGCGGGAACCGGGGGAGGCAAATCCGCAGGTTTGGCATCCGAATAATCCGCTGCGGGATCATACAACGACACGGAGAGATGGTGGGCGGGAATTTGCTGCACCAACTCCTTGGCCAGACTGTCGGCAAACGGGTCGTCCAACCCCGGTTCCTTTGAAACCAGCAGCGCGAAATCCCCCATTTCGGGATACATCCGCACGACGGCCCGCAGATCGTTGGGCATATAGCCCATCTCCCGGCAAACGCGGAAAACGCGCTCGCGGGTTTTTGTGCTCACGCGGATGCCGTAATCCCGGTCATTCAACAGCGAAGAAATAGCCCCCTGGGAGACTCCGGCGGCTTTTGCGATCATCGCCATCGTGATCGTCTTCCCCTCGGGTCGATTCTCGCCCGCCGCCGCCCCGCTTTTGGGAGCATCCAGGTTCTCTAAATTCATGGCCGGATTGGTGACTGTTCGCGAAAATCCATTGCGAAAACTGATTCGGGCGAGGCGTCCCTCATGCGTTTAATCGGAAGAAAATGCACAATTTTCCATCCGGCCCGGCAGGCAACATCGATAGAGGGTAAAGTTGACACCACAAGATGTTGTGCTTAGATGGGTGTGGCTACACAATTGCACCATGCGTTGCCCTAAATGCGGAAACCAAGAAGATCGAGTAATCGACTCGCGTGCCTCGAAGGACGGAGCGTCGATCCGCCGTCGTCGCGAATGCATCGGGTGCCAGCATCGGTTTACCACCTACGAAGCCATCGAGCGGGAGTTGACCCGGGTGATCAAACGCGATGGCCGCAGCGAGCCGTTCGACCGGCGCAAACTCATCAACGGCATGATGAAAGCCTGCGAAAAACGGCCCATCTCACTGGAAACCATCGAAAAAGCGGTGGAAGAGATCGAGGCGGAGTTGGAGACCGAGGGAGGCCGGGAGACGGTTTCCAGCGTCGTCGGAGCCAAGGTGATGGAGAAGCTGCATGCGCTCGACCAGGTGGCCTACGTCCGCTATGCCTCGGTTTACCGTCAATTTCAGGACATCGGTGAATTTCTCGACGAAATCCAAAACATGGGACGCCGCGCCAAGGCGAGCGTCCTGCAAACGGAGCTCTTCAAATGATCGCACTTGCCGACGGAATGCCTTTGGTGCAACTGGAGGAGGCGCGAGTCGTCGCCTTCCAGAGCGACTGGATTGTGCGCGCACTGGCGAAGGCGGCTTTGAAAGCCGGGTACCAGAAATGGTGGCTGGCCGAGAACGTCACCGAGACGGTGGCCCATTATCTGGCAGCTCACTACGAAGCGAACGCCATTTCCGTGCCGAGGTTGACCCAGTTGATCGCGGACGTGTTGCAAGTCGTCGGCTATTCAGAGATCGCGCCTCATTTGATCCTCGGCATGCCGGGCGAGCGGCTCAACTTGGTGGAATTGGCGCGCGAAGCGGGTGCCGGGTATGAACTGGCTTTTTTCAATCGGCTCCGCGATCGGCTGCAAACCTTGATCGGAGCCGGGACGACCGATATGGACCTGGTGGGGCTCGCCTCGTGCGTCAAACAACTGCGCGCCCGCAAAAGCTGGAGCCGTAGCTGCGATGCCCTACAGGAAGAGATCGTCTCTTTTGTCCGCACGCAAACCCTGTCCGCTCCCACGGCGCAGGAGATTTCTGTGCAGGTGCGGTGAGCTCTAAATAAAGGCAACAGAGAATCTGGAACTCAGGAACTCAGGAAAAGGCAGAGGAATCATTCGAAGACTGCGCGGACGAACGCAGATTTTTCAAAAATGGGCGGGACTGGGAAAACTCTTCTCCTGAGTTCCTGATATTTTAGATGCGTGCTCCGCGGCGGGGAAGCTTCTCGGCTGGACGCCGGGCCGATTTGCTCTATCATTGGCGACTTGATGCGGGGGAGCCGATGGGCTGAGAGTGTTCAGGTTCTTTCATACAAGAAGCCGGGACAGACCCTTTGAACCTGATGCGGGCCATGCCGCCGAAGGGAGCAAAGCTTTCAGCCATGCCGTTTTCCCGGCATGGCTTTTCTTTTTTTAAACCAGATTTTTTATGAGCGAACCCGAGATTTTGTCTGAGCCGCACAGCAGTGATCAGTTGCCCAACAGCCAACGCGTTTACGTCGCCGGAACGCTTTTCCCGGACATCCGCGTGCCGATGCGGGAGATCACGCTCGCGCCCACCAAAGCGTTCAACGGCGAGACGGAGGTGAACGCGCCGGTGCGGGTGTATGACTGCTCCGGGCCGTGGGGCGATCCTGCGTTTTGCGGCGACGTGACCCAGGGGTTGCCGCGCTTGCGCGAGGAGTGGATTCGCGCCCGTGGCGACGTGGAGGAATACGAGGGCCGCGCCGTCGCCCCGATGGATAACGGCTACCTTTCCGAGCAGCACGCCGAGTATGCCAGCCGCGCCGAGAAGAACCGGCTCGTGGAGTTTCCGGGGCTCCGCCGCAAACCGTTGCGCGCGTCCGGCCACCCGGTGACGCAGATGTGGTATGCCAAACAGGGGATCATCACCCCGGAGATGGAATACATCGCGATTCGTGAAAACCAGGGGCTCGAACGGCTCAAGCTTTCCAACAAAGCGCCCCGCAATTCCATGAGGCATCAACACGCAGGCACCACCGGTCGCACCGATGCCCCCGGCGTCTTTGCCCAGTTTCCGCAGGCGATGCCGCAGTTCATCACCCCCGAGTTTGTGCGCGACGAAGTGGCGCGGGGACGGGCGATCATCCCAGGTAATATCAACCACCCCGAGGTGGAACCGATGATCATCGGGCGCAATTTTCTGGTGAAGATCAACGCCAACATCGGCAACTCCGCCGTGGCATCGAGCATCGACGAGGAAGTGGAGAAAATGCGCTGGGCCACCAAGTGGGGAGGGGATACCGTGATGGATCTTTCCACGGGCAAAAACATTCACGCCACGCGCGAATGGATCTTGCGCAACTCGCCGGTGCCCATCGGCACCGTGCCGATCTACCAGGCGCTGGAAAAAGTCAACGGACGCGCCGAAGACCTCACTTGGGAAATCTTCCGCGACACGCTCATCGAACAATGCGAGCAGGGGGTAGACTATTTTACCATTCACGCGGGTGTCTTGCTGCGCTTCATCCCGCTCACGGCGCAGCGCACCACGGGGATTGTGAGCCGGGGCGGCAGCATCCTGGCGAAATGGTGCCTCGCCCATCACAAAGAGAATTTCCTCTACACGCATTGGGACGACATTTGCGACCTCCTCGCCGCCTACGACGTCGCGTTTTCCATCGGCGACGGCCTGCGGCCCGGCTCCATTGCCGACGCCAACGACGAGGCGCAATTTGGCGAGCTGCAAACGCAGGGTGAGCTGACCCGGCGCGCGTGGGATCGCGGCGTGCAGGTTATCAACGAAGGCCCCGGCCACGTGCCGATGCACATGATCCACGACAACATGCTCGCGCAGCTCGAATGGTGCCACGAAGCCCCGTTCTACACGCTCGGGCCGCTCGTGACGGACATCGCGCCCGGCTACGACCACATCACGAGCGCCATCGGCGCGGCGATGATCGGCTGGTACGGCACCGCGATGCTTTGCTACGTCACGCCCAAGGAGCACCTCGGGTTGCCAAACAAAAAGGACGTGAAGGACGGCGTGATCGCCTACAAGCTCGCCGCCCACGCCGCGGACTTGGCCAAAGGCCATCCCGGCGCACAATACCGCGACAACGCCCTCTCCAAAGCCCGCTTCGAGTTCCGTTGGGAAGACCAGTTTGCCCTCTCGCTCGACCCCGTGACGGCGCGCGAATTCCACGACGAAACCCTCCCGCAGGAGGGCGCAAAAAGCGCGCACTTCTGTTCCATGTGCGGCCCGCATTTCTGCTCGATGAAGATCAGCGACGACGTGCGCCGCTTCGCGGCAGAGCAGGGGATCGCCGAAGAGGAAGCCCTCGCCAAGGGGCTGGAGGAGAAATCACGGGAGTTTGTGGAGAGCGGCGCGGAGGTTTATTCCAAGCCGGAATAAGATCGCCTCTGCAATAACCCGGGTCCCGTTCCCAAGTGCTTGGGAACGAGTCCTCATGGGCTGGCGTCTTGGAGCTGCTTGGTTCGCGCAGCTTACCTCGGCAGCGGATAATGCCGGGTCAGCTCGCGCACGCTTTCGCGCACTTTGGCCAGCACGGCTTCATCGTCCTTGTTGCTGAGGGCTTCGTGGATGAGGTCGCCGATTTGCATCATCTGCTCTTCCTTCATCCCGCGCGTGGTGACGGCCGGGGTGCCGATGCGGATGCCGCCGGTGAGCGTGATTTTCTCGGTGTCAAACGGGATGCCGTTTTTGTTGACGGTGATCCCGGCTTTGTCGAGCGTTTCGCTGGCGACTTTGCCGTTGAGACCCTTGGGCCGCAGATCGACAAGCATGAGGTGGTTGTCCGTGCCGCCGGAGACGAGGCGGTAACCGTGGTGGGTGAGCTGAACGGCGAGGGCCTTGGCGTTGCTGACGATCTGCTGCGCGTAGTTCTTGAAGGACGGTTGCAGCGCTTCGTAGAGGCAGACGGCTTTGCCCGCGACCACGTGCATGAGCGGTCCCCCCTGGATGCCGGGGAACACCTGGGAGTCGATGGCCTTGGCGTACTGCTCTTTGCAAAGGATGATGCCGCCACGAGGCCCGCGCAGGCTCTTGTGCGTGGTGGTGGTGACGAAGTCGGCGTAGGGCACGGGGCTCGGGTGGAGGCCGCCCGCGACGAGGCCTGCGATGTGGGCCATGTCGACGAAGAGCATCGCGCCAACCGAGTCGGCGATCTCGCGCATCCGCTTGAAGTCGATCACGCGCGGGTAGGCGGAAGCTCCGACAACGAGCATCTTCGGCTGCACTTCGAGGGCTTGTGCCGCGAGGGCGTCGTAGTCGATGGTTTCGGTTTCGGGATGGACGCCATACGCGCTGATCTCAAAGAATTTGCCCGAGAAGTTCGCTTTATGCCCGTGGGTGAGGTGACCGCCGTGGGCGAGGTTCATGGCCAGGATGCGGTCGCCCGGTTGGAGCACGGAGAAATAGACGGCCATGTTGGCTCCGCTGCCGGAGTGGGGCTGGACGTTGGCGTGTTCGGCGCCGAAGAGCGCCTTGGCGCGGTCGATGGCGAGCTGTTCGACAACGTCGACATGTTCGCACCCGCCGTACCAACGCTTGCCGGGGTAGCCTTCGGCGTATTTGTTGGTGAGGCAGGAACCTTGCGCTTCCATGACGGCGCGGCTGGTGAAATTTTCGGAGGCGATCAACTCGATGTTTTCAAACTGCCGGGCGCCTTCTTCGGCGATGGCTTTGGCGATCTCGGGATCAACCTTGGTGATGCTGCCGCCTGCCTGGAATTCCTCGCCGACGTGGCCGAGTTTGCAGACGCGGCGTTCGTGGCGGTTGCCGCCTTCGAATGGGGAGCCGAGGAACGTATCGACGATTTTTTTCACGCTATCGAGCACAGCCCCCTTGGAGCCGAGGCAGAGGACGTTGGCGTTGTTGTGCATACGCGTGATGGCGGCGTCTTCGGCGTTGTCCACCAGGGCGGCGCGGATCTGTGGGAAACGGTTGGCCGCGATGCTCATGCCGATGCCGCTGGTGCAAATGAGGATGCCGCAATCGGCCTTGCCGGCGATGACCTCGTTGCAGACGTGCGCCGCGAAATCCGGGTAATCCACGGATTCCGGGGTGAACACTCCGAAATCGGCCACGGGAAGTCCTTTGCCGGAAAGGTGGGCGTGGACGGCCTTTTTGAGTTCAAACCCGCCGTGATCGGCGGCGATGGCGATGCGGAGAGGCTGGCGCGTGGCTGTGGCTGGTGTGGTCATGTGCTTGGACTGAGGCTTGGATTTGTTGATGAAGGCTAAAATGCTGGGAAGCGCGTTTTGGATTCGGTTGCGGCACTGGATGTAAACGTCCGGTCCCTGGCCGATCGGGTCGGGGATATCCGAGCGCCTTTCCGGGCCGGTCATGAACTCCGTCACGAGGAAGGTTTTCTCTGCGGCTTCAGGGAAGAACGTCAAAATGACATCCAGATGCCCGCGAGTCATGGCAAAAATGTAATCGGCTTTTTCCACCAGCGCTTCCGTGAGCGGCTGGCTGCGGAAACGGGAGAGATCCGCGCCCACGGGACGCAAGGCGGAGACGGAGTTGGCACTGGCTGGGAATCCCGCCGCAGCGCTGATCCCGGCAGAGGCGACCTCGATGTCGTTGCGGTTTTGGACCATTTTTCGCAGCAATCCTTCCGCCATGGGGCTGCGGCAGATGTTCCCGGTGCAGACGAAGAGGATGTGTTGAACTGGTTTCACGATAATGGCTGGCGTGTTGGAGTAAGGGGATAGAATTTCACGGATTTTTTAGCGTGTCGAGGGTCAACAATCTGTTGCCTAACATGGGGGGAGGGCACTAGGCTTGCAAGCAGTGGAACGTCCCCTCCCTGTTCAGCGTTCGCAGCCTGCATCGGAACCCGATGCCGGTTGGTACCGGCTTGCCCTGTTGTGGACCGGCGATCCCGCTGCTGCTGCGGCGATTTTAAAGGAAATCTTTGCCGTCGCTCCCGACGAACTGGCGCAACTGCGCAGCCAGGAACGCCGCAATATGTGGATCGTGCGGCAAATCCGCTCGCGCGCCCTCAAATGGCAGCAGGCGAACCCAGCCGTTGCCGCCGATTCCGCGTTTTTTCCGAGCCGGGTTGCCGCGTTGGCCGAACCAAGCCGGACTGTTTTCGCGGTTTTCCATTGCCTTGAGGGCAGCGTGGAAGAGATGGCTGAAATGCTGGGGCTCGGCGGCGCCGCTTTTGCTCAATCGCTGGCCCAAGCCCGCAACGGCCTTGTGCATGGCGCGGCTTTTCCCGAAAACGCGCTGTTGCGCGTGCATCGCCCTTGGGGCGGAGACTCGGCCAAGGTCGCCAAGGCCGCGCGCGCCGAGGCCGCCAATGCGGAACTGGCGTCGCAGATTGCGGCGGATTTGCAATGGCACAAGGAGATCGAGCGGCTGGAGATGCCGGAAGAGCTCGCGCGCCTGACGCCCGCTGTTCACCCAAAGATGAGTTTGCGCGCGCTGGTTTTGCAGCCTGCGGTGCTGGCGATTGCGCTTGCGGTATTGGTGGTGGCCGGAGTGCTTATTTATTTGACCCAGACCCGGATGGGCGATTTCCCCGGCAAAGATACCGTTGTGGCATTGGTGGAACAGGAAGCGGCGGCAAAAGGGCCTGGATTTGAGGAGATGGCCCCCACGGAAGCCGGAAAACTCGACGACTGGTTTGTCCTCAAAGGCTTTGAAGGCTATGCGGTTCCCCGGAAACTGCAAAAAGCGAAGGTGATTGGCGGCCGGGTTTTCGAACACGAGGGAATCCTGATGGCCGAGGTTGCGTTCGAGAAACAAAACGCGCGAATGCTGGTGTTCCGGGCTGCGGATCTAAAAAACGGCATCGAGAAAGGCAAGCGGCGCATTTTTCAGCAAGAGGAATGGGCCGTGGCTGCCTGGACTGAGGATGAGAACAGTTACGTGGTGATGTTCCCGGGCGATTCAGACGCTATGCCGGGCTTCCTTCGCAAGGCGGGGAGGTAATCCGGGAGAAGGGGTGTAAGATTTTTATTGAACGCAGGCTGGTGCGGCGTTACTCCAAATGAATATGAAATGGCCCCATTGTATTATCACACTTTGCGCTCTCGGCTTGCTCGCGGGATGCGCGGCGATCAATCGTTCGGAACGCAACACACTACTGCAACATAATGTGTCTCCTGTGGTTTGTGACAGAATGGTTCGGGGAGAGATATTAACATTAAGCGATATTATCGAATTATCCCAACGCCAGGTGCCGCCCCGGCTTGTTGTTCGTTATCTCTATTCCACGCGCGCAATTTATTCTTTGGATAAACAAGCGCTTGCCCGTTTGAACCAAGCCAAGGTGAGCCGCGAAATCACGGATTATCTTCTGGAAACGCCTGCTTTGTTTGCTCCGCGGCTCTATGCCGGGCCGTATCCGTATTATGACGGCGGCGGCTGGTATCCTTTCGGTGCTTATCGTCCTTACTCTTATTATCCATATGGTCCGGGTTTTTACGGAGACTCCTCTGTAATCATTGTGGGGTCGCGCTGGCATTGTCGATAGTATCCTTATTCTGATTGACCTTCCGGTTTCCTTTGAGCTTTATATATTGAACTATGTCCAACTCCATATCCAGCGGCGCTACTGAGCAAATCGAAGATCTTCAACGGCAAATCGAACAATTAAAACATCGGGCGGTTTTGGAGCTGAAGGTGAAACTCGCCGAAGCGCGCGCCTTGGTGGTGGAGTTGCAAAGCCAGATCGAGAAAATGTCCGGCGAAGCGCCTTCGGCAAAAACGCGCAAAGCCAGGACCAGCGTCACCATCCAGCAGGTCGCGGAGGCCATCAAGGGCGGAGCCACCAACTACAGTGCCATCGCCAATAAACTCGGCACTTCAACAGCCACCGTCGCGAAGAAAATCAAAACGGAAGGCAAAGCGGCCGGAATTTCCAGCGTTGGACAGAAGGCTTCGTTCAAGCTGCGCGTAAAATAATTTCTTGGAATCGCCAAGCTTAACTCACGGTGAACTGGCGCGTTATGCGCGTCACCTTGCATTGCCCGAGGTCGGGGCCGAGGGGCAGCGGCGGCTCAAGGCGGCCAGCGTTCTTTGCATTGGGACGGGCGGGCTGGGTTCGCCCATTGCTCTCTATCTTGCTGCGGCGGGTGTGGGGCGGATCGGCTTGGTTGATGCCGACAACGTCGATGTCTCCAATCTCCAACGCCAGATCCTTCACGGCACCGGCGACGTCGGACGCAAAAAACTCGATTCCGCCCGCGACCGCTTGCGGGAGATCAATCCGCTTGTCCAAGTGGAGCTTTATGACACCTATTTCTGCGCAGAAAACGCAATGGGCATCGCCGCGAGTTATGACGTGGTGCTCGACGGGACGGATAATTTTTCCACCCGCTATCTCTCAAACGACATTTGCGTATTCCTTAAAAAGCCGAACATTTACGGTTCCATTTTGAGGTTCGAGGGGCAATGTTCCGTCTTCGCGCCGCATCTTGGCGGACCGTGTTATCGCTGCATGCTGCCCGAGCCTCCGCCCGCCGGGAGCGTGCCCGCCTGCGCCGAAGGCGGCGTGCTGGGCGTACTGCCGGGGGTGATCGGAACCATGCAGGCGATCGAGGCAATCAAGCTGATCCTGGGCATCGGCGAACCGCTCGTCGGACGCCTGATTCATTTTGACGCGCTCAAGTTCAAGTTCCGCGAATTCAAGCTCCGCAAAGATCCCCATTGCCCGGTTTGCGGCGAGCATCCTTCGATCACCGCGCCCATTGATTACGACCGCTTTTGCGGGATTCCTTCCGGCGCGGGTGCCGGTGAGGGGACGCTTTCTGTCACCGCGTTGAAAGCGAAGCTCGATGCGGGCGAGCGGTTTTTGCTGTTGGATGTGCGCGAGCCGTTTGAGTGGGATATTTGTCATATTCCCGGGGCCAAGCTCATTCCGCTGGGCAGCCTCCCTTCGCGCGTGGATGAGTTGGACCGCACGGGAGAAATTGCGTTGCTCTGCAAAGCGGGCATTCGCAGCGCCAAAGCGCTCCAAATCCTCAAAGAAGCAGGGTTTGCAAAGCTCTCCAATGTCGAGGGAGGCATCGCGGCATGGGCGCGCGAAGTGGACCCGGCGATGGCGCGATACTGAGCGGTATTGCAGATTTTTTTACTTCACGCAAAGAGACGGCGAGGGAGATCACGTAGCGTTTTGGACTGCGGCGGCTTGACGCCGCTTTGGGCGAGGCTGGAGCCTTGATGGCAACGCGCGCCTTTGCGTCTTTGCGTGATCTGATGACGCAATGGCGCGGGGGCGCCCACCCAAGTGGGAGAGGGACGCACCAAAAAAAGAAGCGGAAAAACTTTCGTTTTTCCGCTTCTTTTAAATGACCGAGGTTCGTTTCTTAGATCACCGAGACGGCGTCGCGCGCTGCCGCGAAGACGTATTCCCGGTTGAGCATCGAGATGAACGACGATTTGACTTCCGCCGGGCAGACGGCTTCGCACTCGTAGTAGTTGGTGCAGTTGCCGAACCCTTCTTTGTCCATCGTCGTGACCATCTTGAGCGCGCGCCGGGTCCGCTCGGGCTGACCTTGCGGAAGCAGGGCCAGGTGGGAGACTTTGGCGGCGACGAAGAGCATCGCGGACGAGTTGGGGCACGCGGCGACGCACGCGCCGCAGCCGATGCAGGCGGCGGCGTCCATGGCGGAGTCGGCGTTCTGCTTGGCGATCGGCACGGAGTTCGCGTCGGGAGCGGAACCGGCACGGGCGGTGATGAAGCCGCCGGATTGCTGGATGCGTTCGAACGCTGAACGGTCGACGATCAGGTCTTTGATGAGCGGGAACGCACCTGCGCGCCACGGCTCGATGTAGATGGTGTCGCCGTCCTTGAAGTGCCGCATGTGAAGCTGGCAGGTGGTGGTGGCGCGTTCCGGACCGTGGGCGACGCCGTTGATGACGAGCGAGCACATACCGCAGATGCCTTCGCGGCAATCGTGGTCGAATGCGACGGGTTCGATATTCTGCTGAACGAGGGTCTCGTTCACGATGTCGAGCATTTCCAGGAAGGAGCAATCCGTGGGGATGCCCTTCGCGGCGTATTCGACGAACTTGCCGGGCGTGCTGGCGTTCTTTTGACGCCAGACTTTCAAGGTCAGATTCAGTGAGTCAGACATGGTTATTTGTAGCTGCGGACAGCCAGGTGGACGTTCTCGTAGTTGAGCGGTTCGATGTGACGGACGGAGTTGGCGACTTCGCCGACGTATTCCCAAGCGGCGACGTGTGCGAAGTTTTCGTCGTCGCGTTTGGCTTCACCGTCTTCGAATTGGTATTCCTCGCGGAAGTGTCCGCCGCAGGATTCGTTGCGCTTGAGGGCGTCGAGGCACATCAGTTCGCCGAATTCGAGGAAGTCGGCAACGCGACCGGCCATTTCCAACGACTGGTTGAGGTCGTTGCCTTCGCCGAGGACGTTGACGTTTTTCCAGAATTCCTCGCGGATTTGCGGGATCTTGGCCAGGGCTTCCTTGAGGCTCGCCTCGGTGCGGCCCATGCCGCATTTTTCCCAGAGGAGAAGGCCGAGTTCGCGGTGGAAGGAGTCGACGGAGCGTTTGCCTTTGATGGAGAGGAGTTTCTCCGTGCGGGCTTTGACTTCTTCGACGGCTTTGACGAACTCCGGGTGATCGGTGGTGACTTTCTTGCCGCTCTGCGTGGTAAGATAGTTGCCGATGGTGTAGGGCAGGACGAAGTAGCCGTCGGCCAACCCTTGCATGAGTGCGCTCGCGCCGAGGCGGTTCGCGCCGTGGTCGCTGAAGTTTGCTTCGCCCATGACGTGGAGGCCGGGCAGGTTGGACATCAAGTTGTAGTCCACCCAGAGGCCGCCCATCGTGTAGTGCACGGCGGGGAAGATGCGCATGGGCACTTTGTAAGCGTCTTCGCCTGTGATCTTGTGATACATGTCGAAGAGGTTGCCGTAGCGTTCGCGGATGACGTTCTCGCCCAGGCGCTTGATGGCGGCGCTGAAGTCGAGGTAAACGCCGAGCTTGGTGGAGCCGATGCCGCGGCCTTCGTCGCAGACTTGTTTCGCGGCGCGCGAGGAGATGTCACGCGGGGCGAGGTTGCCGAAGCTCGGGTATTTGCGCTCGAGGTAGTAGTCGCGGTCTTCTTCCGCGATCTCGCCGGGAGGCTTACCACAATCTTCCTTTTTCTTGGGAACCCAGACGCGGCCGTCGTTGCGGAGCGACTCGCTCATGAGGGTCAGCTTGCTCTGGAAGTCGCCATGAACCGGGATGCAGGTCGGGTGGATCTGCGTGTAGCACGGGTTGGCGAAGAACGCGCCTTTTTTGTGGGCTCGCCACGTTGCCGTGACGTTGCACCCTTTGGCGTTGGTGGAGAGATAGAAGACGTTGCCGTAGCCGCCGGTGGCGAGGATGACGGTGTCGCCTGCGTGCGCTTCGATTTTGCCGGTGACCATGTCGCGAACGACGATGCCTTTGGCATGGCCGTCAACGGTGACGAGGTCGAGCATTTCGGTGCGCGGATACATGGTGACGCTGCCCGCGGCGATCTGCGCGCAGAGGCCGGAGTAGGCTCCAATGAGGAGTTGCTGGCCGGTCTGGCCGCGTGCGTAGAAGGTGCGGGACACCTGCGCGCCGCCGAAGGAGCGGTTGGCAAGGAGGCCGCCGTATTCACGGGCGAAGGGAACGCCCAACGCGGTGCACTGGTCGATGATGGACGCGCTGACTTCGGCCAGGCGATAGACGTTGGCTTCGCGGGCGCGGAAGTCGCCGCCTTTGATGGTGTCGTAGAAGAGGCGATAGGTGGAGTCGCCGTCGTTCTGGTAATTTTTCGCGGCGTTGATGCCGCCCTGGGCTGCGATCGAGTGCGCCCGGCGGGGGCTGTCCTGATAGCAGAAGCATTTTACGTTGTAACCCATCTCGCCAAGGCTGGCGGCGGCGGAAGCGCCCGCGAGGCCGCTGCCGACGATGATGACGGTGTACTTCCGGCGGTTGGCCGGGTTGACGAGTTTGCTTTCAAACTTGTGTTTTTCCCACTTCTTCTCAAGCGGGCCGGATGGAATTTTGGAATCGAGCGTGGCCATGTTAGTGAAGGGGTTTGATTAAGCCGATGATGGATGCCACTGGAATGGAGGCGTATCCGAGGAAGATGAGGCCTGCCAGGTAAGGGCTGGCGGTGGAGAGCGGTTCGGCGATCTTGCGGGAACGAACACCCAGGGTTTGGATGAAGCTCTGGATGCCGTGGCTCAAGTGCATGCACAGCAGGAAGAGGCCCAGCAGGTAGAAGCCGGTGGCGAGCGGATTTTGGAATCCGGCGATCACGAGCGAGTAGACGTCGTGGCGGCCGAGTTCGTCTTCCCAGTTCTGCCATTCAGGATGGATGGCCAACACGGTGAAGTGCAGCAGGTGGAAGATGAGGAAGGAAAGGACGATCAACCCGCTGATAATCATCGTCTTGGCGGCGATTGTGGCGGCTTGAGGGTTGTTCACCGCGTATTTCTGCGGCGAAGCGGCGCTGTTCTGAATGGCCAGCAACACCGTGGTGACGATGTGGATGCCAAGACAGGCGAGCATGACTCCGCGGATGACCCAGAGAAGTTCTCCGAGGCCCTGGAGGAATGCAGCGTATTTGTTGAGCGGTTCCTGACCGAGAAAGATCTGGAGGTTGCCGATCATGTGACCGGTTACGAAGCCGACCAGCACAAGGCCGGTGAGGGCTACGATCCATTTCTTTCCGATTGACGATTGGTAGAAGGAGATGATGGCTTTCACGTTATGACAATCAGACCGGCCATTTGACCGGGCAAAGTAACACGCTTTATCTAGGCGACGCGCCCTGTGGGGACACTCCGTTTTTTGCGGAATCCTGCCCCCCGATTGCGAGGAGTAGGATGGCCGCCGCGATATGGCGTGCTTTGCAGGGATGCGAATACAGGAAAACCGGGGGGGAAACCAAGCGTTTTCTTCATTGCTTGTGAAAAAAATCACAAATAGCCGCCGCGCGCGTCAATTTGCCCTGGGTTTGCTGCTTTTCCCGATTGGCAATACTCGCTTTCCCTCGTAGCATTGCGAGCTAACTTCCAGCAACCGACTCTTATTATGAAACGGATTCCTCTCCTCTTAACCGCCCTGTTCGCGCTGGGCGTCGCCGCCACCGCGCAGGACGAAATCAAAGTGGGCGAATACGCCTCGCTGACCGGCGGGCAGGCCAGTTACGGAATTTCGACCAATAACGCGATCCTGCTTGGGATCGAGGAGATCAACAAGGCGGGTGGGGTATTGGGCAAGTCGCTCAAGCTGATCGTCGAGGACGACCGCTCGACGCCCGGCGAGTCGGCGACGATCGTGCGCAAGCTGATCGCCAACGACAAGGTGGTGGCCATTTTGGGTGAGTTTGCGTCGTCGCGTTCGCTCGAAGGCGGGCCGATTTGCCAGGAGAACAAGATTCCGATGATTTCGCCGGGCTCGACGAATCCGAAGGTGACAGAGATCGGCGATTACATTTTCCGCTGCTGCTTTATGGACTCGTTCCAAGGGACGGTGATGGCGAAATTTGCGTTGGCGAAAGGGCTCAAAAAAGCCGCCATCCTGACGGACGAGAAGCAGGATTACAGCAAGGGGCTGGCGCAGTATTTCCGCGAGGTGTTCACCAAGAACGGCGGGCAGATTATCAAAGAGCAGAGCTACAGCAGCGGGGACAAGGATTTCCGCGCTCAGTTGACCTCAATCAAGTCCGCCAAGCCGGATGTCGTTTTTCTCCCCGGCTATTACAACGAGGTGGCGTTGATCGCGCGGCAAGCGCGGCAGTTCGGGGTGAAGGCTCCGTTCCTCGGGGGCGACGGTTGGGAAGGGGACTCGCTCTTGAAGGTGGCCGGGACTTCGCTCGATGGCTGCTATTTTTCGAGCCATTTTTCCTCGGATAATCAAGACCCGGTGGTCCAAGGGTTTATCCAGAAATACAAGGCGAAGTATGGCTCGGTGCCCGACTGCCAGGCGGCGCTCGGCTACGATAGCGTGCGGATTCTCGCCGAGGCGATCAAGCGCGCAGGAGGGACGGAGAACGGGGCGTTGCGCAACGCGATTTCGCAAACGAAGGATTTCCAAGGCGTGACCGGGAAGATCACGCTGGATGCCAACCGCAACGCGAGCAAACCGGCGGTGGTGCAGATGGTGGGAGGGGGCGGGTTTAAGTTCGTGGAAAACGTGGAACCGTAGGGGAGGAATCCAATGGTAGAATTTGAATTCCTATTTTCCGACGAGTTTCTCGTTGAGATGTTTCGGATATATCGGCGCAGTCGGCCTTGGGCGCTATGGTGGTTGGTTTTGAAGGTTGTGCTGGCTGTGGTTCTGCTTGGATTGATGGTCCTATTAATAGCCCACTGTGCTTTTCTCCCTGCGCTTGGAGCCATTGCGGTTCTTGGCATTTTCTTTGCTGTGCTCCTGTTTGCCCAGCGAATCGACGAGTGGTTAATGGTGAGGCGCTTCCGAAAGTCTCCATTCAGGAACAAGCGAGTGCATATTCATTTATCGACCGAAGGATTCACCTCAAAATGGGACACGGGCGAGACAAGGTTGGATTGGGCTGTCTTTACTTCTGCACGGCGCTTTCTTGATGGTTTTTTGCTCTTTCAAGGCCCCGGGGTGTTCAATTGGCTTCCGTTCGAAAGGATAACTTTCGGGAGTATTACTGAGGTTGATGAACTGATTCGCGCAAAGATTCAGGATTTCAAAAGTGTCTAATTGCTTCTTTTGAAGTTCCTTGACAAGCCGCACGTATTCCCGTACGCTTTCCCTATGACTTCTTTGACGGTCACTCTTGCGCGCTCCAAGCTTTATCAGCTTTTGGACATGATGCAGATTTCTCACGAGCCGATTCAGATCACCGGCAAGCGTTCCAATGCGATTCTTGTTTCGGAGGAGGATTGGCGGAGCATTCAGGAAACGCTGCACCTTGTTTCCATCCCCGGAATGCGTGATTCCATCCGCAAGGGCATGAAGGAATCCCTCGATAAAACCTCCACCAATCCCGGCTGGTGAGTTGGTCGGTCGTTTTCACGAAGCAAGCGCAAAAGGATGCGCGAAAGATTGCTTCGTCTAATTTAAAGCCGCAGGCGCAGCGCCTTTTGGAGGTTCTGGCTGAGGATCCGTTTCAAAATCCGCCTCCTTATGAAAAGCTTGTGGGCGACTTGGAGGGAGCGTTTTCCCGCCGGATCAATATCCAGCATCGTTTAGTTTATCAGGTTTATTTAGCGGAAAAAACCGTCAAAGTGATCCGAATGTGGACGCATTACGAGTAGGAGTCTTGACTACAGCGGCTCTCAACTCTCAACTTCTCCCGCACTCAACTCCATCGTGACTGAATTCTTACAGCAGCTTATCAACGGCCTTTCGCTCGGCTCGATCTACGCCTTGATCGCTCTGGGCTACACGATGGTTTATGGGGTGCTCAAATTTATCAATTTCGCCCATGGGGACGTGTATATGGTGGGGGCGTTCGCCGGGTATTACCTCGCGCCTTGGGTCTGGAAAGTGATCCCACAGGGGAAGGATGCGACGGTCTTTAGCTGGAGCAGTTCGGCGGGGGCGTTTGCGGTGTTGCTGCTCTCGATGGCGCTTTGCGCGGCGCTCGGCATTCTGATTGAAAAACTGGTCTACAAACCGCTCCGCAAGCGCCCCCGGTTGACGGTGCTCATCACCGCCATCGGCGTTTCGATCTTCTTGGAAAACTTCGGGCAATATATCTTCGGGGCGGACCCGAAGTCATTCCCCGAAATTTTGCCGGATCGCGCGATTGAAGGGCTGGGCGATCTGACGGTGATGGTCAACCAAGCCGTGGTGCTCGTCGTGACGCTCATTTTGCTGGTGGTGCTCCGGTTCATCGTCATGAAAACCAAGATGGGCACGGCGATGCGGGCGCTTTCGTATAATCCCGTGGCGGCCTCGCTCATGGGGATCAACAACGACGTGATTATCTCGTTCACCTTCGGGCTCGGCTCTGCGCTGGCGGCTGCGGCGGGGATTCTCAACGCGATCAACTACCCGAGCATCGACCCGCTGATGGGCATCCTGCCGGGCATCAAGGCGTTTGTGGCGGCGGTGCTGGGCGGCATCGGCAATCTTGGCGGCGCGGTGCTGGGCGGGATCATCCTGGGCGTGCTCGAAACCTTGGTGGTGGGCTACGTCTCGCCGATGTACCGCGACGCGATTGCCTTTGCGGTCTTGATCTTGATTTTGCTGTTCAAACCGAATGGCCTGCTCGGGCGGGCGGAGAAGGAGAAGGTCTGATGCATCGCCCAAAGACCTGGTTGATCTTGTTCACGCTGCTCTGCTGGGCCGCTTCGCGGTTCCAAGGGGCGATCAATCCGTATTATTTCGATGTGATCATCATGATCGGCATCAACATCGTGTTGGGCGTGAGCTTGAATTTGGTCAACGGTTACACGGGGCAGTTTTCGCTGGGGCACGCGGGGTTCATGGCGGTCGGCGCGTATGTGAGCGCATCGGCGACGTTGTTTTGCGGAGCCTGGTTTGTGGTCGCGCTGGTGACGGGCGGACTGGGCGCGGCGCTGGCGGGGTTTGCGGTGGGCGTGCCGTCGCTGCGGCTCAAGGGCGATTATCTGGCCATCGTGACGCTCGGGTTCGGCGAGATCATCCGCGTGCTCATCCAGAACACCGAGGCGGTGGGCGGCTCGCGCGGGCTCTCGGTCCCGAGCCGGACGGGGCTTTTCGGAACGTATCTGGCTGCCGCGCTGACCGTTTATGTGGTGGTGCTTCTGGTCCACTCGACCTACGGGCGTGGATTCCTGACGGTGCGCGATGACGAGATCGCGGCGGAGGCGATGGGGATCAACACGACGAAATACAAAGTGATCGCGTTTGTGGTGGCGGCGTTTTTCGCCGGGGTCGCGGGCGGCCTGTATGCCCATTTCAAGCAGTTCATCCACCCCGAGGGATTCGGGTTTCTGCGCTCGGTGGATATTGTGGTGATCGTGATCCTCGGCGGCATGGGCAATACGCCCGGCGTGATCCTCGCCGCCATTTTGCTGACGATCTTGCCGGAAGGGTTGCGGGCGTTGGCCGGTTGGGAAGCGCTCCCCGGTTCGGTGCGCGAGATTGTGCAAAACCGGATGATTCTTTACTCGCTGCTCTTGATCGGGTTGATGCTCACGCGTCCCCAAGGGCTCTTCTCCGGGGGCGGAAAGCTGACGAAATGGCTCAAGGGGAGGCTTGCACAATGAAGCCGTTGCTGGAAGTGGACCGTTGCACCGTGCAGTTTGGCGGCTTGAAAGCCGTCTCGGAGCTGAATCTCTCCATCCGCCAGGGGGAACTCGTCGGCTTGATCGGCCCCAACGGCGCGGGCAAAACCACGGTGTTTAATCTCATTACGGGAGTCTACCAACCCACCGACGGCGACATCCGCTTCGAGGGCCATTCCGTGGTGGGCCGCCGCCCCTACCAGATCACCGCGCGCGGAATCGCCCGGACGTTTCAGAACATCCGGCTCTTTGGCTCGCTCACGGTTTTCGACAACGTCCGCGCGGCTTGCAATATGCACCTGCGGCACGGCATCTCCCACGCGCTCTGGCGAGGAGCGGCGTTTCGGCGCGAAGAGCAGGAGGTCGAGGCGATGGCGGAGGAACTGCTCGCTATTTTCCACCTCGACCATCTGCGCGATGCCGAATGCACGGCGTTGCCGTATGGCGATCAGCGGCGGTTGGAGATCGTTCGGGCACTCGCTACGCGGCCCAAGTTGCTGCTCTTGGACGAGCCTGCGGCGGGGATGAACCCGACGGAGAAGGTGGAACTCATGCGGCTGATCCAGTTCACGCAGGAAAAATTCCAACTCGCGGTGCTGCTCGTGGAGCACGACATGCGGGTGGTGATGAGCATTTGCGAACGGATCGCCGTGCTCGACTACGGGGTGAAAATCGCCGAAGGCACGCCGGAGGAGATCCGCAACGACCGGCGGGTGATCGAAGCGTATTTAGGCGAGTAACGTCGCGGCAGCCCTATCGAACCTGGAATTTGATGACCACCTTCACGATCGGCTCGGCCCCATCCACCATGCAGCCCGGTTTATGTCCGTCTTGCGGCAGGTAAACGCCAAAGAACCCGGAGGGAATCACCGCCGCTGTCACATTTTTCACGCCTTCGTTGGTGTATTTCTCCACGTCCTTTTCTGGGTTGTAGGGCGCGGCCGATTGCAGCTCGCCCACCGGCGCGTAGAGGATTTTTTCGCGGCCCGAGACGATGAACTGGATGTCGCCGTAAACCTGGTGCGCTTCCCACGCCTTCGCCTCCTCGGGCGCGGTGGTGTAACGCTGGACCATGGCGTAGAGCCGCTTGCCGTCGATCTCGTATTTGCCGTCGGGCGTGTTCGGGTCAAACGCTTTCAGATAATCGAACGCCGCAGGGAAGAGCGGGTGAAGAGCAATATATTCGGCGCAATGGGCTAAGGAATCGAGGATCATGACTGTTTTGTCTGGTTTTCCGACACATTGCAAGGCGCGCAGGCTCATTTCCAGCACAAAAAGAATTGACCGAACCCGGCCCCTCCCTCAACACTGCCCGCTCTTTCTTAAAACCAGACGAACATCTTATGTCATACATCTCCGAAATCATCGCCCGCGAAATCCTCGATTCCCGCGGCAACCCAACTGTTGAAGTCGACGTGAAACTCGTGAGCGGCGCCGTGGGCCGCGCGGCTGTGCCGAGTGGCGCCAGCACCGGCGAGCACGAAGCGTGGGAACTCCGCGACCTCGACAAGGCCCGTTACGGCGGCAAAGGCGTCCTGAAGGCCGTTGAAGCCATCACCAATGTCATCGCTCCCGCCCTCGAAGGCTTCGACGCCCTCGACCAGATCACCATCGACAAGACGATGATCGAACTCGACGGCACCCCCAACAAATCCAAGCTCGGCGCAAACGCCATCCTCGGCGTTTCCCTGGCCACGGCCCACGCCGCCGCCGCCGAACTCGGGATTCCGCTCTTCAAATACATCGGCGGACCGAACGCCAAGGTCCTCCCCGTGCCGATGATGAACATCCTCAACGGCGGCGCTCACTCCGACGCTCCGATCGATTTCCAGGAATTTATGATCATCCCCAAAACCGCCAAGAGCTTCTCCGAAGCGCTTCGCCAGGGGACCGAAGTTTTCCACGCCCTCAAGGCCGTGCTCAAGGCTCGCGGACTTTCCACCGCCATCGGTGACGAAGGCGGCTTCGCTCCCAAGCTCGACGGCGCCGAA
>JBAXCI010000013.1:0-21700 GCA_037141555.1 Verrucomicrobiota bacterium | reverse complement strand
CTGCTCTGGCTCCAGGAATATTTGAAGACCTATTCCGGCGCGATCCTGCTCATTTCCCATGACCGCCAGTTCATGGACGAGATCATCGAGACCGTTTACGAGATCAACGAAATGCGGCTCCTTTCCTATACGGGGAATTACTCGGATTTCCTGCGCCAGCGCGAGGCCAACTACGACCAGCAGCTCGCCGCCTACAACAACCAGCAAAAGGAAATCCGCGCGCTGCAAGAGTTCTACGAGCGGTTTCGACAGGTCGCTTCCAAGGCTTCGCAGGCGATGAGCAAGCTCAAGCAGATCGAGCGGATGGACAAGATCGAGAAACCGATCCCGCCCCGCAAACCGTTCCGCTTCAACATTCCCCAGCCCCCACGAGGCGGACAGCGGGCGATCACGCTGGAGGGTATCCACATGGCCTACGGCGATCACCGGGTTTATGACGGCGTCGATCTCACGATTGAACGCGGCGAGCGCACCGTGCTCGTCGGCCCCAACGGCGCGGGCAAATCGACGTTATTGAAAATCCTCGCCGGGGTTCTCGAATTCCAGAAGGGCGAGCGCAAACTTGGCCACAACGCCAAGATCGGCTACTTCAGCCAGCACCGCGCCGATACGCTCGACGCGAACAAGACCGTGCTCGAAGAGGTCATGGACAGCGCCCCGAACATCCGCGAGGACGAAGCGCGCGGCATTCTCGGCTCTTTCCTGTTCCGCAAGGACGAGATTTACAAGAAGACCGGTATCCTGAGCGGCGGCGAGAAGAGTCGCCTCAACCTTATCAAATTCCTGGTGGACCCGCCGAACCTCCTTCTCATGGACGAGCCGACGACCCACCTCGACATTCACAGCGTCGAATCGCTCATCCTCGCGCTCGCCTGCTACGAAGGAACGCTGGTTTTCATCTCCCACGATGTCCATTTCATCCGCAAACTGGCCACCAAGGTGATCCATGTCCATTCGGGCCAGCTCTACCCGTATCCCGGCGGCTACGACTATTATTTGGAGAAATCCGGGGCCAGCAACGAGCGCGCCGCGCTGACGTCGAAGTAAATTCCCAAACATTTGCATTGCCTTCCGTGGGCGAGCCGTCTAGTTTTTCCGCTCCCGTTCGTCCGGGAAAGATTTTAACCGCATTTAGACCTTTTTATTATGTCCCAACATCGCAGCCTCAAAGGTGCCAGCACCATTACGGTGAAACGCAACGTCCTCAAGCGCTTCGAGCGCGTCGAACTCCTCAAAAAGCGCGGTTCCTGGAAAGCCGACCAGCGCGTGATGGGTCTGCCGAAGACCAAGCCCGAGGCGTAGGCCGCACAGCAGCCCAATTTCAGAAAGGCTCTCCGCAAGGAGAGCCTTTTTTCGTGCCGTTGATCGGACCCCGCCAACATGCTTGTCATCCCGAACGCAGTGAGGGACCCCGCAAGCTATTCCAAGCTCCGCATAACAGAAAAAGCCACGATTTTGGGGTGGCTTGTGAGGTCCCTCGCTGCGCTCGGGATGACACCATCTTCCTAGGCCTGCTGCCCGCCGAACATCTCGCTGCCCGCGCTGGCAATCAGCACCGGCGAGGCGTTCATGATCTTCTTGCACGCGGCATCCTTGAACACCCGCAGCGCTTCGGCGCAAACGGCTCGGAGGTCTTTGCTGGCGTCGATCCGCACCGAAGGCCGGTCGCCCCGCTCGTGCAGTGTTTGAAAAATCGTCCGCGCTTTTTCCAACGACTCCAGCCCTTCAAAATCGTTCTGCGCGTCGCCGCGCCGGTGGATGCGCCCGATGCCGCTGCGCACTTCCACATCCATGAACAGGATCAAGTCGGGCACGGGGGCGATCGCTTCGTTGGCTGCGATGATTTGGTCGAAATCGACGCCGCGCGCGCCCTGGTAGGCGGCGTTGCTCCAGTAATAGCGGTCCAAAATCACGATGTTGTTTTCCGCCAGGGCCGGGCCGATGCTGCGTTCGACATGCTCTTTGCGGTCGAGCCGGAACAGCTCCAACTCTTCTTCAATGGAAAGCCGCCCGGTGTCCGCCGATTCCCGGAGCTTCTGCCCGTAGGAGAGGCTGGTTGGTTCTTTGGAGAAGACGCAGGCGAGGCCGCGCTCTCCGCACCATTGCGCGAGGATGGCGGCAACGGTGGACTTGCCCGTTCCGTCGATTCCCTCAATGGCAACCAGCAGACCGCCTGGAATCGGTGTTTTCATGGAACGTTATTTCAAGAGCCAGGTCATTATTGCCTTTTGCACGTGGAGCCGGTTTTCGGCTTCGGTGAAAATGGTGTCGGCGTGGGCTTCCACCACTTCGTCGGTGATCTCCTTGCCCCGGTAGGCGGGCAGACAGTGCATCGCCAGCGCGCCCGGCGCGGCCTTTTTGAGCAACTCCGCGTTGATCTGGTAGCCCGCAAGCTGGGCGAGGCGGTATTCGGTCTCTTTTTCCATCCCCATGCTCACCCAGACGTCGGTATAGAGCACGTCGGCTCCGGTGACGGCCGCCACGATGTCGTCGGTGACGACGATGTCGCCGCCCGCTTTGGCGACCAGTTCCGGCGCGGGCTGGAACGGTTTGGGCGCGGCGATGCGCAGTTTGAAGTTGAGCTTGGAGGCCGCCCAGATCCACGAACGCGGCACGTTGCACGCGCCGTCGCCGATGAACGTGATGGTCTTGCCTTCGTAGGTGCCGAGCTTTTCCGCGATCGTGAACAGGTCGGCCAGGATCTGGCACGGATGCTCGTCGTCGGTGAGGGCGTTGATGGTCGGGATGTTGCCGTAGCGGGCGAAGTCCTCCACGTCGCTCTGCGCGAACGTGCGGATGACCGCGCCGTGCAACATGCGGCCCATGACGCGCGCGGTGTCCTTGATCGGTTCGCCCCGCCCGAGCTGGATGTCGTTGGAGCTGAGGAAAAGAACGTCGCCGCCGAGTTCACGGATGCCGACTTCAAAACTGACCCGCGTGCGCGTGGACGATTTGCTGAAAATCAGCCCCCAGCACTGGTTGCGCAAAGGGTGCTCGGTGTGATGGCCCCGCGTCGCCTTGAGCGTTTTGGTGAGGGCAAGGATTTCCGCCATATCGCTCGCGGAGAGCGATTCAAGAGAGAGCAGGTGCTTCATGGGTAGTTGCAAGGTTCAGGCTAATGCGGTGCGCAGGATTTCAACGGCCCGGTCGATTTCGGCCCGGGTTACATTCAAGGGCGGCAGCCAGCGGATGTTGTGGGTGCCTGCGGGGATGCTCAACAACCCCGCCTGATGCAGTTTGGCGATGAGCGCGAGACTGGGCGCGCGCTGGTCGCCGATGCGTTCGGAATAGTCCGCCACCAACTCAAAGGCGATCATGAGGCCGACGCCCCGCACTTCTTTGATGAGCGGCGAGCGCAACCCTTCGATGGCGGCCTTGGCGTAGGCGCCCATCTCGCGGGCATTCGCAAGCAGACCTTCTTCTTCGACGATGGAAAGCACTTCGTTGGCGACCGCGCAACCGAGCGGCGTGCCGCCGTAGGTGGAGCCGTGGGTGCCGGGCCCGAGCAGGTTCGCAAGGCTCATTTCGGTGCCGTCTTTCATCGCGATATTGCGGTCGCGCACCCAGAACGCTCCGAGCGGGAAGCCGCCCGCGATCCCTTTGGCCCAACTGATCGCGTCGGGGACGATCCCTTCGCCAGCCAGTGTTTGCCAGGCGCACCAGTCGCCCGTCCGGCCGAGGCCGCACTGGATTTCATCGAACATCATGAGCAGGCCGTGGTCGTCGCAAATTTTGCGGACCGATTTCAAGAACTGCACCGTCGCAGGGCGCACGCCGATTTCACCCTGGATCGGCTCCATCAAAATGGCGACCGTGTCCGGCCCGATGGCGCGCCCCAATTCCGGCGCGTCGTTGTAAGGAACGTGGCGGAACCCGGCTGCGATCGGCTCGAACCCCTTTTTGACTTTCTCCTGCCCGGTGGCGGCGATGCCGCCAAGCGTGCGGCCATGGAAGGAGCCGTCGAAGGTGAGGATCTCAAACCGGTTCGTCGCGTAGTCCAGCACCTCTCCGGCGGCGTGACGCGGCAGCGGCGAACGGGCTTCGTTGCCGAATTTGCGCGCGAGTTTATACAAGCCGTCGTTGGCCTCGGCGCCCGAGTTGGCAAAGAACACCTTGCCCGCGTGGCCGGTGTAGCCGACGAGCCGTTTGGCCAATTCGCCTTGAGGGCGCGTGTAATAGAGATTGGAGGTGTGAACGAGTTTGCGAGCCTGGCGCGCCATGGCGTCTGCGACGCGCGGGTGGCTGTGCCCGACGGAACAGACGGCGATGCCGGCCCCGAAATCGAGATACTCCCGGCCCTGTTCATCCCAGACGCGGCAGCCTTCGCCCCGTTCCAAAACCAGCGGGAACCGCCCGTAGGTCGGGATGACGTATTGATCGAACAACTCTGTCGTGCTTTCCATTTCTGACTCCTAATAGGCGGCTCTCTGAAGAGAAGAAATCATCAGGAACTCAGGAAGGGATGGAAAAGAGGCATTCCAAAAATGGCTTCCATAACCTGGATTCAGGTTGCTCTCCAGCATCAGCGGTGAGTTCTCTGTTTTTATTCCTGACTTCATGAGTTCCTGATCTCTTTTGCTTTTTCTTACGCCACAATCTCGGTGCCGACGCCGGTGTTGGTGAACACCTCCAGTAAGAGCGAATGCTGGATGCGGCCGTCGATGAAGTGGACTTTTTTCACGCCTTTTTCGATGGCGCTCATGGCGGAGGCGACCTTCGGGATCATCCCCCCGGCGATAATTCCCTCCTCGATCAACCCTTGCACTTCTTCAATGGACAAGGTCGAGATGAGCGAATCGGCTTCCTTGGGATCGCGCATGATCCCCGGCACGTCGCTCAAATAAATCATCTTCGCCGCGCCCAGCGCCGCCGCGACGGCTCCCGCCGCGGTGTCGGCGTTGATGTTGAAGGCTGCGCCGTTTGCATCCCGCCCGATGGGCGAAATCACGGGAACCGTCTCGGCATCCACGGCTTTGCGAATCTGCGCGAGTTCCACGCCCACCACGTCGCCGACGAAGCCGAGATCGACTTCCTCGCCTTTTTCGTCCCGCTGCAAGGGGAGCTTGGTCACTTGGAAAACCTCTTTGCCGGGAATGCCCACGGCCCGCCCGCCAAACTCGTTGATCGTCTCGACGATCTTTGGGTTGATCGTGCCGCTCAAGACTTCCTCGACGATCCGGATCGACTGCTCGCACGTCACCCGCAGACCGTTGACAAACCGCGCCTTGATGCCCGCTTCGCGCATCCGCGAGGTGATCGCCTTGCCGCCGCCGTGGATCAGGACCGGGTTGATGCCGACGGCTTCCAAAAACACCACGTCCCGCAGCAGCCGCTCCACGGTGTGCTCGTCTTCCATCGCGCTGCCGCCGTATTTGATGACAAAAAGCTGGCCGCGATACTTCTGCATGAACGGGAGGGCTTCAATCAGCGATTCGGTGCGAGCTAAATAAGAGACGTTGGACATCGGAAAAAACAAAGAGGGTCAGGTTGGAAGAAAAGCGGCGATTGGAAAGCCGCGGGGCTGCGGGCGCAATCCAAAAATTATTCGCCCATGTTAAACTCAACGTAGGCCGTCGTCAGGTCGGTGGTAAAAACCGTGTAGTCGGCCTTGCCCATGTGCAGATCGACGGTGATGGTAAAGCGCTGGTTTGCCACGACTTCCTTGAGCTTGGAGAACGGGGTCGCCGCCGCCGTGCCGTTTTGCACCGCGATGAGCCCGTCATAGTAAATATCCACGGTTTCCTCGCGCACCTTGGCTGTGGAATAGCCGATGGCGTCCATCACGCGCCCCCAGTTGGGATCGCCGCCATACCAGCAGCACTTGGTGAGCGTGGAGTTGGCGATGGCTTCGGCGGCTTTCCGGGCGTCGGGACGGCTCTTGGCTCCGCGAATCTGCACGGTGACAAATTTGCTCACGCCCTCGCCGTCTTCCACGATCATCCTCGCCAGGGCGCAGCAGACATGGTTCAGCGCGTTTTGGAAACGGTCGAACTCCGGCTCGCCATCGCGCAACGGCGTGTTGCCCGCCGCTCCGTTGGCCAATACCAGCACCGTGTCGTTGGTGCTCATGTCGCCGTCGATGGTGATCCGGTTGAAGGATTGTTCCACCGCGTCGGCGATGGCCTGCTGGAGCAGCTTCTTGCTGATCGCGGCGTCTGTGGTGATGAAAGAGAGCATGGTCGCCATGTTCGGGTCGATCATCCCCGCGCCCTTTGCGATGCCGCCGATGCGGACCTGCTTGCCGTAAAGTTCCAGTTCCACCGCGATCTCCTTCGCGTGGGTGTCGCTGGTCATGATCGCTTGCGCCGCGCGCAGACTGCCGTCAGCGGCGAGTGCTTGCGGGCATTGCGCGATGGCTTGCTCCATCGCCTCGATGGGCAGCGGCACGCCGATGCGGCCCGTGGAACAGACCAACACCTGGCGTTCCTTGATCCCGAGCGCCTTGGCGGTCGCCTTGGTCATCCGCTTGGCGTGATCAATCCCGACGACCCCGGTGCAGGCATTCGCGTTGCCGCTGTTGGCGACGATGGCCCGGGTTTCCGCGGAGCGAATGTTCGCCTGAGAGACACGCACCGGCGCGGCCTTCATCGTGTTGGTCGTGAACGTCCCAGCCGCCACGGCCGGAACCGTGGAGAAGATGAACGCCATGTCGGGCTTGGACGGGTTCGTCGGCTTGATGCCAGCAAAAAGGCTGCCTGCGGTGAAGGCTTGCGGAGCGGTGATGCCGCCGGGGATCTCAAGGAAATTGTTCATGTCGTTATTGCGGAATCTGGGAAAAATTAGAGTCCCTCGGTTTCGGGCCAGCCACAGAGGAGGTTGAAGCTCTGCACGGCCTGCCCTGACGCTCCTTTGACGAGGTTGTCTTCGGCGCTTAGGAGCACCACCCGGCCCGTGCGCGCGTCGTGCCGCCAGGCGATGTCGATGAAATTGGTGTGCGCGACGTTCTTGATGTCGGCGGAACCGGACGTCCCCTGCAACCGCACGAACGGCTCGTCTTTGTAAGCCGCTTCCAGCGCCGCCGTGATCTGGGGCGCGGTGACGTTCGGCGCGAGGTCGGCGTAAATCGTGCTCACGATCCCCCGGTTCACCGGAATGAGATGCGGCGTGAAGCTGATGACGAGCGGGGTTCCCGCCGCGAGCGAAAGTTCCTGTTCGATCTCGGAGAGATGCCGGTGTTTGGGCACGCCATAAGCCCGCACGCTCTCGTTGCACTCGCAGAAGAGATAAGCGATCTCGGCCTTGCGCCCCGCGCCGCTCACGCCGCTCATGCTCGAAACGGCGATGCTCGCGGGGTTGATCAAGCCCGCTTTTAGAAGCGGGATCAGCGGCAGCAAAATGCTGGTGGGATAACAGCCGGGGGAGGCGATCAAATCCGAGGTGCGAATGGCTTCCCGGTAAACCTCCGGCAGCCCGTAGACGCTCTGCGCGAGCAGTTCGGGCGCGGGATGAGCTTCCCCGTAAAACTCCTGGAAAACGGCGGGATCTTTGATCCGGAAATCGGCGCTGAGGTCGATGACCTTCAGGCCGCCTTCGAGCAGCGGCTTGGCGTATTCATGGGCCAGCCCGTGCGGCAGCGCGAGAAACGCCACCTTCGCACCGGACGCCACGACCGCCGCCGCGTCCGAGGCGCTGAATTTCACCTGCGCGAACCGGTGATGCTGAAACCGTGGGTAGACCTCGGCGATCGACTGCCCGGCAAATTGGCGCGACGTGACGCAGACGAGGTCCACGCCGGGATGCCGCATTAAAATGCGGATCAACTCCTGGCCGGAATACCCCGATGCTCCAACGACAGCGACTTTTACAAGATTCATGAGAAAGGGGAGAGAGCATACGCCTCCCTGCGTGCCTTTGAAAACACGAAAATGCGGGGAGAAAAGCGAAGCGTTTTGGACTGCGGCGGCCTGACGCCGCTTTGGGAGGGGGGCGCGCGCCTTTCCGACGCCGCGCCGCTCTAATCCAACATCCCCCGGAACTCCGCTTCGTTGAGCACGCGCACGCCAAGCTTCTGCGCTTTGTCGAGCTTGCTCCCGGCCTCCTCGCCTGCGAGGACGTAGCTCGTTTTTTTGCTCACGGAATCGGTGACTTTCCCGCCGTGGGCGCGGATGGTTTCGGCGATCCCCTCGCGCGGCTCGCTCAACGTGCCGGTAATGACCCACGTGGTTCCGGCAAATTTGCCGCCTGCGGGTTGCGCGGTGTGGTCGTCGAGTTCGCCGAAGTTCAGGCCCGCCGCGCGCAGCCGCTCAATGACCGCGCAGTTGCCGGGGTTTTCAAAATGCTGGGCAATGGCGGGGCCGACGACCGGGCCGACGTCCGGGATGCGTTGCAACTCGTCCGCCGTGGCGGCCATGAGCTTGTCGAGGAGGTGAAAATGCCCGGCCAGCGCCCGCGCCGAAGTGACGCCCACGTGCAGGATGCCGAGCCCGAAAATGAGCCGCCAGAGCGGGCGCGTTTTGCTTTCCGCGATCCCGGCAAGCAGGTTGGCGATGCTCTTTTCGCCCATGCGCGGCAGGGTCGAGAGCTTGGCGACGTTGAGTTGATAGATGTCGGCGAGGTCACGCGTGAGCTCCCGGTCCACGAGCAACTCGACCATCGCCTCGCCCAGCCCCTCGATATCCATCGCACCGCGCGAGGCAAAATGTTCCAGCCGCCGCTTGAGTTGCGCGGGACAGCTGGCGCTGACGCACCGGACCGCCACCTGCCCTTCCTCGCGCACGATGGCGCTGCCGCACGCAGGGCAATTTTGCGGCATGGCAAAAACGCGTTCCTCGCCCGTGCGCCGTTCCTTGCGGACTTCCACGACGGCGGGGATCACTTCACCCGCTTTTTCGATGACCACGATGTCGCCGATGCGGATGTCTTTGCGGGCAATCTCCTCCTCGTTGTGCAGCGTGGCGCGGGCCACCGTGCTGCCGCTGACGAAGACCGGCTCCAACTCGGCCACGGGCGTGAGCACGCCGGTGCGCCCGACTTGCACGGTGATGTCGCGCAAACGCGTCTCGGCCTGCTCCGGCTTGTATTTGTAGGCCATCGCCCAGCGGGGGGATTTCGCGGTGAACCCGACGGCCTCGCGTTGCGCAAAGGCATCCACTTTGATCACCGCGCCGTCCGTCTCGAACGGGAAATCGTGCCGCACGGCGTCGAGTTCGTGGATGGCCGCGAGCACTTGCTCCAGCGTGGCGGTGGTCCAGATTTTTTCGTGGATGGATAATCCGAACGAACGCAGCGCTTGGAGCGCCTCGTGGTGCGTCTGCCATTGCGCGCCTTCCACGACGCCCGTGCCGTAGAAAATCGCGCCCAGCCCGCGACGGGTTACGATGGCCGGGTCGAGTTGCTTGAGCGACCCGGCGGCGGCGTTGCGGGGATTGGCAAAGGGGGGTTCTCCGGCGGCGTTGCGCTCTTCGTTCAGCGCGGCAAATTGCGCCTTGGGGAGATAGATTTCGCCGCGCACTTCCAGCAGCCGGGGAATGTGCGTTCCCGCGAGCCGTTGCGGCACGCTGCGAATGGTGCGGACGTTTTGGGTGACATCGTCGCCGGTGGTTCCGTCGCCGCGCGTGGCGGCGTATTGCAGCACGCCGTCCTCGTAAAGCAGCGAAATGGCGACGCCGTCCACCTTGGGTTCGATGACGGTCGTGATCTTCTGGCCGGGTAGTAACTTTTCCAGTCGCACGAAAAACGCCGCGACTTCTTCCTCGGAATAGGTGTTATCGAGGCTGAGCATCGGCGCGCGATGCCGGATTTGGGCGAACTCCTCAAGCGGCGCGCCGCCGACCCGCCGGGTGGGGGAGTCGGGCGAGGCGAGTTCGGGGAATTGCGTTTCCAGGTCTTGCAACTCCCGGTAAAGCCGGTCGTATTCCTGATCGGAGATCGTCGGCGCCGCCTCCTGGTAATAGCGGCGGTTGTGCTCTTCGAGTTCGCGGCGCAACGCGGCGACGCGGGCAGCGGCTTCGAGTGGGGAGAGATCGGGCATGAGCGATGGATCAAAAAAAGAGGTTTATCCGGGGGCGTGTCATCCCGAGCACAGCGAGGGACCTCACAAACCACCCCGGCGCGTGATTTTTTCTGATGCGCGGAGCTTGGAGTAGTTTGCGGGGTCCCTCACTGCGTTCGGGATGACAAGCATGATGGCAAAGTCTGAACATCTTCAAAAATCAGCGTTAATCTGCGCAATCTGCGGATGCCGCCCGTTCCTTCGCCTTGATCTCGTCCCAGATCGCGTCCATCTCCGCCAGGGTGCACTCCTCGGGTTTGCGGCCACATGCCTTGAGGGCGGCTTCCAAGGCTTGGAACCGTTTGCTGAACTTGCCGGTGGCGCGACGGAGGGCGACCTCGGGTTCCACTTTGATTTTGCGGGCGAGGTTGACGGCGGCAAAAAGCAGGTCGCCAAATTCCTCTTCGATTTTTTCAGGAACGCCTTGCTCAAGCGCCTCTTCGGTCTCGGCGAGTTCTTCGCGGATCTTGCCGATCACCTGCACCGGCGATTCCCAGTCGAACCCGACCCGCGCCGCCCGTTTGGTGATCTTCTCGGCATGGAGCAGGGCGGGAAGCGCGCCGGAGACGCCGTCGAGCAGCGAGGTGTGGGTGTTGCCTTTTTCGGCCCGCTTGATCTCGTCCCAACGTTGCAAAACGGCGCTGGTGTCGGACGCCACGGCATCGCCAAAAACGTGCGGATGGCGGCGGATGAGCTTGGCGGCGAGGCCCTCCGTCACGTCATCAAAGGTGAAACGCCCGGTTTCGGAGGCCATCTGGCTGTGCATGACAACTTGGAGCAGCAGATCGCCCAACTCCTCGCAAAGATGTGCGTCGTCGGCTTCCTCGATGGCCTCCACGGTTTCGTAGGCCTCTTCAATGACGCTGCCGCGCAGGCTGGTGTGCGTCTGTTCCCGGTCCCACGGGCAGCCGTCGGGAGCGCGGAGGCGGGCTACGATTTCGCGAAGTTCGTCGATGGGTGTGCTCATGGATGAAGAATGGGAGTCCTCGAATTTCGCAGACTCTTGAGCATTTAAAAAGGAAGGAATTTGCTCTTATTTAACTGTGATACCCCGGCTTGAAGAAGAGCCGGTAGAGGGCGCCGCCGAGCAGCCCGCCGAGGATCGGCGCGACGATGTAGACCGTCAGCCAGCCGTTGCCGTTGATCTGAAAAGGAAGAGTGCCCCAGCCCGCCAGCGAAGAAAAAAGGCGTGGGCCGAGGTCGCGCGCGGGGTTGAAACAAGCCATCGTGAGCGGGCCGAGCAGGGAGATGAGCAGCGTGACGGTCAAGCCGATGGTCGCCGCCGTGTGGAGTTGGGGACGCCCGTGATTGCGCTCGTCGGTGACGCAGAAGATCACCAGCAAGAGCACCGCCGTGCCAATGACTTCCGCGCCGAACGCCGCCGCCGGGCTCATCAACGCCCGGGCGCTTTCCGTCAACGCTTGGCCGCCGGGATTTGGAAAATATTCTCCATAGACCATCGCGCTCGCTTCGCTGCCCAACGCGCCGCGCACGATGTGGTGGGCTTTTTCAAATGCCACCATCGATCCGCCGAACAGGAAATGGAGCACAGTCGCCGCAGCGAACGCGCCGCAGAGTTGCGCGAGGATGTAGGGGGCGACCCGGCTTTTGGGGAAATCCGACCACGCCGCCATGCTCACCGTTACTGCGGGGTTCAGGTGTGCGCCGCTTAAGGCACCCGTCAGGTAGATCGCGGTGGCGATGCCCAAGCCCCAGACGATGGCTACCTGAAAGACGCCGACCTGAGCGCCGTTAAAGACCGCCGCGGCCACGCTGCCGCAGCCGAAAAACACGAGCAAAAACGTTCCGAAAAACTCGCCGGTGAGCCATTTGGGAAGGATTTTCATATGCCAGGCTGCATAAACCGGTGCGTGGGATTCGGTTTTCCGGGGCGGAAATGTTCCAGGTGGTCGAGCGCGGCTTGCATCCCCGCAAACGCGGCGGCAGTGGCGGTGAGCGCTTCTTGAACGGTGGCCCCAAGCACCTCCGGCGCGGCTTCGGCGCGGAGGTTGACGATGATCTGAGCGCTCTCCACGGGGTTCTCCAAGTGCAGCGAAAGCTCGGGCACGAAGTCGTTGCGAACGAGGTTCACCGCGGCGATGTCGCCCAGGCCGGCATCGGGGCTGAGGGTCATCTTGAGGTGGGCAACCTCCGCGTCTTGCGCCTGCAACCGGCACTGGACTTCTCCCGCGAGTTGCTTCAGAAACTGGTTCGCGTCGAAGCCGCCCGGTGCCGCCGCCTGCACGGTGCAGTTGAGCCAGCCCAAGAGCGCTTCGCCGTCGGCGTAGACCTCGTAGTCCACGTCCATCGCCGCCTGCGCGGTCTGCTCTCCGCTGGTGATGCGGGCAAACCACGCGTCGAGGTTGAGTTCGTCGCGCGCGGAGATGGCGAGGATCTCCTTGCCGGGATAGTGCGCCGCGATGGCGAGGCGCAACGCTTCCACGCGGGCGGCCTCCAGCAGGTCGCACTTGTTGATGACCACGAGGTCGGCGTCCTCGATCTGCTTTTTGTAAATGTAGACGACCTTGGCGGAAAAATTGCCGCCGGGCTCCACGCCAAAGACGCGCAACGCGCGGATCGGGTCCAGCAACACACTCACGGGCGCGATGGTGAACTGGTCGCCGTAGAGCCGGCGCAGCGGGTAGGTGACGGTGGCGGCGAGGTCGGTGCAACTCCCCACCGGTTCCGCGATGAACACCTCGGGGCTCGCGCTCGCGGTGAGCTTTTGCGACGCCTCCAGCAGCGAGTTGAACCGGCAGCAGAAACAGCCGCCCGGGATTTCCTCGGTGGCGAATCCTTGGGAACGGAGCAGCGCGGTATCGACGAGGTTTTTGCCCTGGTCGTTGGTAATCAGTCCGATGCGCAATCCCTGATCAGTCAACCGCCGGGCCAGCTTGGCAACGGCGGTGGTTTTGCCTGCGCCGAGAAATCCGCCGATCATGAGGTAACGCGCTTTGCCGGACAAAAGAGGAGATAAAGAGGGCTCTATATTCATGGACGAGGGGTTATGGTTAACGGTTGCGGGTGTGCGCAACTGTGCATGTATTGGTTTGCAAGTCAACGCATTTCAGCAGCGACACTTTGACTTCTTGTCAAAACGGAAGGTGCAACAACCTAGATCCAATGCCGCTTTGTCGGCGCTCAATTTCTGACGCAGCTCGGGCGCGATGCCGCACTCGACATTCTTCCCCTCCTTGCGCGCAGTGACGATGCCCGCTTCGCGCAGGATGCGCACATGTTTGGAAATGTTGTAGGGAGAAATAGCAAGCCTCCCTGCCAATTCCATCATGGCGAGCGGCGCGCAGAGCAGTTCGCCGACAATCCGCCAGCGCGTTTCGTCCGCCAGCGCTTTCAATATTTTAATGCAGGGTTCCGAGTTCATGGTTGGGCGGGGACGACGACGTTCACGCGGCGAATCCCTTGGGCGACCAACTCCGCGTGGATGGCGATGGCCAGGTCGCTGCGGATTTGCGTCCACTTTTCAAAATGATCCGTCCATGCGTAGAGTTGGAATTGCATCGTGTCGGTTCCCAAGTCGGTGAGCAGCGTTTTCGGAACAGGTTTCGCCGATACGAGCGGATGGGCGGCGGCGATGCGCGTGAGGGCCTCGATCACGCGGCACGGGTCGGCGCTCGAAGGCACACTCACGGGGAGCTCAATGCCGCGCTGCCGGTTGGAGAGCGTCCAGTTGGTGAATTGATCCGAGATGAGTTTGCCGTTGGGGACGATGATCTCCGAGCCGCTTCCCGTGCGGATGATGCTGGCGCGGATGCCAATGCGGTCCACCGTGCCGGAGGCATCGCTCATTTGCACCACGTCGCCCACTTTCACCGGGCGCTCAAAGAGCAGGATGATGCCGGAGACGAAATTGTTGATGATGTTCTGCAAGCCGAACCCCAAGCCGACGCCGAACGCGCCGACCAGGATGTTGAACTTCGTCATGTCGATCCCCGCCGCCGCCGCCGCCATGTAGAAGCCCAGCAGCAGCACGGAGTAATGGAGCATCGCCGAGACGGCGTAGGAGAGCCCGCGTTCCATTTTGATGCGCGGATAGAAGTCTTCCTCCATTGCAAAACGGAGGAACCGCGAGACTAGGAACGCCGCCCATACGACCGCTCCGAAGGCGAGGATCTGTCCCAGGATGGTAAGATCCCAGGTCCACTGGTACTCGCCGAGTTTATGCCAGACGCCAAGCTGCGCCTTGGCTCGCTCAAACCAAATCGAACGCACCATCAGCAGGTCGAGCGTCTCGGAAATCCAAAGCAGCAGGGCGGCCAGTTCGAAAGCGCGGTGCGTGCGGCGCCAGAGGAGCGTCCGGTGGCGGCGCACCATGCCGAGATCGGAGAGCGGCTCCGTGGAGAGCGCGCCAATAATCAGGCCGTCGGCAATCCGCGTCGCTGCGTAGAGCACCACAGCGAGATAAGCGCTTTGCAGCGTGGCGTCGCCCATGATGTTGCCCAGGCTCACGCAGCCGAAGAGATTTGCGACAAACGAGCCCAGGAAAGCCCCCAACGCGACGCGTGCGCCCACGAGAGTCACCTTCGCGAGGCGCTCGTCCCCCTGGCATTGCGCTTCCAGGCGCTTGGAGCGCAACAGCCAGGCCAAAGCGAGAACCCCGCCCGCCATTTCCGCCACAAATAATAACCGGGCCAGAATAGGGAGTGCCGAGGCGATTTTCCGCACTTGATCAATGGAATAAAACACCACCATCGCGTTGAGGAGCGGATAGAGATGGGCATCCACCAAACGCCTGAGGATCAGGATCGCCGGAATGAGCGCGGCGGCTCCTCCAATGGCGGTCAGGATGGCAGGAGCATCCGGGTAAATCCAGTTCGCGGCGAGCAGCGAGAGAGCGATGGCCGTCGAGATGGGAACCTCGAACACCAGCGAGGCGCGTTTGAGGCGCGGTTCATCCTCAGCCCAGTTGCGCATGCGCCGCCGGGCCCAAAACAAAGCGGCGAGCAGCACTGCGAAAAGGATCGCATGGACGAAAAAAGTGCTCGATTGCGCTTTGGCGTAGGAGGAGAGCGCCGTCCATTGCGTGGTCCACGCGTCGCGGCTTTCCTTTGCCAGGTTAAATCCCGCGCCCAGGCGCACCGATTCGCTCCAAATGGGCACACTCCAGAGCGGCACGCTTTCGGAGACAAAGAGCCGGGCGGCAGCCTGTGGCCGCGCTTGTTTGATGCGCTCGTTCAGATCGTTCACCTGCCGCTCCTGTTTCTCGGCCTTGGTGAGCAGCCCCCCCATCTCTGCCCGTCGCTTCTGGATCGCCGCGCGCGTTTTTAGGGCCGCTGCATCCAGTGTTTCCATGCGCTCGCGCAATTCGCGGGGTGTTCCCTTGTCGCTCTTTGCCGAGTCGGCTTTCTGACGAAGGTCGTCGAGGCTTTTGAGTTGTCGGTCGTAGTGCGCCGCCCGCTCAGTCAGAGTGTGTTTGGAACTGGCGAACGCTTCACCAAGCTCCTCCCAGCGGGTTTCCAGATCGCGCACCGTTTCCAGCGAGGGGCTTGCAGCGAGCCGCTTTGCGCTTTCGCCCAAAGCCTCGTCGATTTTGCGGAACAAGGTCGCCGCTTCGCCGTTTGCGGCGGAAAGGGACGACTCGCTCTTGAGCGCCTCTTCGATTTTGCCCCGCTCTTCCTCGGCGGCGACGATCTGCACCGTCAAGTCCGCCAGCGGCAGCGGCGTGGGGCTTGCAGCCGGCGTCGCGGTCGCGGAAGCGGCGGGCGTTGCCGCAGCGGGCGTGGGTTCGGGAGTTTGGCCGTTCGCCGCGACGCCAAAAAACGAGGCCGTCAGCGCGGCAAGAAGGAGAGTTTTGGAAATCTTCTGCATGGAGAGAAACACGGTGTATCCAGTGATCCGGCTCCGAAGTCAACCCGGCATTTTTGGATGCAAGGAAGCAATCTGCGGATAAACTCTTCTCCATTTCGTTTTTTTCGTTTCCGATTTTTGGAATCCGCTGTATTCTCCCCCACCTCGCAGCCTCTCGGCGCGGTAAAAATGGTGGTCGTAGCTCAATGGTAGAGCTCCAGATTGTGATTCTGGCTGTTGCGGGTTCGAGTCCCGTCGATCACCCCATTTTCCCTCTTTCCTCTCAACTCCAAAGCGTTTTCCTCGGGTCTGCGGCAAATTGATAGCCGCGCAAATTCAGCGGGGCGTTTTTCGCCAAAGCGAGGAACTGGAATTCCCGGCCCATCGTCGTCGGGTGCATGAGCGTGGCGAAGGCGCGCATTTCCTTGCGCCGCCCGGGGGTGAGTTGGCCGGGTTCGGTGAGATCAGGGAAGACGTGCCGTCCCAAAGCCGCCAGAAAGTGATGCTGATCGGTGAATCCGGCCAAGGACAACCCGGCGTGCTCCGCGCGTTCCGCGAGCGTGGTGAACTCGGCGTGCGCGGTGAGATCCTGCCCGCCGGGGTTGTCGAGGGGGTCCTCGCAACGGCGATGTTGCCGATAGCAGGCGAGCGTTCCCTGCGTCCGCTCGGGCACATAGTAGTCGGCGCGCGAATAGCCGTAATCGGCGATGAGCAGGTAGCCGCGTTCGAGCCGCCGGGCCACGGTTTGCAACCAGGCGTTCGCTTCGCGGTTGATCTCGGTCGTGTATCCCTCGGCCTCGGGCAGATGCTTCAAAAACGCCGATAATTCGGGGCTGGAAAGCGGGCCTTCGCTCCAGCAGAGCCCCCCGGGATCCGCCGCGACGTATTGCTCCTTCCAGCCGCCGTTGCGGAACACCACGCGATGCACCGGCAGGGCGTCCACGAGTTCGTTGGAAAAATGCACTCCGGTAAACCGCGGGAGGTCTTCGAGCGAAGCATGCCAGTTCACTTGCCCTGCGAATTCCGCCAGGCGCGCTCTTTGTCGCCCCGCATTGATCTCGAATGGCTCGACGATGTGATAACGCAAGGCCGCGAAAAACTCCGGGCGGGATTGCGCCGCGCTCAAGACATCGTGCGCAAAGTCGCCAGTGTTCGCGCCTTGTTCCACCAGCTCGAAGAGCGCGGGCCGCTCCAGATGCTCCCACATCTCCTCAAATTGCGTCGCCAGCAACCGACCGAACAGCGGGCCGACGCTCACGCTCGTCATAAAATCGCCGCAGCGCCCGATCGCCGCCCGGCCACTGGCGTAGTAGCCGTGCGCGGCATCGTAAAGAGCCCGCTCCATGAATTCCCGAAAGGGAATCGGGCCGGAGCGGGCGATTTCTGCAAGCAGGCTTTCGGTGAGGGCGGACATCGGTTCTTTAAATTTATCAGGAACTCAGGAAATCAGGAAAAGGGAAGGATTATCCCCAGATTTCGCATGGAACTTCGATGCGGCAGGTGATCTAATGGAGGGAATGTGGTTTGAACCGCCTACCCGAAAACCGATTTGCAGCCGCCCCTGGTTTCTTACGCTGGTGACCCTTTTGCTCTTGGGCGCGGTCACCGGCCTGGGTGGGTTTTATTACCTCCTGCAAGTCTACGGACCCAAGGCCGACGCGCTCGATCTCTCGAAGCTCCGCGACATGGAAACGGCCAGCATTGTCTACGACCGCACCGGCCAGCAACTCGGCAAGATCTACATCCAAAACCGGGACACCATTTCGCGGGCCGAGATGCCGCCTGACATCGTCCCCGCGCTCGTTTCCGCCGAGGATAACCGCTTCTGGCAACACCACGGCATCGACTACATCGGCATGGCGCGCGCCTCGCTGCGCAACTGGCAGGCGGGCAGAATCCGGCAGGGCGCATCCACCGTCACCCAACAACTCGCACGCAACAGCTTTCCCGACGCCCTTCCCAGCAGCGACCGGAGCTTCCATCGCAAGATGGTTGAAGCCTTGGTGGCGCAACGGATTGAGAAGAATTTCAGCAAAGACCAAATCCTGGAATTCTATCTCAACCGCGTCTATTTCGGCTCCGGGTTCTACGGGATCGAAGCCGCTGCGCGTGGCTATTTCGGCAAGCCCGCCCGGGAGTTGAACCTCTCCGAATGCGCAACGCTGGCAGGGATGTTGCGCAGCCCCAACAAGCTCTCCCCGTGGCGCAACCGCAAGGCGTGCCTGGAATCGCGCGCTTTCGTGCTGGGCCGCATGCTGGAGCTCGATTGGATCAAGCGGCCCGACTATGACCGCGCCATGGCCGAGACGCTGGCGGTCAAGAATCGCAGCACGATCTTCAGTGAATCGTACGCGGTCGAGTTCGTCCGACAACAGGTGGCGGGGCTGCTCGGCGATGATGAGAGCGTCTACGGTGACGGGTTCCGGATCTATACCACGCTCGACGTCGGGCTGCAAAAAGCAGGGGAGGATGCGCTGAAAGCGCGCTTGGAAGAGGTGGAACGCCGCCGCGATTACAATCACCCCACGTATGCGCAATACGACGCCCTCTTCCACGCCCGGCGCAAACAGCCCAGCAGCGAACCGCTTCCGCCGCCCGCCTACCTCCAGGGAGCGCTCGTGGCTCTGGATAACGCCACCGGCGGCGTGCTCGCTTTGGTCGGCGGACGCGATTTCTCCCACAATCAATACAACCGCGCCCTGCTCTCCAACCGCCCTGCCGGGACCGGCTTTCTCCCGATTGTCTATGCGGCGGCCTTTGAGAAGGGGATTTTCCCCGGCAGCGTTTACCAGGACACGGCCCTCGACAACCGGCAGGTGATGATCGGCGGAATGACCGGCATCCTCGGGGAATGGGGGCCGGAATCCGCCGACAACCAGTATGAAGGCCCGATCACGGCGCACAACGCCCTGGTCAAATCCAAGAACGCGGCCACGGTGCGGCTCGGGCTGGCCACGGGGCTCGACCCGGTGGTTGTGCTGGCGAAAAAAGCGGGCATCGACAGCGAATTGCGGCGGTTCCCCGCCACCTACCTCGGCAGCAGCGAGGTGACGCTGGAAGATTTGACGCTCTCCTACACCATGTTCCCCGGCAAAGGGGAACGGCCCGCGAAAGCGTTCATTGTCCAGCGCGTGGAACGCAAAGACGGCAAGCTCGTTTTCGAACAGAGCGCGGCGCAGCGGGTCGCCGTCATCGCGCCGACCACCGCCTACGAAGTCCACTCCGCGCTCGCGGAATCGCTGGAGCGGGGGAGCGCCGACAAGGCGTTTGGCCGCTACGGGTTAAGAAAAGCTCCGCTCGGCGGAAAAACCGGCACGGCGTACAATTTCACCGACGTCTGGTTTGTGGGGTATTCGAGCAGAATTACCTGCGGAGTGTGGGCCGGGTTCGATAACCCGTCGCCGATCTACAAAGGAGCGTTTTCCAACGAAATCGCGCTCCCCATCTGGGTCGATTTCATGAACGCCAGCTTCCGCTCCTTCGCGCCCGACGAGATTTCCCGGCCTCCCGGCCTGCAACGCTACGAGATTTGCAGCGTGAGCGGCCAACTTGCCACGCCCAAGTGCGTCGAGAGCACCCCGAACGCCGGGGGCGAGCCGATCGAACACCCGACCACGACCTTCGAATGGGGCACGCCCGAGCAGGCGCCGAAAGTTCCGTGCGAATTGCACAGCGGCATCAAGAATTTCATCAAAGAACAGCATCCTGAGGAGGCCGAGATTCCGCGGGCCGTCCCGGCTGTGGATGTTGGCGTATTCACCCCCGTGCTGATCAAAACGGACACCGTTGTTGGCGAAGATCCATTCCACGCCATCAAAAATGGCGCGGTTCCAGCGCCCACCCCGAAGGACACGGCACCGGAACCCGCCCCGGCTGCTCCTGAAAAGATCGTGGTGCCCCAGAAGGCGGGCACGCTCGACACGCAAGAGGTGGAAGATCCCACCACCGTCAAACTCGACGCACCCGACGCGATCAAATTTCAGTGACTACTGTTATGGAAGCGAAGTTCGTGACAGAAAGCGCGGAATAAATCAGCGCCTCCAAACAGGTCATCCCGAGCTTGCGAGGTCCCTCACATGCGTTCGGGATGACAAGCATGTTGGCCGACTTTTCGTTGATTGCGGATAACTCTGCTGAACTTATTCGGTGAGGATCGCTTCCGTGGGGCACGCCGCGAGGCACGCGCCGCAGTCGATGCAGAGTTCCGGGTCGATTTTGTAGATGTCGCCTTCAGAGATCGCTCCCTGGGGGCATTCGTCTTTGCAGGAGCCGCAAGCGGCACATTTGTCGGTAATTTTGTAAGCCATAGCAGCGCTTTTTTACCACGTCTCCGCTGCTTGGGGTAGGGATAATGCTTAGCGGGAATTGGCTTTCTTTCGATTATTCGTGCTAATGTTCCCTCCCGGCTCCATCATGGAAACCTTTATGCCATTTCGCACTTTCGGTCTCGGACCCAACATTTTGAAAGCCCTCCAAGAAGCGGGCTACACAGAACCCACGCCCATCCAGGCGGCGGCCATCCCTCAAATCATGGAGGGGCACGACCTCATCGGCATCGCGCAAACCGGCACCGGCAAGACGGCGGCGTTTGTGCTCCCGATGCTCGCCAAGCTGGTGGAAAAGAGCGGCGGAGTCAGCAAACCGGGCATCCGCACCCTTATTTTGGCGCCTACGCGGGAACTCGCCGCGCAGATCGAGGAAAACGTCCGCGCCTACGCCAAACACCTGCCGCTGCGCATGGCCACCGTCTTTGGCGGGGTGGGCGAGCGCCCGCAAATCGAAGCGCTTCGGGCCGGAGTGGAACTCATCATCGCCACGCCGGGACGTCTGCTTGACCTGATGAAGCAGCGGTTTGGCGATTTCACCGGGCTGCAATTCCTTGTGCTCGACGAAGCCGACCGGATGCTCGACATGGGCTTCCTCCCGGACATCCGGCGCATCGTCAAAGCGATGCCCAAGAAACGCCAGACGTTGCTCTTCTCCGCGACCCTTTCCAAGGAAATCGAGACCCTCACCCACGAGTTCCAGCAGTCGCCCAAGCTGATCGAGATCGGGCGGCGCGCGAACCCCGCCGAGACTGTCACCCAGCTCGTTTACGAAATCCCGAAACATCTCAAACCGGCGCTGTTGACGCATCTCATGCGCGACCCGAAAATGGATTCCGTGCTGGTTTTCTCGCGCACCAAACACGGGGCGGATCGCATTGCCCGGGCGCTGGAACGCGAGGGAATCAAGACGGCCACGCTGCATTCCAACCGTTCGCAGAATCAGCGGATTCGCGCTTTGAAGGATTTCAAGGCGGGGACCGTGCGGGCGCTGGTGGCGACAGACATCGCCGCGCGCGGCATCGACGTGGACGGCATCTCGCATGTGGTGAATTACGATTTCCCGATGCACTCCGAGGACTACGTTCACCGGATCGGCCGCACGGGCCGCGCCCAGCAGATCGGCGACGCGATCAGCTTTGTGACCGACGAAGATCGCGGCCCGCTGCGCACGCTGGAGCGGTTTATCGGGCGGGGCATTGTGCGCAAGCGCGCCGAGGGGTTTAACTACGCCGCGCCCGCGCCTCCGCGCGCCAGCGACGACGATAGCGGACAACGCCGCGGCGGCGGCGGGGGTGGTGGTGGCCGGGGGAATCCTCGCGGCGGCAGGGCTCAGAGCCCGCGCGACGAACAAGGCGGACGCTCCGCCGGAGCCAGACCGAGCCGTGAAAGCGGCGGAGGCCAGCGCAGCGGCGGCGGCGGTCCACGCGGCGGAAAAGGGGCGAGCGTGCCCAGCGTGCGCGTCCCCGGCGGCATGACGTGGAGCCCGCGTAGAGGGTAGGTTTTATAGGTCCTATAGGACGTATAATACCATCTACACAGTTAGATTGGTAGAACGCTTGGAGAGATAGCGTTTACT
>JBAXCI010000012.1:0-23000 GCA_037141555.1 Verrucomicrobiota bacterium | reverse complement strand
TTCTCGCCCGGTTCTTGACGCCAACCACACAAATCGAGCGGGGCTGGATGAACACTCATGCGCTCAATTTGATCGATGTCGAAAAGCGAAGCCTGCGGCATACGGTGTTGCTCGATGATACAAACCTCGGAGCGGCCAATCCCTGGGGCGTTCTTTGCACTCCAGACGGCAAATACATCTGCGTTGCGCATTCGGCTACCCATGAGATCAGCTTGATCGACCAGGCGGCGTTGCTGGCCAAGCTGAGTAAAATCCCCCGGCGGGATGAGTCCAAGCTGGACGACAATGCTTACGAAGCGCTGCCAGAAAATCCCGCCAACGATTTGAGTTTCCTCAACGACATTCGCCAACGCGTGAGGCTCAAGGGAAACGGGCCTCGCGGCGTGGCTATGGCGGGCAACAAAGTCTATGTTGCCGAATATTTCAGCGGATCGCTCGGCGTGCTGACTCTCGGCGCATCCGGGCCGGAAGTCCAATCGCTGCCGCTTGGTTCGGAGCCCGCGATGACGTTGGTCCGCAAAGGCGAGATGCTATTCAACGACGCCTCGATGATGTGTTTTCAGCAATGGCAGAGTTGTTCCACCTGCCATCCGGACGGTCGCATGGACGCCGTCAACTGGGACCTCTTGAATGACGGCATCGGCAATCCCAAAAGCACCAAGAGCCTCGTCTTAAGCGCGCAAAGGTCTCCAGTCATGAGCCGGGGCGTGCGGCCCAGCACTGCGGTGGCTGTGCGCACGGGCATGAAATTCATTCAATTCATCACCCCCACCGAAGATCACGCCGCCGCCGTGTATGAATACATCAAATCACTCACGCCCGTGCCCAGTCCTTACCTGATTAACGGACGTCTCTCTGAACGCGCGCGGCGAGGTAAAGAGGTTTTTGAGAGAGCCGCTTGCAACGGCTGCCACAGCGGCCCCTACTACAGCGATACGAAGCTATACGATGTGGGAACCTCTGACGGTGCAGACCAGGGAGCGCCTTTCGTTACGCCAACCCTTTGCGAGGTCTGGCGCACCGCCCCTTATCTCCACGACGGGCGGGCCGCCACGATGGAAGAAATGTTTACCAAATATAACCGGGGAGACCGGCACGGTCACACTTCCAATCTCAGCCCTCAAGAACTCAAAGATCTGGTCGAATACGTTCACTCCCTCTGATCCCGCAACAGAACACGATGACAAATGCTCCCAAAAAACGGCAAATCAGAGCGCTTCTTGGTAGTGTTATCATGGCTCTCAGCGCAGGACATGGATGGGCGCTTGCCGGATCGGATCAAGAGTGGGTTCAGGCCAAGTCGAGCCGTTGACCGGGCGGCGTCATGTGGAAATCACCGAGCAACGCACCCGCGCCCGAATAAAACTCAAACGCCTTTATCCGAAACTATAGCCGTTACGGGATACTAGAACTCTCGACTCTCCCTCGCCACGATCCACGCCGCAAGCTTCGCTTCGGCCTCGGGGTTCACGCGGAACTCGTCCGCCGGGATGATCCGGAGCGGCTTTTCTCCTCCCGTCACCCGCAGGATGACGCGGCGCGAACCCGGATTTTGCCAGATGATGTCGCGGATGACATCCAGATCGCGGGTTTTCGCGGCGGTGCGGTCGAGCGTGAGCACCAGCGGTTTTTCCACTGACTCCGGTTTCTTGACCGGCTTCAACTCGTTCGCGGTGAGGCGCGGGCCTTCTTCGCGCAGATCCAGCCGCCCCGTGATCGAGACGACCGCGCCCTGATTTAAGAGGGCTTGCGATTTGTTGAACGTCTCGCTCCAGATCATCACCTCCAGCGAGCCGGTGAGGTCTTCGAGCGTGACGATGGCGAACGGTTTGCTCTCCTTCTTGGTGAATTTCCTCTCCACCGTGGCGAGGGCTCCGGCGATGGTGACGGTGCTCTTGTCCTCCTGCTCCGGCAGGCTGGCGATGGGGACGAATTTCCCGCTCTCCAGCGCGGCGCGGTATTCGTCGAGCGGGTGGCCGGTGACGTAAAACCCTAGCAGCTCTTTTTCAAACGCAAGCTTCTCCGACGGGTTCCACGGCTGCACGGTCGAACCGGCTTTCTTGGCCGGTTTGGGAGCCGTCTCAAAAATATCAAACATCGAGACCTGCCCTGCGGCCTTGTCGCGGTGCGCGCTGGAGGCGGCGGCCATCGCGCCGTCGATCTCCGAAAAAAGCTGGGCGCGCTCCACGCCCGTGAAGTCGAACGCGCCGCATTTGACGAGGCATTCGAGTCCCTTCTTGTTCATCTTTTTGGAATCGACCCGGCCGCAGAAATCCTCCATGGAGGCGAACGCGCCGTTGGCTTCGCGCTCTGCGATGGCCGCTTCCATGGCGGCCTCGCCGACGTTCTTGATCGCCGCGAGCCCGTACCGGATCGCCCCGTGATACTCCGTGCCGTCGGCCTTGGGCGGCAGGGTGCCGTCGAGCGGTTCCGGCGCGAACTTGAGCGAGCTTTTGTTCACGTCGGGCTCCAGGATTTTGATCCCCATCCGGTCGCACTCGGCCACAAACACGCTGATTTTATCCGTGTTGGAGATTTCGTTGCTCATCACCGCCGCCATGAATTCGACGGGGTAGTTGGCCTTCAGGAAAGCGGTCTGGTAGCTCACCCAGGCGTAGGCGGCGGAGTGGGAACGGTTGAAGCCGTAGCCCGCGAATTTTTCCAGCAAATCGAAGATCTCGTTGGCCTTGTCGGCGGGGATGTTGTTCGCCTTTAGGCACCCATCGACGAAGGTGACGCGCTCCTTGGCCATCTTTTCCTTGTCCTTTTTGCCCATTGCGCGGCGCAGCAAATCCGCGCCGCCGAGGGTGTAGCCCGCGAGCACCTGCACGGCCTGCATCACCTGCTCCTGGTAGACAAAAATGCCGTAGGTTTCTCCGCAGACCTTGGCCAGCAGCGGGTGGGCGTATTTGACCTTCGCGAGCCCCTTCTTGCGCTTGATGTAGTCGGGGATGAGGTCCATCGGGCCGGGCCGGTAGAGCGCCAGGATGGCGTTGATGTCTTCGATGTCGGTCAGCTCGAACTGGCGGCAGACGCCCACCATGCCGCCGGATTCCAACTGGAACACGGCGCACGTTTCGCCCTTGTTGAGCAGTTCGTAGGTCTTCTTGTCATCGAGCGGGATCTGACTGATGTCGAACTCCGGCGTGTGCTTGCGGATGAGCACCTGCGCGTCGGTGATGACGGTGAGCGTTTTGAGCCCCAAAAAGTCGCACTTGAGCATGCCGACCTCGGTGAGCGGGCCCATCGCGTATTGGCTGACGATGGAGCCGTCGTTGGCGCGGGTGAGCGGGATGTATTCGCTCAAGTCGCACGCCCCGATGACGACGCCCGCCGCGTGGACGCCGACGCCGCGCGTCAACCCTTCCAGCTTCGTCGCGGCCTCCCAGAGATGGCGCGTGGCCGACTCGTTTTCGACGGCGGCTTTCAGCTCGGGGTTCTTGTCGATGGCCCCGTCGATGTGCTTCATCTCGCCGGTCTCCTTGTCCTTCTCATCGTGGCCGGTGAGGGTGATGTTGAGTTCGTTGGGGATCATCTTGGCCACGCGGTCGGCGTCGCCGTAAGGCCAGCCCATCACGCGCGCCACGTCGCGGATCACCGATTTCGCGCCGAGTGTGCCGAAGGTGATGATCTGAGAAACCGCCCGCTCGCCGTATTTCTGGCGAACGTATTCGATCACCTCGGGCCGCCGGTTTTGGCAGAAATCGACGTCGATGTCGGGCGGGCTCACGCGCTCGGGGTTCAGGAAGCGCTCGAAGAGCAGCTTGAACTTGAGCGGGTCGATGTCGGTGATCCCCATCGCAAAAGCGATGAGCGACCCGGCCGCCGAACCGCGCCCGGGGCCCACGGGGATGCCGTGTTCCTTGGCCCAGTTGATGAAGTCCCAGACGATGAGGAAATAGTTCACGAACCCCTGCTTCTCCAACACGTCGATCTCCAGCGCATAACGCCGCTGGACTTCCTCGCTGTCGGCGGTTGCCTTGTAGCGCCTGCGAATGCCTGCTTCGGTGATCTCGCGCAGGTATTCGTTCTGGGTTTTCCCGGCGGGCGGTTCGTAGTTGGGGAACTTGGGCGAGCAATCGAGCTTGAACCCGCAGCGTTCGGCGATGAGCAGGGTATTATCGCACGCCTCGGGGTGGTCGGCGAAGAGCGCGCGCATTTCGGCGGGCGATTTGAAATAAAGCTCCGGGGAATATTTCATCCGGCGTTCGTCGGTCACGTTGGCGCCGGTGCCGATGCAGATGAGCACGTCGTGCGCGTCGTGGTCTTCGCGGTTGAGATAATGCACGTCGTTGGCGGCCACGAGCCCGAGGCCGAGTTCCTGCGCCAGCCGGGGCATCGCGGCGTTGATCTTGCGCTGCTGCTCCATGCCGTGGTTGTGCATCTCCAGGAAGAAATTCTGCGGGCCGAGGATGTCGCGGTAGGTCGCCGCGAGCTCTCGCGCCTTGGCGTAGTTGTCGTCCTGCAACGCCATCGGGATTTCTCCCTTGAGGCAGGCGCTCAGGCCGATCAACCCCTTGGAATATTTCGCCAGGTGCTCGTGGTCGATGCGCGGCTTGTAATACATGCCGTCGAGCTGGCCGATGGAGACCAGTTTCACGAGGTTTTTGTACCCCTCCTCTTTCTCGGCCAGCAGCGTGAAATGAGAGGAGGCGTCGCGGGCGCTCGCGGCCTTTTTGTCAAAGAGCGACCCCGGAGCCATGTAGACCTCGCACCCGATGATCGGCTTGATCCCGGCCTTTTTGGCGGCGAGATAAAACTCCACGGCGCCATACATCACGCCGTGGTCGGTGATCGCCACGGCGGGCATGCCGAACTCCTTGGTCTTCTTCATCAAGTCGGGAATGCGCACCGCTCCGTCGAGGGTGGAATATTCCGTGTGGAGATGCAGATGGACGAAGGAATCGGACATAGTTGGGGCAATATAGAGCGGGAAAGCGGCGAGGTGAAGCGGGGAGTCAGGAAAAAGAGAATCTGGAACGCGGATTTGCAATTCCGTCCCATCTCTGCGACAGGTATTGCCCCAACTGCGGAGGCCCCGGACCTCCGCGCTTGCCCACGGCGTTCCTGCCGTTATTCTACCCATTTTCGCAGACATGCCCGAAGCAACTCCACCGGATGCCATCCCACCGACTGCTCCCGCTCGCGGGAAAAAGCGGCGGCGCGTTTTGCGCTTGTTTTTCCTTCTGCTGGCGCTGCTCGCGCTCGTTCACCAACCGCTGCTCACGGCTGGGCTGCGGCGCGTGGCCATTCATCTCGCCGCGCGCCAGAATGTGCAGCTCTCGCTGGACGTTGGCGGAAGTGTCTGGACCCATCTGACGCTCAAAAACATCCGCGCGGTTTCCACGGGAAGTTCTCCCGTGGATTTGATCACCATTGATCGGCTGCGGGTCGAATACAACCTGTTGACTCTCCTGCGCCAAGGCCCGAGCCATTGCCTCACCTTCTACAACCTGCGCAACGCCAACCTGGCGCTCGACCCGGTCAAGGGCAACGAAGACCAGAAGCAGAAGCTCGCCCATGTGCTGCGGGACATTCTCCAGCAACCCGCGATGTACAGCGACCGGGCGCAGATCGAGAACTTCAACCTGACCCTGCGCACCTCCGAGGGCACGTACTATTGGAAGGACATCCATGCCTTGCTCGACCCGATCCAGCCGGGCTACATCCGCGTGGGGGAACTGACGCTCCCAAAGCTCGGCTCGTGGCACAACCTGCACACCACCGCCACCTATGTGAATCGCCACCTGGTCATGCGCAACTTCAGCCTCGGCGACGAGGTGCGCGTGGCGCGGCTGGAATTGGACTCTTCGCAGCGCGAGAAGGGGATCCGTTATCTTTCTTTTGAAGGGACGGTGTTGGGCGGTGACCTTGGTCTCTTCCTCTGGCAACGCGAGAGCGCGCCGGGTCACGTTCAGGCGCAGATCACCGCGTTTTTGAGCAACATGCCCCTCTCGGTGGTCAGGCAGTATTTCGGCTGGAAAACGCCTGCTGCCGGCCATTTGAAGGAGGCCTGGATTCAATTGAGCGGCGACCCGCTGGCTCCGGCCGGGTGGCAAGGGCAGGTGAATGCCCAAGTGGAGAACGGCACGGTGGGAGGCGTTGCCATTGGCGAGGCTTCCGGGAAACTCTCGGTGGGCGAAGGCGTTGTGCGATTGGACAAATTGCAATTCTCCACCGGAAAAAATCGTCTCGTATTTCAAGCCGAACGGCGTCTGCCGGAGACCTTCGACCAGTTCAAATTCACGAGCCTGGAAACCACCTTCACGCTGGACGCGCCGGAGCTTTCCAGCCTGCACCCTTCGCTCACGGGCGGCACGGTCCAAGGGAAGGGCCGCCTCGTGCTTGAGCCTCAGAAAATCGCGGTGGAGGGAAATCTGACGGCTGCCGGGGTCAAAGCAAAAGAGTTCGGAATGGGGGAGGGCCGCGTGGAATTTCAGGCCTCGCACGGCTGGGGTCGGAACGCCCCCGGCACCGGCCATGCCCGCGTGGAGGCCAGCGACCTGCGCTTCCGCGAATTTGCCGCGCGGCACCTGGCGCTCGATTTGCCGGTGACGGGCGACACGGCGCGGATCGCCTCGTTCGCGCTTGATCTCAACGGCAAGGACAAGCTCGACGGCGCAGCGAGCATTGCGCTTCGCGAACCGTTTGCCTACGAAGCCCATCTCGCCGGGAGCGTCGCGGATTGCGCGATCTTCCAGCCGTTTCTCGCGACACCACTCTCGGGCGCGCTGGAGATCAACTGGCACGGAACCGGGGAGATCCAGCGGTTGCGGCACAGCGGCGAGGGGCGGGTGGCGCTCCAACACGGGCGGGTGGGGGAGTTGACCGGGGTGGACGGGGAACTCGCCGGGGTTTATTCGCCCGAGAGCATTGATATTACCGCGTTACGGGTGCGCGCGGACCAGGGCTCGCTGGAAGCCGGGGTGCGTCTGCGCGATCAACGCTTGCAGGTCGACGGCCTGCGGCTCGCGGTGGCCAAAGGCGGCGTGTTGACGGGCAGCCTCGGTTTGCCGCTCGACCTGCGCACCCTTACTCGGCGGGAAACCATTTTCCCTGCCTCGGGAGCGCTTGAGGGGAAGCTGGTTCTGGAGCAGATCGATCTGGCAAAGGCGTTCCCGGCATCGCGGCCCGCTCTCGCGGTGAATGGCCTCGTCAACGCTTCGCTCACTGCGGGCGGGACGCTGGCCGCGCCTGAAATCACGGCGACCGTTGCGGCGCGCAACCTCCAGAGCGGCGCGGCGCCGAAATTCAATCCCGGCTCGGGAGATGCGACCCTGCTTTTCCGCAACGACCAACTCGTTCTCTCCGGGACGCTGGCGCAGCCGGGCTTGAGCACGCTCGTGTTCAAGGGAGGGATGCCGCTCGTTCTGCATAAGCTTCTCAGCGAACGCCGGATCGACCCCGCCACGCCGATTGCTTTCTCGGTGAAGCTCCCGCCGTCGTCCGCGGGGCTTTTCGCACCGTTGGTTCCGGGCGTGCGGTTGCTGGAAGGCCGCCTCAGCATCGACGCCTCGGCCACCGGCACGCTCGATAAACCGCTGCTCAATGGCGGCGTTGCGCTCGACCTCGCGGCCATTCGCTTCCGCGACGCCAACCTGCCCGGGATCAACCATTTTCTGGGCGATCTCCGGTTTTCGGGCAGCGAGTTGACGTTCCAGCGCTTCACCGGCGACATGGCGGGAGGGCCGTTTTCCGTGACTGGCCGCCTGCGGCTCGACCACCTCACCGACCCGCTGCTCGACCTGCGGCTCCAGTCCCAAGGCACCTTGTTGGCTCGAAACGACACCCTCACCTTGCGCGCCGACGCCGATCTGCGCCTTAGCGGCCCCGTCAACAAAGCCGCGCTCAGCGGGAAAATCGGCGTGACCAAGAGCCGGTTCTTTCGCGAGATCGAAATCCTGCCCATCGGGTTGCCGGGTCGCCCCGCGCCCAAGCCTTCCAGAGGGTGGTTCAGCCTTTCCACGGATACCCCGCCGTTCCGCAACTGGAGCTACGATGTCGCGATCCAAACCGATGATCCGTTCATCGTAAAGGGCAACCTGGCCAACGGCTCCATCGAAGGGCGCTTGCACCTGGGCGGCACGGGGCTCGCGCCCACGCTGGAGGGAACCGCTCATATCGAAAACTTCGTGGCTTCGCTCCCGTTCAGCCAGTTGACGGTCGATCACGGCAGCCTCTATTTCTCGGGCAACGCGCCGTTGAACCCGCAGCTCGACGTTCACGGCTCCTCGCGCATTCGGGATTACAACGTGAACGTCTACCTCTACGGCACCGCGTCCGAGCCGCAGACGCTCTTCACCAGCGAGCCGTCGCTGCCGCAAGAGGAGGTCATCGCGCTGCTCGCCACCGGAGCCACCACCCGCGAGTTTGCGCAAAATAACCAGGCGCTCGCGGGCCGCGCCGCCGTGCTCTTGTTCCAGGATATTTCGCGCAAGGTTTTCCCGAAGCGCGCGCCGTCTTCCAATAGCTCCAACCCGATGGACCGCTTCTCGTTGGATGTCGGCGGGGTCGACCCGCGCACGGGCCGGCAGGAGTTGATGGGGAAATTCAAGCTGGCCAACGAGTTTCAACTCGGGGCGGGGGTCAATATGCAGGGGGACATGCGGATGCAATTGCAATACCTGCTGCGGTTCCGATAAAACTCATGTAGCTCGCCAATGCACCCCCGGCTTAAACCTCCTCTCCTTCTCGCCATGCTCTGTGCGTTTGCGCTGGCGCTTGGGGCGCAGATGCCGGTGGCCCCGCCCGAGCCGACGCCGCTTCCGGGCCTTGCTCCGACCCCCACGCCCTCCGCAGCGGAGCCCGTCATTCCCAAGCCGGAGGCCACGGAACTTCCAGCGCCGGTCGAGCCGTATCAACCCGCTTTACCGCTTGCGACTCCCACCCCGAAGGCCCCGATGCTCAAGCGGCTGCGCGTTGTTCTGGAGGGCAACAGCCATTTTACGGGCGAGCAACTCCGCGCCGCTCTAGCCGATCAGCTCACCGCCATCGAACAGTCCGGCCTTTCCCCCGCGCTCGCCGACGATGCCGCGTTTTTTCTCGGCGTGTTTTACCGCAAAAACGGCTATTCGCAAGCGACGGCGCAATGGGCCATCGAGCCGGGCAGCACGCTTCATCTCACGGTCGTTGAAGGGCCGCTCACGCAAATCGGGAGCGTCACTTTTCGCGGCAACGCCCACCTTCCCGACGCCACGCTGCTTGGCTATGTCACCGGCGGCATTCGCGAACGCTTCCCGGACAAAAAGCAGCCGCTGCCTTATGTCGAGGGCGATGTGAATAGCGGCGTGGAGCGCATTCGTGGCCTCTACCGTTCCGAGGGTTATCTCGACGCCGTGGTCGATCCGCCCGAAACGGTGCTCTCGCCGGATAAAACCCGGGCGGACATCCTCGTCACCATCCACGAAGGGGCGCAGTATCATTTCGGGAAAATCAGCTTCGAAGGCGACATCATCTTCTATCCGCAGCGCGAACTGCTCAAGGAAATGGAGGTTTTCACCAACAAACCTTACACGCCGCTTGCGCTCACGAACCTGGAGCGAAAAATCGATTATTTTTACCGGACGCGCGGCTATTTCACCGTGAAAGTGAGCAGCGAGAGCGATCCGTCGCGGGCGGTCAACGGCTTCGTGGACGTGAAGTTCACCGTGCAAGCTGGCGATATCTACCGCTTTGACGGGGTCACGCAAAGCGGCTTGAGAAAGCTGCGCCCGAGTTTTCTGCCCAACCGTTTCAAGACGCTCAAGGGCGAGGTGTACAGTCCCGAGAAGGTGGAGGATCGCTACCGCAAGCTGATGGGCACAGGGCTCTTTAGCAATCTGAAGCTCACGCAAACGCCGTTGCCCAATCACGAGGTGGAGCTCCATTTCGACGTGGAGGAAGCCAAGGCGCGCGAACTCGGGTTCAGTGTCGGCTATAGCAAACTCGAAGGGATGATCCTCGGGTCGCGTTTCGTGGACCGCAACCTTTTCGGCGACGGCCGCCCGCTCGTCGTCGATGCCGAAGTCGCCCAGAAACTGCTTCGGGGCGAAGTGTTGTACACCGATCCGTGGGTCTTCGAGACAGAGAACACCCTGCGCTTGCGGGTGTTCGCGTTGGGTCAGGATCTCGACGGCTATTCCAAAACCGAGACAGGCTTTCGCCCGGAACTCTCCCGGAAATTCGGCGAAAACCTGGAGCTCTCCGCATTTGCCCTAACGCGCCTGGTGCAGATTAGCAATCAGGGGATCGACCCGGTGGATGTCGGCCCCAGCAACTACCGGGCCGACAGTTTGGGCCTCTCCGCCACCTACGACACCCGCGACAGCGTGCTCAACCCCCGGCGCGGCTATGTCATCAACACCACCGGGGATTACGCCACGAACATCCTGGGCAGTTCTCTCCAGTTCCTGCGCGGCACCTTCCGCGCCTCTTACTACCAGCCCGTGGGACGGGAATCCCTGATCGCGGCCGGGGTGCGCGGCGGCGTGATCGCACCGCTGGGGCCCGACAGCGACCTCCCCATCGACGAACGCTTCTTCAACGGCGGCGCCCGCACCGTGCGCAGCTTCAACGAGCGCACTCTCGGCCCCAAAGACACCACAGGCCATCCGGTCGGCGGCGAGACCTTCACAGTGGCCAACGTGGAATTTGTCACGCCGATCCGGGACAACCTCGATTTCGCGCTCTTTGCCGATGCCGGTTCGACGGGTCGCCGCATGGGTTCCGGGCTGGGCCAAACAGGGTTCGCCGTCGGCCCCGGCTTGCGCTATCGCCTCCCCATCGGCCCCATCCGGCTCGACTACGGTTGGAACCCCGCCCGCCAGCCCGGCCAACCCTTTGGGGCGGTCCACTTCAGTTTCGGGTTTGCGTTTTAGGCCGCCCGCAAAATCCGCTTGCCTCCCCCGCGTGCCCAGTGTAAAGCATTCGCCAGTGAAACTTTCCTTGCATTGGTGGCGTTAGCAGACGGGCTTGCGGCTTTGCCGCGGTCGACCGCTTCTCTCCGCCCTTGCGTCGAACTCTTTGCCCGATGATTCCCAAAACCGAATCGTCGGGTTTTTTTTATTTCCTCAACCAAACCAGCATCCAAAATGAACCTCGACTTCAAATTCAACAGCGACGGGTTGATCCCGGCCATCATTCAGCAGACCCCGAACGGCAAACCGACCGCAGGCCGCGTGATCATGATGGCTTGGATGAACCGCCTTTCCATCGAGAAGACGCTCGAAACCGGGTTCATGCACTACTGGAGCCGCTCGCGCCAAAAGCTCTGGCTCAAGGGCGAATCCAGCGGCCACACCCAGCGCGTGGTGCGATGGTATGCCGACTGCGATGTCGATACGCTTCTTTTTGAAGTGGACCAAGAAGGGGGCGCGTGCCACACCGGTTACGCCTCCTGCTTTTACCAGGCTTTCGGTCGGGATGGATCGCCCGAACCGATCACCGAGCCGCGCATTTTCGATCCGGAAAAAATTTACGCCAAGTGACCACCCATCTCATTACGCCGAGCCGCGAGGAATTTCGCGAGCTGGCAAAGCAAGGCAATCTGATTCCCGTCAGCACGGAGCTGATTTCCGACGCGGAGACGCCGATCTCCGCTTTTCAGAAACTCGACCGGGGCGGGCACACCTTCATGCTCGAAAGCGCCGAGAACAGCGACGAAGGGGGCCGTTACTCCTTCGTCGGCACCGAGCCGCGCATCCTCTTCCAGGCGCGTGGCCGCGACGTGACCGTGACGGAATACGGCGAAGCCCGCGAGTTCCAGGCAGAAGGCGATCCGCTGCATGAACTCCAAAAATTGATGGCCCGCTTCCAGCCGGTCGCCATGCCGGGCCTGCCCCGGTTCGCCGGGGGAGCCGTCGGCTATATGTCCTACGACATGGTGCGGTTTTTTGAGCCGACCATCGGCGAGCCCCCCCGCGAGGCGAACCCGCCCAACGACGTGCCCGACATGGTGTTCATGGTCACCGACACGCTCCTCATTTTCGACCACCGCTTGCGGCGGCTGCGCGTGCTGTCCAACGCGCTCGTGGACGGCGACGCCGACACCGCTTACGACATCGCGTGCGAGAAGATCGAGGCGCTGGTCGACCGGCTCACCCGGCCCTCGTTCCTGCCGCCGGTGAACATCGTCCATAGCGGGGCCACCGAAGCGCCGCGCAGCAACACCACGCAGGAGGAATTCCACGCGATGGTGCGGCATGCCCACGAATACATCCACGCGGGCGATATTTTCCAGGTGGTGCTCTCGCAGCGCTTCGAGACGGATTTCGAGGGCGACGCGCTGCAACTCTACCGCGCGCTGCGTTACATCAACCCTTCGCCTTACCTCTTCTGCCTGAAGTTCGGCGGTGAGTTTGCGCTCGTGGGGAGTTCGCCCGAGGTCCATGTGCGGGCGATTGAGGGGAACATCACCATCCGCCCCATCGCCGGAACCCGCAAACGCGGCGCGACGCCGGAGGCAGACAACTTCAACGCCGAAGACCTCCTTGCTGATCCCAAAGAACGCGCCGAGCACCTCATGTTGGTGGACCTGGCACGCAACGACGTTGGCCGGGTCTCGGAGTTTGGCACCGTGCGCGTGACCGATTTCATGACCATCGAACGTTACAGCCACGTCATGCACATCGTCTCCAACGTGGTCGGCAAACTCCGCGAGGGGTGCAACGCCTACGACGTTTTGCGGGCGACGTTCCCGGCGGGCACCGTCTCCGGTTCACCCAAAGTGCGCGCCATGCAGATCATCAACCAGTCGGAAAAAAGCCGCCGGGGCGCGTATGCGGGCGCGGTCGGGTACTTCGGCTTCGACGGCAACCACGACTCGTGCATCACGCTGCGCAGCGTGCTGTTGAAAGACGGCAAGGCGTTTGTGCAAGCGGGCGCGGGGATCGTGGCCGATTCGACGCCCGAGGGCGAATACCAGGAGACCGTCAACAAAGCGATGGGGATGATGCGGGCCATCGACCACGCCAAGGGAATCAGCAACCCGTGCCGACACTAAAAGGAAAAGCCATGCTACTCGTCATCGATAACTACGATTCGTTTACCTACAACCTGGTGCAATATTTCGGCGAACTCGGCGCGGACTTGCTCGTCAAGCGCAACGACGAGATCACGCTCGCGGAAATCGACGCGCTCAAGCCCGAGCGCATCTGCATTTCGCCGGGGCCGTGCACGCCCAAGGAGGCGGGGATCAGTTGCGAGGTGATCCGCGAATTCGGGCCGCGCCTCCCGCTGCTGGGGGTCTGCCTCGGGCACCAGTCCATCGGCTACGTTTACGGCGGCGACGTCGTGCGGGCCGGGCGGCTGATGCACGGGAAGACCTCGCCCATTTTGCACGACGGCAAAGGGATTTTCGCCGGTGTGCCCAGCCCGTTCGAGGCCACGCGCTACCATTCGTTGCTCGTCAAGCGCGAGACGTTCCCGGCCGTGCTGGAGATCTCAGCGGAAACCGCCGAGGGCGAGATCATGGGACTGCGTCACCGCGAATTCCCGATTCACGGCGTGCAGTTCCACCCGGAGTCGATCCTCACGCTGGAAGGGAAGCGGCTCTTGCAGAATTTCCTGAGTTTATAGAGCGGGCGTGCTCTCCCGTTAATCCCCGTAGCCGTTCGGGTTCTTGAGGTGCCAGGCCCAGGCGCTTTCGATGATTTTCTCGATGGACTGGTATTTGGGTGCCCAGCCTAGCTCGCGCTTCACTTTGTCCGAGGCGGCGATGAGCAGGGGCGGATCGCCCGCGCGGCGCGGTTTTTCGACGACCGCGATCGATTTGCCGGTGACGCGTTCGCAGGTGGCGATGATCTCGCGCACGCTGGTGCCGCCGCCGGTGCCGAGGTTGTAATACGCGCTCTGCGGCGCGCCGAGGGCGAGGATGTGGGCCTGGGCGAGGTCGAGGATGTGGATGTAGTCGCGGATGCAGGTGCCGTCCGGGGTCTCGTAATCGGTCCCGAAGATTTCCACGTGCGTCTTCTGGCCGAGGGCGACTTTGAGGACGTTGGGGATGAGGTGGGTCTCAATGCGATGATCTTCGCCGAAGGTTTCCGACGCGCCTGCGGCGTTGAAGTAACGCAGGGCGACGAATTTGAGGCCGTGAATCGGGTCGAACCAGCGGAGGATTTTCTCGAAGAGGAGCTTCGATTCGCCGTACGGGTTAATGGGACGCTGGGGGAGGGTCTCGTCGATGGGGTTGCGCTCGGGCGGCCCGAAGGTGGCGCAGGTGGAGGAGAAGACGAAGCGTTTGACGCCCGCCGCGACCATCGCGTCGAGGAGGTTGATGCCTCCGTAGACGTTGTTGCGGAAATATTTGGAGGGATTCACCATCGACTCGCCCACGAGCGCGTTGGCGGCGAAGTGCATCACGGCATCGGGAGCGACTTCTTTGAGGGCCGCGGCGATTTGCTCCGGCTCTTGCAAGTCGCCGAAAATGAGGCGCGTGCGGGGATCGACCGCTTTGCGGTGCCCTTCGGTGAGGTTGTCGAACACGGTGACTTCGTGTCCTTGATTGAGCATCTGCTCCACGCAAATGCTGCCGATGTAGCCGGCGCCGCCGGTGACGAAAATCTTCATACGCTGGTTTTGTTGTGTTGAATCGAAAGACAAGTGAAACAGGTTGCCTCCCCGCGATGAAGCGAAAAATTCAGGATGTTTCTCCTGTTGTCCCGCTGGAAGAACCGTTTTAATGTTCACCCCCACGTTTCTCCCCTTATGAAATGTTTTTGCCTTGCCCTTCTCCTTCCGGTTGTCGCTTTTGCGCAGAATCCCCCTGCCGCCGCCCCAGCAGCGAATTTGCTCAAGAACGGCAATTTTGAAAGCTTCACCCGGGAGGACGATCTTTGGGATGGCGTGAATGGCGAAGGTTATCTCGCCGGAGACGCCAGCCAGAACAATTTTAGCTATAAAGCAGGGGTTGAAAAACCGGGTGGAATATTCCTGCGACAGATGGTTGGGCAAGCTGACGCCGTTTTGGAGGGTGGCAGCCTGGGACGTCTTGCCATGCCGATTTCCGTGCAGGTTGCGGACTTGAACAAAGACGGCCTGCTCGATATTTTGACTCTCGATGGCAGCGGGTATTTCCGCGTGTACTTCAACTCCGGAACTCCGACGGAGCCAAAATTCACCCAAGCCGAACTGGTGCCGCTCTTCTTGAGCCGGCTCTGGGAAGGAGGAGTCCGGGACGGATCGCTTAAGGCCTGCTTGGGAGATTTCGATAAAAGCGGCAAGTTGGATATTATAATGGGAAGTTGCCTCGGTCGTCTTTTGACCGTTAAGAATTCCGGCACTGGGTTGATTCCGGAATGGAGGCAACCGCAAAGCCTCGAGGCCATAACGATCCCGACCGCGCGGGACGGCCACTTATGGGCAAATTTATTGGCGCCAGCAGTCGCAGATTGGAACAAAGATGGCAAGATGGACATCGTGTTGGGCGAAGGGAGCTATTCGGCTAACGCCGTCCACCTTCTCTTGAATGAAGGCAAAGGTTTTGGAACGGCCGCTGTGCCTCAGTTTAATGAAGACTCACGCGATTACCTTGCCTATGGCGATGGGCGCGAGCAGTTGATCCCGGCTGTGGTCGATTACAACGGCGACGGCTTCCCTGATCTTCTCGTGGGGGATCGCTTGGGGCATATCTGGGTCTATCTCAGCGATGGGCCGTATAAAAAGGGAGTGGAGTTGAAACGGCAGGAGAATCCCATCAGTTTTGGGGGCACAACCCAAGCTGGGTCCGGGAACGGGGCTGGATGCGTCTTTCCCGCAGTTGCCGACCTCAATGGCGACGGCAAATTCGACATCATCATAGGTCGGGCCAACGGACACATTGCGGTCTCCTATAATATCGGAACGCTAACGGAGCCGAAGTTCGGACCACTGGTTGAGTTGAAAGGGCAAGATTTATACAAGCCAGGCACTATTCGGGTGCCGAGAGGCTGGGTGACCGAGTTCGGCTTCGATCACGGAAATTTCAATGGGTTTTACTCTATCGTGACCGCCGAGGAGGATCCGGCATCCGCTTCCGCAACCAGCAAGCAAGTTTTGAAATTTGCCTATCATCCGGTTTTGAATAAAGTCATCCGAAAACCGCCGTTGCTTTTTTCGGGCAAAAGCAACGCAGTTCCCAAAGCTCTGGTCGGCTTCCACAACAATTTGCCAGTCTATTGGGGAGAGCGGTATTTGGGAGAGGTGGATTCCAATATTGCCTTTATTCTCCAGGGCATTGACACAGGGGTGCTCAAGCCCAATACGGGTTACACACTGAGTTTCAAGGTGAAAGGTCAGGGCGTGAAATCGGGCCACATGGCGTTTTTCTTTGGCGGTTGGCTGATTCGGGATTTGGCAAAAGTGAGTCCCAAAGCGGTCGTTCCCGACAATTTGATCGCTGAGGCGTTACAGCAGGAAATGGATTTTAACGTGACGCCGAATTGGACCGTCGTAAACAAACAATTAAACTTCAGATTCCAACAGCAAACCGATCTCAATGACCCGGCAAAATGGACCAAGCCCGGCAGCAAAATCGAGTACCGCGGTTATTTGGATATACGGGCCGCTCTCAATGTGGACGAAGGGGTTTTCTACATCGACGACGTCCGGCTGACGCCCCAGTAGGGGGCATTAGGGTTTGCGTTCGGCGCTGAAGGGCAACGCAATGCCGTCCAGCCACGCGAGCTTGAACGACTTGTCTTCCCAGCGGCACGCATCCTCCGGGCAGATGCGGAGGCGGTTTTTTACCGTTTGGCGATCGCAGTCCCACACGTGAACTTTCTCGGGAGTCCAGCCCTGCAAAACCAGCGAAAGCGAGGTGGTTGACCAGTGGTTGAGGGCGCTGTCGCGTTCAAGTTGCGGCAGGTCGGTTTGCATATGGACCGGGCTGCGGTGGGTTGCCAGGTGTTCCAGCAGTGAACGGCACAGGTATCTCCAGGAAAACGACATCCCGACCATCATCACGGCGAACAGGAGCGCGGGCCGCAAAAGCGAGCGGGCCGGGAGATCGCCGCTGCCGCGCCAGTGCCGCCAAGCCTCGGCCCCGGCCATCAGGGCCAAAGGCGTTGCAAACAAGATGCCGAATTTTCGGTAACAAAGCGCCCCGGTCCAGCCGCCGGGATAGACCGTGTAGGCGATCCCGAGCGCGAAAGCAACTCCCCAGAGCAGGGTCGAACGCCGGGAGGGTGCAGAATCCCGGAAGGAACAGACGGCTTCGATGAGCACGGGGATCAACGCCGCAAAGGGAGTCATCAGCAAGCCGGTCGCGCATTCCGAAACCCAGGCGGCCCCGTGGAGGTTGGCGCGTTCGTAATCGGACGCGAGAAGGAGGGTTTCCGCACCTTTGCCCAATGAGGCGAGGCCGAAAAGGGCGGCCCAAGTCCAGAACCGCGAACGGCGCTCCGCCACGGCAAAGCCGAGCGCCGCAGCGGTGGCGGCGGCATAGAAAAAGAAGGGCGCGGATACCGGGTGAAGCCCCCACATTGCCCCGGCCGAGAATGCCACGGGGAGCGCCCACCGCCACGGGCAACCGCGCCAGACAAACGCCAGGCATACCCAGCCCAATTGGAGCGCGGGAGTCACCTCGCCCACGAGCAGGATCTGCCCCGGCAGGGGGGCGATCAGGATGCCGAGCACCGCCCAAAACCGCAGGCGAGCGAAAGCTCCACGCAGCATCAGCAAACACGCGGCCAAGCTCCAAAGCGGCAGCAGCGAGCACATCAACCCGTGGAGCACAGCCAGTTCCACGGGCGCGCTTGCCACGGGCCGCGCCCACAAGACCGGTTGGAGCAGAGCCCAGTTCACCCAGCGCCGGTGCGGCATTATTGGCGCGCCGTCCTGGAGGGACTTGAGCAGGTAATAGCTGCCATCCCAGGTCAAACTCGCCAGGCAGAACGCCGCCACCACGAACCCCGCGGCGGCCAGGCTCCATGCCAACAGCGGCGAGTGCGACCACGGTTTTTTGGAAAGGGGGAGGTCGGGCATGTTACTGGTAAGTCCCCTTGGTCACGCCGAGTTGGGACTGGGCGCGGAGTTCTCGCCAAAGGTCCTCGCCGGATTGCACTTCGCCAAGCAGCGCCTCGTAGGCGTGCAGGCAGCGCAAGGTTTCTTCGCCCGATTCCTCCAGCAGTTCCACGCGGAACCGCTTGAGCCCGGCGGCGGCGAGTTCTTCGTGGAATTGCGCGCCGGTTTGCGCCACGGCGTTATACAGCGTGTTGCGGCATCCGGCATCCGCGCGCAACGGGTGGGCGCTCCCCACGCGGTCGCGCAGGTGGACGCGGTGCGCGTCGCAGGGCCGCCCGCAGTCGAGGTGGGACGTGCCGGGCGAGAGGAACGCCGCAAAAACGCAGTGCTCCATGTGAAACATCGGCATGTGCTGGTGCAGCGTGAGCTCGAACCAGTCGGGCGAGGCGTTCCGGACCAAATCGAGCACCTGGCCGACGTTCAGATCATAGGAGACCGTGACGCGCTCCAGCCCTTTTTCCATAAAGAAAGCGGCGGTGAACGGGTTGGCTATGTTCAGCGAAAAATCGCCGATTTTCCGCAGCGGGCTTTGGCGGAAATGCTCCACCGCGCCGAGGTTGCGGACGAGGACGCCGTCGGGTTGCGCCGCTTCGATGAGCTTGAAGAAACCTTGCTCGCCAGGCTTTTGGATGCGCGGCGTCGCGAGGAAGATGGCCGCTGGCGAGCCGCTGGAGCGCACGCGCGCGACGGCGTCTTTGTAGCGGCGGATATCCTCAAAATCGACGTAGATCGTCTGTACGCCGCAAGCCAGGGCGGCGTCGAGTTGGGCCTCCGTGCGGCAGAGGACGGTGAGTTGGGCCGCTTCCGGTGCCGGTTTCGGGCTGGGGAGTTCGCCGAGCAATTGCGCAACGGTGGTCGCGGTTTGCGGGCGGGAGCCGGCGGCGGAGTGCGCATCCAGCAGGGCGGCGAGTTCGCGGCGCAGCCGGTTGAGTTCGCCGATGGGCAGGATGAGCGCGCCTTCCAGATCGTTTTGCAGCGCGCCGAGGGCAAACGGCGATTCGCCAAAACGGCCCAGGTGTTCGCGGAGTTTCTCCGGCGTGAGCGGAGCGGTGCGCGCGGGTTGGAGCGGGATCGCGGAGGCGACGGAGAACGTCTGCCCGTGCAGCCGCGCCTCGACGGTGAGCGGGCTGTCGGCCTGGCCGCTGACGCGCAGATCGACGGCCTCGCGGTGGCGCGGGGCGAGGTTGCCCGCGTAGCTCTTTTTCAACGCGGCGTTGAGGGCGTGGTCGTCTGTCTTCCAGATGCGGTGACCGGGTTGGAGCTGCGTGAAATCGACATGGTCGTGTTTGAAGAAGAGGCGTTTGCCGAGCACTTCGTACACGCGCCCGCCTTGTTCGCGGTCGGGATCGCCACCGATGTCGAACACGACGCCGTCGCCCGGCTTGACCGGGGTTTCCAGCGCGGCGATTTCCACAAAGTCGCGGCCCACCCGCCCGATGCGGCCCACGAAGGCTCCGCGCTTCTTCCCAAACCGCGCCGCGACGAGCCGCTGGTGGTTGACTCCGTGGAGCCAGCCGGAAAAGAACCCGCGCGAGAACGCCATTTCGAGTTGGTAGTAGTCCGCCGGAAGCGGTTTCCATTCGCGGTATTCCAGCGCCGCGTCGAGGGCTTTGCGGTAGACTTGGCAGACGGCGGCGACGTATTCGGGCGATTTGAGGCGGCCTTCGATCTTGAACGAGACGATGCCGCGTTCCAGCAGCGCGGGGATTTCCTCCACGGCCGCAAGATCCTGCGGCGAGAGGAGATAACGGCGGTCGCCGAGGTCGCGGGCTGCGCCGTCCACGAGCAGTTCATAGGGCATGCGGCACGCTTGCGCGCATTCGCCGCGATTCGCGCTGCGGCGACCCAGCGATTCGCTCGTCAGGCACTGGCCCGAGTAGGCGACGCAGAGCGCCCCGTGGACAAAGACTTCGAGTTCCAGCGTGCTGGCCGGGAATCGCGCCATTTCGCGCAACGCCAACTCACGGGCGAGCACCACGCGGCCGATGCCGAGTTCGCGGTGGATGATCTCCGCCCCCTCGGGCGAGGTGATCGTCATTTGCGTGGAGGCATGGAGCGGGAGGCCGGGCGTGACGCGCCGTGCAAGCCGGGCGAGGCCGATGTCCTGGACAAGCACCGCGTCCACCCCGGCGCGGTTGAGCAGGCGCAGGTAATCGGCGGCTTCTTCGAGTTCGCCGGTGAAGACCAGGGTGTTGAAGGTGGCGTAAGCCTTCACGCCGTGCCGGTGGCAGAAGGCGACCAGTTGCGGGAGGTCCGCCTCGGTGAAGTTGTCGGCCCGCATCCGGGCGTTGAACCGGGGCAGGCCGAAGTAGATCGCGTCCGCGCCGTTGGCGATGGCCGCGCGCACACAATCCCAGTTGCCCGCCGGGGCGAGAAGTTCCGGTGTCGAAGAAGTCATGAACCGCCGAACCTAACACATGAAGAGGGTAATGCGAAGAGTTGAAAAATGGCGAGTCCCGTCCGAAAGCGGCGCAGGGGCGCACGCAGTCCAAAACGCTGACGCGACAAGCCACGCACCACGGAACGCGAGAGCGTTTTGGACTGCGGTGGCTCGACACCGCTTTGGCCCAGCACTTCGCCCAGCTAACGCCCAAACGGGTTGGTCATGAGCGGTTCTCCGCAATACATGCAGCGGACACTCCCTTTGGCGACGATGCGCTGGCATTTCGGGCACGGCTCGGGAGGCGTCGCGGCCACGCGCCCGTCCAGCCGTCCGTCGCGGAGGTCGATTTGCACCATTTGCCGCAACAGTTCTTGATCGTCCAAACCGTTCTTCTCTTTGAGGATGGTCCAGAGGGCTTCGGTGATGATGAGCAGGCGCTCGACCTGCTTTTGGAGTTCAGCGACCTGCGAAGCGCCGGGCGCGCCGATGGGCCGCATGGGGAGGGGATCGGGGGAGGGGAAGTTGGAGGGAAGCACGCGGGCAGGATAACCCGGGGCAGGAAACAGTCATAGCCGATATTTTTCGCGAAAACCACCCTTATTGCGACGAGTCTCGATTTTGTTTTAGAATAATTCTTGATCTCAATAAGCCTTTCCGGGATATTGCCGTGCATTCCAACCCATCATGCTGCCTCTTTCTGAAACTTCCGACGCCGCGATGACGCGCAGTGGGATTCGTCTCACCCCGCAGCGGCGTTACGTTTACGAGGCGCTCATGGAAAAGCGCGATCACCCCACGGCCCTTGAGGTTTTTCTGCGGGCCAAGGAGCGGATGCCTTCGATCTCTCTCGCCACGGTTTACAACTGCCTGGATGCGTTGACCGAGAGCGGCTTGATCCGCCAGGTGAATTGCGACCGCGCTTCCTCCCGCTACTGCCCCAATCTCGTGCCGCACGGCCATTTCTTTTGCAAGGAATGCGCCGCCGTGTTCGATGTCCCCCTGAAACCGTCGCTCGAAGAGACCTGGGAAGTGCCCGCCGGCACGCTCGTCTCGCTTGCGGAAATCACTTTGCGCGGCATGTGTCCCGCGTGCGCCCAAAAATCATCGCAAAACACCTCCAAAATATGAAGTCACTCGTCATCAAGGATCTGCACGTCAACATCGGCGACCGCGAAATCATCCAAGGCCTGAGCCTCACGATCGAATGCGGCAAAGTCCACGCCATCATGGGCCCAAACGGCTCCGGCAAGAGCACGCTTTCGAAAGTGATCGCGGGGCACCCGGATTACACCGTGACGAGCGGCGAGGTGTTGATGGACGGCGAGAACATCCTCGGCATGGAACCCGACGAGCGGGCGCGGAAGGGGATTTTCCTCGCATTCCAATACCCGATGGAGGTGCCGGGCGTGACGATTGCGAACTTCCTGCGCGCCGCCGTGCAGGCGCGGTTGCCGAAGGACGAGGAGCTTGAGGCTACCGAATATTACCACACGCTTTACGAGAAGATGGACCTGCTGGAGATGAACCGCGCGTTCACCTCGCGTTCGGTGAACGAGGGGTTCTCGGGCGGCGAAAAGAAGCGGTGCGAGATTTTGCAAATGGCGATGCTGCAACCCAAATACGCCATCCTTGACGAGACCGATTCGGGCCTGGACATCGATGCGCTGAAGATCGTCTCCCATGGCGTAAACGTCCTGCGCGGGCCGGATCGCGGCATCCTGCTTATCACGCATTATCAGCGGCTCCTCGACTACATCGTGCCGGATTACGTCCACGTGATGGTCGCCGGGAAGATCGTTTTGAGCGGCGGCAAGGAGCTGGCGCTGGAGCTTGAATCCAAGGGCTACGACTGGTTGACCGAAGAAGAACCCGCCACTGTTTAAAGGAGGCGTCTATATTATGTCAGAATCCACAGCAGACCTCAATTTGGACCGGAGCGTGGGCGATTTCTCGTATCCCGAGCATCACGCTTTCGACGCGGGTTACGGGCTCACGCGCGACACAGTAAACTACATTTCCGACGTAAAAAACGAGCCGGACTGGATTCGCGAATTCCGCCTCAAGGCGCTCGACGTCTTCAACGCCAAACCGCTCCCGACTCACTGGGCAAGCAAAGATTTGGAGACGCTCGATTTCGACAAAATCCGCTACTATCTCGCGCACGGCCAGCGGCCCACGCGCTCCTGGGACGACGTGCCCGAGGACATGAAGCAGACCTTCGAGCGGCTCGGCATCCCGGAGCAGGAGCGCAAATTCCTCGCCGGTGTGGAGGCGCAGTTTGACTCCGAGGCCGTCTATTCCAACATCCAGAAAGCCATCGGCGACCAGGGCGTGATCTTCACCGGGTCCACCGAGGCGCTCATCAAATACCCGGAGATTTTCCGCAAATGGTTCGGGAAAGTGATCCCCACGGGCGACAACAAATTCAGCGCGCTCAACTCCGCGGTGTTCAGCGGCGGCTCGTTCATCTATGTTCCCCCGGGGGTGAAGGTGAAGCATCCGTTGCAGGCGTATTTCCGCATCAACGCCGAGAACTTCGGGCAGTTTGAGCGCACGCTCATCATCGCCGACGAAGGCTCCGAGCTGATGTATATGGAAGGCTGCACCGCGCCGAAATTTGAGACCGCCACACTCCACTCGG
>JBAXCI010000011.1:0-23100 GCA_037141555.1 Verrucomicrobiota bacterium | reverse complement strand
GGGCGCGCGAGCCCTGCCGAGAGGATGCACGCTGGGTTAAGCCCTACATCCCGCTACGGCGTAGAGTGCAACGGCAAGGGCACAATGCGGTCGAAAGGCAGCATTTGAAGGCGCGGATCGTCCAGCGCTTCCGCCAGCCAATCGATCAGCACGCCTCGCAAATGGACTTTGCCGTTATATTTGAACCGGTGAACGAGTTCCCGGACCGCGCCCCGGCTCTGGTAGCGCGCCACCGCGCAGGTGAACCGGAATCGGCGATCCCGGCAGTTGGGGCAGGCAAACGCGCCATCGATTTGCCCGGAAAACGGCGCAGAGCAGCTTTCGCAGAACGGCGCACGAATGACCGGCGCATCCTTACGGCACGACGCGCAGAGGTGTTCTCCCGCGCGAGTCTTGCACAGGCAAATCGCGCAATGCGGCGGATAAAGGAGGTCGAGAAACGCCCCTCCTGCGCTGCGAAGCAACTCTGGAATTTGAAAAAGCATCGGAACCAGCCCATGGAAACAAGAATGCGGCAAAAAATACACTTCTTACTTCACCGTTGTTCCATTTTACTTACGCCATGTTGTTTCTCGTCCCGACTCCCATTGGCAATCTCGGCGACATCACGTTGCGCGCGCTGGAGGTGCTCAAAAGCGCGGATGTGATCGGCGCCGAAGACACACGGCATTCCGGCCATCTCCTGCGGCACTTCGGCATCGAGAAGCCGCTCGTATCCTACCACGAACACAACGAGGCCCGGCGCACCCAGGAGCTCCTGGAACGCCTCCGCCGCGGCGAAACCGTCGCCATCGTCTCCGACGCCGGGATGCCCGGCATCTCCGATCCCGGCGCGCGCCTGCTCGCCGCCTGCATCGCGGAGAAACTGCCTTACAGCGTCCTGCCGGGAGCGAGTGCGGTCATCACGGGCCTCATCGGGTCGGGATTTCCCGCCGAGACGTTTTATTACGGCGGTTTTCTCCCGCCCAAAAGCGGGGGCCGGGAACGCGAACTGGAATCCGCCGCCAACCGCCAGGACACCAGCATTTTTTACGAAAGCCCGCATCGGCTCACCAAAACCCTCGAAGCCGCCGTGCGGTTTCTGGGCGAACGCCCTCTTTGCGTGGCTCGCGAGCTGACCAAGACCTTCGAGGAATACCGGATCGGCACCGCTGCGGAACTCCTCGCCCACTACACCGCCCATCCGCCCAAGGGGGAGATCACGCTCCTTGTGCGCGGGCTCACCAGCCGGGAATGGCGGGATAGGGAACGCGAAAAACCTTCCGCTTGAAAATCCCCCTCTTATCGCGCAAGGTGTACTAGCAGCACTTTTTATTCATCATGCCCGCAACAGGACTCGATCTCATCGCCGACATTCGTGCGCTCAAACGCGAACGCAACGCGGTCATTCTTGCGCACAATTACCAAATCAAGGAAATCCAGGAAGTCGCTGACTTCGTGGGCGATTCCCTCGGCCTGAGCTATAAAGCCGCCGAAACCGACGCGCAGGTGATCGCCTTTTGCGGCGTCCATTTCATGGCGGAGACGGCCAAGATCGTCAACCCGTGCAAAACCGTCATCCTGCCCGACTTGGAGGCCGGTTGTTCGCTTGCCGATTCCTGCCCCGGCCCGGAGTTGGAAGCGTATCTGAAGGCGCATGCCGACAAGAATTACTACGTCATCGCCTACATCAACTGCAGCGCGGCCGTCAAAGCCCTCTCCGACGTCATCTGCACCAGCGGCAACGCGGTAAAAATCGTCAACGCCGCCCCCAAAGACCGCAATTTGCTCTTCGTGCCGGACGAAAATCTCGGTTCGTGGGTCATCGAGCAAACCGGTCGCCCAATGGAGCTCTGGAAGGGGCACTGCTACGTCCACGTCGAGTTTACCGCGAAGAGCATCGAGAAAATCCGCGAGCAATACCCGGAGGCCCCCGTCGTCGCGCACCCGGAATGCCGCCACGCCGTGCGGCTTTTGGCCGACGAGGTTTGTTCCACGGAAAAAATGATCGGCTACTGCCGCGACCACCCCGCTACGGCCTTCATCATTGTCACCGAGGAAGGGATGCTCCACCGCCTGCGCCGCGAATTGCCTAGCAAGACCTTCATTCCCGGCCCCACCGGGGAGTGCGCCTGTGCCGAGTGCCGCTTCATGAAGCTCAACACCCTGGAAAAACTGCACAAATGCCTCCAAACCCTGCAACCGGAGATCGTCCTTCCCGAAGCGTTGCGAGCCCGTGCCGAACTCCCCATCCGGCGCATGTTGGAGTTGAGCAAGTAGATCGCCCCTCCCCTTCCACATGAAAAAACATTTCCCGTTCGCCCTCCTTGTTGCCATCGCGCTTTCGCTTGTTGCTTGCAGCAAAAAGCCCGTGCTCGATCCCCGGAGCGCCGCCACGGAATTTTTCCAAGAGATCGGCGAGGGCCGCTTTCAAGAAGCCTACGACAGCACCGCCTTCGGGTTTCAGACGCAAACCAACTTTCTCAGCTTTAAAGCCACCGCCACCGAGCTTGGCTTGGCTCGCGGAACGGTCTCTTGCAACTGGCAGAGCCAAGAGAAGAAGGATCGCGATGTGAAGCTGGCAGGCAACTTACTGTCCGCCAACGGAAACACCGTGCCGGTGCGCCTCACGTTGATCGAAGAACGCGGTGCATGGAGAGTTTTCACCCTGCGCGTAACCAGCAACAAAGGAAAAGACGACGGCCAATTTTCGCTCTTGGGCAAAGGGTCTTCCTTCAACAGTTCGGCCAACCACGAACTCCCCTCGCCCAAGCTGCTCAACGATCTGACACTAAGCAGCCTCATGCTCTTCAACGACGCCGTCGTCCAGAACAGCTTTGGCGAATTCTATTCCAAAGTTTCCCTCGCGTGGCAAAAGCAACTCACCACCACGCAGCTCAAGAACGCGTTCCAGCCGTTCATGGACGCCAAGGTGGACCTCAGTGATATCCAGCAACTCCAGCCGGTTTTCGATGCGAAACCGGAGATCAACAGCGAAGGGATTCTGACCGTCGTCGGGCATTACGACACCAAGCCGTATCGCACGCTTTTCACGCTGCGGTTCATCTACGAATTTCCGTACTGGAAAATTTACGGAATCGAAGTGCAAATCAAAGGTTGATTCGGCAAAAGCCCAGGCATAACCTAGTTCGCGAGGAGTGATGAAGGTTTCCAAACGATGCCATTACGCGTTGCGCGCCCTTGTGGATATGGGGATGGCTGCGGTATTGGGTCATCCCTTGGTCCGCATCGCCGATCTTGCTCAAAAAGAAAATCTCCCGCTGAAATTCCTGGAGCAGATCTTCCTCCAGCTCAAGGAGGTCGGCTGGATCGAAAGCAAGCGGGGCAAACAGGGCGGGTATTTCCTGGCCGTGCCCGCGTCGGATATCCTTTTCGGCGATGTGATCCGGCTGCTCGACGGCCCCCTCGCCCCCATCCCGTGCGTAAGCCGCAGCGCCTACCAACCGTGCTCCTGCCCGGACGAAACGCATTGCGGCATCCACGCCTTGATGGCCGAAGTGCATCGCGCCATCACCGACGTGCTCGACCGCGTGACGCTGGCAGACACGGTGAAGAAAACCTTGCGTAAAATCCGGCGCAACAAAGCGGCCATTCCCTTTGTGAAAATGGTGCTGCGCCGTGCGCCGCGCAAGGTGGTGAAAAAAGTCAAGGATGCCCCTCCAAGCACCGTCCACGGCCGAGCGCGCAGCAAGACCGCTTCCCGCGTAAAAAGCCGTGCGAAAACCAGCTTAACCCGCAAGCAAATCCGTTAATCCAAAGCGAACCTATGAAAACCCGAATCGTTCTTGGTGCGACAGCAGCGTTCTTTTTGGGCTTGGGCGTTTCCGTGCAGGGCGAAAGCGTTGTCCGGTTCGGACATTTCCCCAATGTAACCCACGTTCAGGCGTTGGTGGCACATCATCTCTCGCGCCAAGGCAAAGGGTGGTTCGAGGAGCGCCTCGGTCCCGGCGTGAAGATCGACTGGTATCTCTACAACGCGGGCCCGAGCGCGATGGAGGCGATCTTTGCCCGCAGCATCGACGTGACCTACGTCGGGCCGAGTCCCGCGATCAACGCGTTTGCCAAATCCAATGGGGAAGAGGTGCGGATCGTGGCAGGTTCGGCCAACGGCGGCGCGGCCCTGGTCGTTCAGCCCGATTCCGCGATCAAGACCGGCGCGGACTTCCGAGGCAAACGCATTGCCACCCCGCAACTGGGCAACACGCAGGACGTGGCCTGCCGCGCCTGGCTCAGCGCCCAGGGGCTCAAGATCACGCAAACGGGCGGCGACGCCCAGGTGCTGCCAACGCCCAACCCCGATCAACTCTCGCTCTTCGCCCAAAAAAAACTCGACGCAGTCTGGACCGTGGAGCCGTGGGTCTCCCGGTTGATGCTGGACGCTGGCGGAAAGATCTTCCTGGAAGAGAAGGACGCCGTCACCACCGTGCTGGTCTCGAGCGTCAAATACCAAACAGAACAACGCGAACAGCTCCGCAAAATCGTGCAAGCCCACAAGGAATTGACCGATTGGATCAAAGCGCACCCGGCGGAAGCCCAAGCGATGGTGGTCGAGGAGCTGTCTGCCGAGACCAAGTCGAAAATTTCCCCTGCCCTGATCGCCGCGGCCTGGCAGCGGATCGAACTCACCAACGAGGTCTCGCTCGAAAACCTCAACACCTTTGTGGCCAACGCACAGAAAGCCGGTTTTTTGCGCAAGGTGCCGGATTTGCGAGCCTTGGTCCCGGCCCCCTAACCTCCCCTTCCCCATGTCTGTTCAGGACGAACTCAAGTCGGTGGCTCCCGCCAAGCTGCTCATCGACGGCGTGACGAAGAGCTTCCCCACGCGCAGCGGCACAGTGCTCGCGTTGGACAACATTTCGTTGCAGATCAACGAAGGCGATTTCGTCTGTCTGGTGGGCCCGAGCGGCTGCGGGAAATCGACGTTGCTCAACATCATCGCAGGACTCGAACACCCGGACTCGGGCCTCACGCTGATGGACGGAAAACCGGTGACCCGACCCGGCCGGGACCGGATGGTGATGTTCCAGGAACCCGCCCTCTTCCCGTGGCTCGACGTGATGGGCAACGTCCTCTTCGGCCTGCGACTCAAACCGAACCTGAACAACAAAGAGCGCCGCGAGGTGGCCCGGTTTTACCTGCGCCTGGTGGGGCTCGAAGAATTCGCCCATTCCAATATCCACGAACTCTCGGGCGGGATGAAACAGCGGGCGGCGCTGGCGCGGTCCCTGGCGCCAAACCCCCGCGTGCTGCTGATGGACGAGCCGTTCGCCGCGCTCGACGCCCTCACCCGCGAACAGCTCTACGGCGACATCCAGCGGATCTGGTCCGAACGCGCCAAGACCATCGTGTTCGTGACGCACAACGTCCGCGAAGCAGCCTGCCTGGGCAACCGCGTTGTTCTCTTTTCGCCGCATCCGGGGCGGGTCCGCGAAGAATTTCAGATCGACCTGCCCCACCCGCGCGACATCAACTCCGTGGAACTCGCAAGCTACGCGAGCCGCATCACCCGGGCGCTACGGGGCTACGTCGATGCCCCGGAAACAGAATTGGGAGCCGAATGAAACGCCTCCTTTCCTCCATCGTCTTTTTTTCCGTGCTGCTCATGGCGTGGCACTTCCTTGTGCTGGCAAAAATATGGTCGCCGGTTCTTTTGCCCGACCCCTTTTCCGTCTGGGAATACCTGAAAGTCGCCGCGATGGACGGAACGCTTTTTGATGCGACCCTGGTGACACTCCGGCGACTCCTGACGGGTTACGGCATCGGCATCCTGCTCGGTATTCCCGTGGGAATGCTCACCGCGCGTTTCCGCTTTATGGAAGACACGGTGGGCGTGCTCGCTCTGGGGCTCCAGACACTGCCGAGCGTCTGCTGGGTTCCGCTGGCTCTGCTCTGGTTTGGGCAAACCGAAGGCGCGATGCTCTTCGTGGTCGTGATGGGATCGCTCTGGTCGATCATCATTTCCACTGACAACGGCATTCGCAACGTCCCGCCGATCTTCGCACGCGCGGCGCGCACGATGGGCGCCAAACAGTTTTACACCTGGACGCGCGTCATCCTCCCCGCTTCCGCCCCGTTTGTGGTCACGGGGATGAAACAAGGGTGGGCGTTTGCCTGGCGTTCGCTGATGGCGGCGGAAATCTTCGTGACGATTTTGACCGGGTTCGGCTTGGGGCAGCTCTTGGAATACGGGCGCGACCTGCACGCCATGGATCAAGTCATCGGCGTGATGCTCGCCATCGTCGTGATCGGCCTGCTGGTGGACAAGATCATCTTCTCGCCCATCGAACACCTCCTCCACCGCCGCTGGGGCACGGGCCGGGCGTAAGCGGAGCCGGTGCTCCAATCCCACGTTTCGTTCGCAATCGGCGCTGCCCGGGCGGCACGGAGCAACGTCCCGGCTACCGTTCGGCAATCCCAAACGAAAAAGCCTGTTGACAGGCGGCGTGGCCAACCATCAACAGGCTTCGAAAGGGACAGGAAACGCCTATTTGACGCTCCCGGGGAACTGCCTTGTTCGCGTTTTACCCGAGGCGGTAAACGATACGCGCTTTGTCGAGATCGTAGGGAGACATTTCGATCTTCACACGGTCTCCCATGGTCAGGCGGATAAACCGCTTGCGCATCCGGCCCGAGATGTGGGCGAGGACTTGGTGTTTGTTGGCCAGCTCCACGCGGAACATGGTTCCGGCGAGCACGGCGACGATTTTACCGTCAGTTTCAATGGCAGTTTCAGCAGGCATGTATATTTTTGTTGGTCACACAATCTACGGCGCACACTCGCCATTAGGCCGCTTCGGCTTGCGCAAAAGCCTTTATCAAGCAACCCTCAACTCCCAGCGTTGAACTTTCTGGTTCCCCGTTCCTGGCGATCGAACGGGAAGCCAAAGGGCGGAATCTCGGTGAAGAGACTCCGCCCCGTGGAAAAACAAAGCGTTAAAGCTTAGTAACGGCCACGTCCGCCGCCACCACCGCCGCCGCCGTATGAGCGTCCGCCGCCGCCGCCACCGCCACCACTGCGGGGGCGTTCTTCACGAGGACGAGCCTCGTTGACGGTGAGCTTGCGTCCGGCAAATTCTTTGCCTTCGAGCGCGTCGATTGCGGCCTGGCCTTCAGCGGCGCTGCCCATCGTGACGAAAGCGAACCCGCGGGAACGGCCCGTGGCGCGGTCGGTAACGAGACCGACTTCGGTCACTTTGCCGTATTGTTCGAACAGATCTTGGAGATCGTTCTCAATGGTGTCGAAGGAGAGATTTCCTACGTATAATTTCATAATGATTTGAGTTTATTTTACGAATGCCAGCTATCAGAGCCGTTCCCGAGAACCGGGTTTCAAATCACATTGAGGAACCCCAACCTGCGATCTACCGCGCTACGAAACATTAACAATCGAAGTCCTCAACATGGGGCCTGCCTTGGTTTATGCAAGCTAAAGTTTAACAAATCGTCCTTTTTGCCTGGCATTTCTCCAATAAATCGACCAGCGGCTCCAGCAGATCGAGGTCGCGACCGGTAAACGGCTTGGCTGGTTTGCGAGGTTTTCCCGCGCCAGTGGCTTCATCATAGGCATCGAGGTGGCTTCGGATGAGCCGGGCCAAGGCTCCGGATTGCGCGCGCGTGAGCGTGAGGTTGTTGTTCATGCGCCCACCTTATGCTCCCCTGCCCGCCGGTTGCCAGTTGGCCTCTGGGCCAGAAAACAAAACACCGCATCCGCTGGCGGCATGAACACGCCCTCGGGTAATAGCTGATTCAATCATAAATACTTCCTTGTTGAGTTTAACGAGCAAAACCGGTTCCTTCCGATCTCTCGCGGGCAATTTTTTACAACGGCTTTGCGTCCCCCGTCCCAAGCTGGGCATTTTTGGGGTCCATTAAACCGTTTTTGGGTTATTTTGGGGCTTCTTTATTGTTGACACCGATTGGGCTTCCTCCCAGTGCGGATAGTTCCCCGCGCGTTTTCATCCCGCGAAGAGTTTTTCGGTTGACCCCGCGCAGCTTGGCTTCCTCCTGCTGCGACAGCACGATGTAGGGGTTGATGAGTTTGACGAGCAAGAGTCCGATTTGCTCGTCGGTCAGGTGGGAATGGACCACCTCCAGCACCGTGGGGTTAATGCGCGGGAGGATGATCTTGAACAGTTCCGGAATCATAGATCGGCATAGGATGCGCACATAAACTGTGTGCGGGAGCGAAAAGAACCACGCCACGTCCAGAAAGCAACCCGCATCCGCGCCTTACACTGCAATTTTGCACGCAGGAGAGTGCGCAACCTACTCCGCCTTTTTCTTGCGCGCGGGACGCTTGCGCCGCTCGAAGGCTTGGCGCGCGAGGGCGTCGAGGTCGAGCCCCACGGGATTGCCTTTTTCATCGAGCTTGAAGCCCATTTTCTCCGAGAGAGCCTCGAGAATAAAACGCGTGAGGGTGGTGTCGCTGACCTTCGTAATGATCCCCAAAGCGGTATAAATATCCTTGTGCATCCAAAAGGAGGCCAAGTTTTTGTTGGGATCGCGTACGCCGGGCATAGGGGTGGTAATACACCCGCCGAAGCAGGAGTTCAATGGCGGAATGCGCCTTGATTCCGCCGTTCTTCTGTTGACGGATGCAGAACCTCTCTTTAAGAGAAAACAATGACCTCCGCCATTTGCACGCTCTTTGAAGGCAGTTATCATTTCGGAGTCGGCGCCTTGGTGAACTCGCTTTGTAAGGCGGGATTCTCGGGAACGGTGTTTGTCGGCTATCGGGGCGCCCTGCCCGAGTGGACCGCGCAACTTGGCAGCGTGTGCAATGAAGCGGGGCACACGCTCACTCGCGTCACGGAAAAAGTCTCGATGTTGTTCGTCCCCCTGGCGGGTGGGCGGCATTTGGCAAATCTCAAAGCCGACTTCATGCTCCAGGTGATGGACGAGTTGAGCCCCGGCGTGGACGAAGTCTTCTATTTCGACCCGGACGTGGTCTGCATCGGGCCATGGAGCTTCTTTGAGCAATGGGTGCAGGAAGGGGTCGCCCTTGTCATTGACGGGAATTTCCCGATGCCGCAAAACCACCCGGTTCGCCGGGCGTGGCATCGCTATTTTGAAGCGCACGGAATGAAATTCGGCGCAACCGCCAAGGATTACTATTTCAACAGCGGCTTTTTGGGCGCGGCCCGGGCAGACCGGAATTTTCTGGAAGTGTGGAAGAAAGTCCACGATTTGATCGAGCCCGAGGGCGTCTTGACTTTGCCCATCGGCCTTGCCGGCGCGCCCGCCTACAAACAGCACCGCTCTTACCCGTTCTGGCTGCCCGACCAGGATGCCCTCAATGTGGTGGCCGATCTGGAAGGGATGAACACCAGCCCGATTGGCAGCGAAGCGATGGGCTGGAAGCAGCCCTACCATTTCCTGCTGCACGCCTGCGGCAGCCCGAAGCCGTGGGTGAATACCGTTCTGCGGGAGGCGATCCGCGGCAAGAGTCCCGACCCGATGATGACCTTTGGGTTCTTCCAGTTTTTCGACGGCCCGATCCCCGTCATGAAGCCCGAGGAAATCCGCCGCCGCAAATGGCACGTGCGCATCGCCGGGGCCATCGCTCCGCTCTGCGGCGCATTGCAATGGTTGAAGCGCAATTTTTAAAGCGCCGAATGAGCGGAAAATCTGCATTCATCCGCGAAATTTGCGGATAACTCCCCTGCTTTTTTCCTGACTTCGTGAGTTCCTGATAAATCCCCATCTGCATTCCTGATTACTCAGGGTTGCGATTTTGCGCCGGTTGCCTCATGTTGAGCTAATGCAAATGACGATATTGAAGTCCAAAATCCATCGGGCCGCCGTGACCGGGGCCAGTCTGCACTACGAGGGGAGCATGACCATCTCGGAGGATTTGGCGGAGAAAGTGGGCCTCCTGCCCTACGAACGCATTCTTGTAGGCAACATGGGCAACGGGGAACGCTTTGAGACATATGTCATCTATGGAAAACGCGGCGCGGGGGTGATCGAGCTCAACGGGGCAACGGCGCATCTGGGCAAGGTCGGCGACCGGGTAACCATCATGAATTTCGGCCAATACACGCCCGAGGAAGCCGCGACCCACAAGCCCCGGGTCTTGCGCCTCAACGAACGCAACGAGATCCTCAGCTACCAAGGGCCGGAAACCGCGCAATAGCGGCGTTTGCGTTTTTCAAACTCCACCACCATGGACTATCACATTCTCTTTGAGCCGTTCTCGCTCGGGCTTGAACTCGGGCTTTTTCTCGTAGCCCTCGCGCTGTGGCGTTTGGTGCGGCTCAAGATGGAGTTTGGGCGTTTTAAACAGCATCTAAGCGACCGGATCGAGCTGGAAGCCGGTTCGGCGACCAAGGTGAAGAAGGAATTGGAAAACCTGCGCCGTGAAAACGAGCAGCTGCGCATCCGCGTGGCGGCGTTCAACGGAATGCCCGAGGGCCGTTTGCAGCAGGACCTGGAAGTTTACGCCCGCGCCGAAAAACGGATGCTGGTGAACGTCCCCGGATTTGCGCCGGCTTGGGAGAACGCCAAGGCGGCCGCGCAAGCGGAGTTGGCGGAAGAAGATGCCGGGAGAAGCCTGCCCAAGCGCGTTTTTTCGCGATTATTCGGCTCCGGCGGCCCGAAAGACGCGCTTCCCGCGCCGCCAACCGATACCTAATTTGGAGGACCCCATCAAGAGGGATGGGAAAGGTCATGGGTTGCCAGCCGATATTGAACACCAAGCGGCTCATTTTGAGGCCGTTTACGCCCGCGGATGCCCCGGAGTTGCAGCGGCTGGCCAATGCCCCGGAGATCGCGGCGACGACGCTGCACATTCCGCACCCGTATCCCGACGGCATGGCGCAGGAATGGATCAAAGCGCACCCGGAGATGTTCGAGGCCGGGGAAGGAGTGGTGTTTGCCGTCGTGTTGCGGCGGGAGGCGGCGCTCGTCGGTTGCGTCGGGCTCGGGTGCGATCCCGAGAACCAAAACGCGGAACTAGGCTACTGGATCGCCGTGCCGTATTGGAACCGGGGTTACGCCACCGAAGCCGCCCGCATGGTGATGGCGTTCGGGTTCGCGTATTTTGGGCTGCACCGGATTAAGGCAAGTTATTTTGGGTCGAATCCCGCCTCGGGTCGCGTGATGGAGAAGATCGGGATGCACTACGAAGGCCGCCGCCGCGAACAGCTCTTCAAGGAGAACAGGGGATTTGAGGACGTGGTGGAATACGGTATCTTGAGCGGAGAGTTCACGGGGCGCATCAAGAGCGTTTTGCAGGAAGGATAGCCCCCACCGAGACGAGCGGTCAACCCGAGCGCGAGAGGGGGCTATGCCGGACGCTCCGGTTGGCTGGCGGGGATCACCCCTCGTAGGCCTTGGCAACCAGCGTGGCGTTGTGCCCGCCGAAGCCGAAGGAGTTATTCACAGCCACGCGCACTTTGTGCTCGCGGGCGACGTTCGGGACGTAGTCGAGGTCGCACTCGGGATCGGCCTCGTCGAGGTTGATCGTCGGAGCAATGATGCCGTCGCGGATCGCCATGACGCATGCGGCCAGTTCCACCGAACCGGCGGCACCGAGAAGGTGGCCGGTCATTGATTTGGTCGAGGAAACGAGCAGCCCGTTCTTGGCGTGATCGCCGAAGACCGCTTTGATCGCCTTGGTTTCGCAAATGTCGCCCATCCCCGTGGAGGTGCCGTGCGCGTTGACGTAATCGACTTCCGCCGGGTTGATGCCGCTCTTTTCAAGCGCCATCTTCATGCAGCGGGCCGCGCCTTCGCCCTCGGGCAGCGGCGAGGTCATGTGGTAAGCGTCTGCGCTCAAGCCGTATCCGGCCAGTTCGCAATAAATCCGGGCGCCGCGGCGTTTGGCGTGTTCGAGTTCCTCGATGACGAGGATGCCCGCGCCTTCGCCCATTACGAAACCGTCGCGGTCCTTGTCGAACGGACGCGAGGCGCGCTGGGGATCGTCGTTACGGGTGCTCATCGCTTTCATTGCCGCGAAACCGGCGATGCCGATCGGGACAACGGTGGCTTCTGCGCCGCCGCAGAGGAAAATATCCGCCTCGCCGTGCTGGATCATGCGCCAGGCCTCGCCGACGGCGTGGCACGCGGTGGCGCACGCGGAGGTGGTGGAAAAGTTCGGGCCGGCGAGACCAAACTCCATGGAGATCAAGCCGCTGGCCATGTTGCTGATCATCATCGGGATCATGAAGGGCGAGACGCGGTTGGGTCCCTTGTTCATGAGGATGGTGTGCTGGTCGCAAAGGGTCTGCAAGCCGCCGATGCCGCTGCCAACGACTGTGCCGAAGCGGTTCAAGTCGACTTTGCTGAGGTCCACGCCGGAGTCGGCCATTGCCATTTTCGCTGCGGCCATGCCGAACTGGGTGAAACGGTCGGTGCGGCGAGCGTCCTTGGGGTTGTTGAAGAACGGGGCGGCGACGAAATCTTTGACTTCACCCGCGATCTTGCAGTCGAAGCATTCGGGATCAAACGAGCTGATGCGGTCGATGCCGCTGCGGCCATTTTTTAACGCATCCCAAAAGGAGACGAGGTCTTTGCCAACCGGGGTAACAACACCGATTCCTGTGATGACGACTTTGCGATCTTTGGACATAAAGGTGCGGTATCCTTCACGGGAGTCGGCCAAGATGCAACCGCAAAATGCGCTTTGCCTGGGGCGGACGCAGTCGGAATTGATCAGGAAATCAGGAAATCAGGGAAAACGAGACGAATCATCCCCCTCTTCTCCTGAGTTCCAGATTCTCTTTTAAATCTTCCCGGTCATGGTGGCCGGATCGAGCACGCGCGCCAATTCCTCCTCAGGGAGCACCTTCCAATCCAGGCAGATTTCCCGGATGGTGCGGCCGTTCTGCGCGCTCTCCTGGGCGATCTCCGCCGCGCGGTCATACCCGATCATCGGCGTGAGCGCGGTCACCATCGCCATCGAGATTTCGATGAGCGCCTCGCACCGTTCCTTGTCCGCAACGATCCCGTCGATGCAGCGGTCGCGGAACGTCTCGACTGCGTTGGTGAGCAGCCGGATCGCCTCCAAAATATTATAGGCGAGCACGGGCATCATGGTGTTCAACTCGAAATTCCCGTTCGCGCCCGCCCAGGTGATCGTCGCGTCGGCCCCGATGACTTGCGCGCAGACTTGCATGAGCATCTCGCACATCACCGGGTTGATCTTGCCGGGCATGATGGAGCTGCCGGGCTGGGTGGCGGGCAGGGTGATCTCGCCAATCCCGCAACGCGGCCCACTCCCGAGCCAGCGGATGTCGTTGGCGATTTTGAACAGGGACACCGCGAGCGTTTTGAGTTGCCCGCTGACCTGCACAAGCCCGTCCTGGCTGGCCTGCGCTTCGAAATGGTTGCGCGCTTCGCGAAACGGGATGCCGGTCCGGTTCCAAAGATGGTGCATCACCCTGGAGGGAAAATCGGGATGACAGTTGAGCCCCGTGCCCACCGCCGTGCCGCCCAACGCCACTTCTTCAATGGCGCTCAGGGCATTGCTGGCGCGCAGCTTGCCAAACTCGATCTGCCGCGCGTAGCCGCTGAATTCCTGCCCGAGCCGGATGGGCGTGGCGTCCATCAAATGCGTGCGCCCGATTTTCACCACGTCCCAGAATTCCAGCGCCTTGCGTTCCAGGGAATCGTGAAGCCGCTCCAGCGCGGGAATAAGCCCGTTGCGCAGCGACTCGCCGACGGCCACATGGAGGGCGGTGGGGATCACGTCGTTGCTCGATTGCCCCATGTTGACGTGGTCGTTGGGATGCACGGGGTCTTTGGAGCCAATCGGTTTGCCCGCGAGCTGGCAACAGCGGTTGGAGATCACCTCGTTGGCGTTCATGTTCGTGCTCGTGCCCGAGCCGGTCTGAAAAATATCCACCGGGAAATGCGCGTCGAGGCCGCCTTTGATCATCTCCTCCGCGACCCGCGAGATGAGCGTGACCCGCTCTTCATCCAGCAGCCCGAGTTCCAGGTTGGCCTCGGCGGAGGCCCACTTGATGAGGCCCAACGCGCGGATAAACTCCCGGCTGAACCGGTATCCCGAGATGGGGAAATTGAGCACAGCGCGCTGTGTGGAGGCGCCGTAGAGCGCATCAGGGGGAACTTCCATTTTCCCCATCGAATCCTCTTCCATGCGGGGGGTGGTTTGCATATGGAGTGGCATCATAACCGTCTCACGCACAATCGGAAGACTCTTCTTTCGTCTTTGGCGAGAAATTGGTAGCCTCCCGCCTATGATTTCGATCCCAAAGTGCCGCCCGTTATTCGCGGCTCTCCTGCTTTCCACGCTTGTCGGGTGCCAAACGGCCCGCGAGTTCCCCGCTCCCGGCTCGCATTGGAAGAACGCCCAGGGCCAGCTCCAATACAGCACGCCCAAGCGCTCGGTGATCGGCGAGACCGTCCTGAGCGGCAACGGGGTGCACGATTTCCAGCTCGATTTCGTCGCCGGACCGGGCGTTCCCTTGATGCGGTTGCGTGAATCGGGCTCGATTGCTCGCGCGGAGGGGGTCTTCGCCGGGGGAAGCTGGCAGGGGCATCCCGCCCACGCCCACGGACGCCTGGCAAGCTGGGTCGCGTTGCGGGAAGTTTTTGCCGCGCTTGAAACCCACATCGACGACCCTGCGGCCACGCTCACCTCCGCCCCGGGAGCGGTCTACCCGTGGACCGCGCAGCTCACCCAAGCCCCCGGCCAGCCCCGGCGTATCCGCATCCATTTTCCCAAAACCCGGGAGCGCTTTACGTTCGTGCTGGCAAGATAATGCGGGAAGGATCAAAAATTCCCGTTAGCAATTGGCGGATTCCCTTTTAAACTACCGGCTCTTTTGCCATGCCGGAACCCACACCACTACTTTCCAACGCGTTCGTCCTCGGGGCGGGTCTCGGCACGCGTTTGAAGCGCCTCACGCAAGCGCTCCCCAAGCCGCTCGTTCCCGTGGCCGGGAAACCGCTCATTACCTATGCCTTCGACCATCTGCTGGACGCTGGCGTGAAGCGAATCGTCGTAAACACCCATCACTGCGCGGAAGCCTACGGGCGCGCTTTCCCGGAGGCGCTCTACCGCAACGCTTCGCTCGCCTTCCGGCATGAGCCGGTGTTGCTGGAGACCGGGGGCGGCATCAAAAACGTCGAAGACCTGCTCGGCGGCGCGCCGTTTTTGGTCTACAACGGCGACATCCTCGCCACGCTGCCACTGGCCCCCGCCATCGCGCACCATTTCGCCGCAGGCAACGAAGTCACCCTCGTTTTGCGCAGCCACGGCGGACCGCTGCAAGTAGCCTTCGCCCCCGCATCCGGGCGCGTGCTCGACATCGGCAACCGGCTGGGCCGCGCGCCCGGCACGCATCTTTTCACCGGCATCTATGTCGTGAACCCCGCGTTTTTTTCCCGGTTGCAACGGGAGAAGGTTTCGGTGGTTCCGGCGTTTTTGGAAATGATCGCACAAGGGGCTGCGCTGGGAGCCGTCGTGATCGACGAAGGCGGCTGGTGGGATCTCGGGAACCGGGAGAGCTACCTGGAAGTTCACCGGGCGTTGCGCGCCGCCGATCCCACCGCTGGCTGGGTGCATCCCTCGGCGCAGATCGACCCCACGGCCCGGCTCACCGGCTGCACGTACGTGGGAGCCAGTGCAAAAATCGGCCCCTCGGCGCATTTGCACGATTGCGTCCTGTGGGAAGGCACGCTCATTGCTCAACAAAGCGCCCTCACCCGCTGCATCGTCACCGCGAACCAAAGCGCGGGAGGCATCCACACCGACACTGATTTCTAAATTTCCCCATGATCCCCGACGCTCTTCTCGACCATACCGCCGCCCGTTTTCCGAAATTCTTCCGCGACCGCATCCGCATCGAGCCGCTGGAAAAAGGCGGGTCGGACCGCAAATATTACCGCATCGCCGTGTGCGGCGAAGGCTCGCTCATCCTCGTCAAATACGGCAACCAGCGGGACGAGAACCGGCATTATTGCGAGATCGCCGCGTTTCTGGACTCGCTCGGCGTGCGCGTTCCCTCGATCTTCCATCACGATACCGAGGAAGGGCTGATCTGGATGGAAGACCTCGGCGGGGCCGATCTGTGGCAGTTCCGCAACGAGCCGTGGCCGGTACGCCAGGCGCTCTATCGCAGCGCGCTGGAGCAGGTCGTGCGCCTCCACACGCGCGGCCATCTCGTCACGGGCTCCACAGTGCCCCGGTTCCAAATCGCCTTCGACGCGGAGCTCTATCGCTGGGAGCAGAACTATTTCTTTGAAAACTGCGCCGGGCGGTACTTCGGCATCGCGCCTGCAACGATGGATGCCGGGGGCGACCGCGACCGGCTCCACGAGATCGCCGAACAACTCTCCGCGCTGCCGCGCGTTTTGGTTCATCGCGATTTCCAGTCGCAAAACATCATGATCCTCAAAGAGCAGGCGTGCCTGATCGATTTCCAGGGGATGCGCCCCGGCCTCGGGCAATACGATCTCGCCTCGTTGCTGTACGATCCCTATGTCACGCTGACCGCCGCCGAACGCGAGTCGCTTTTTGATTACGCCATCGCGCTATATGCACAAGAAGGAGCCCCCGTTGGCGGCGACTTCCGCGAGCTGTGCGATCTCTGCGCCCTGCAACGGCTCATGCAGGCGCTCGGCGCTTACGGGTTCCTGGGACTCGTCAAAGCCCATCCCCATTTCCTCGCCCACATCCCGCCCGCTCTCGCATCGTTGCGCGAAATCGCCGCCCGCATCCCCGGTCTGGATCATTTCCGCGATCTGCTCGAGCGGATGCAACCTTAGCCCCGACGGGAACTCAGCAAAAAGCAGAGTTGCTGATAGATTTCTTCCTGCCGTCACCCTTCCAAATGCCGCTCGCAAAGCTCGGCAAAAGCCGTTTCCAGAGCGGCGCGGGCCGGTTCATCCAGACCGGGCTCCATGTCGAGCCGACGACGAAAGACGGCTTTGGGATCGGAAAGCAGGTTTTCCGCCTCCTCTTCGGCCGAGTCGTCGCTGAGCCCCAGCGCGGCGCTCGTCCCCGTCCTTTCGGCAGTGACTTTTACCACCTGGAAATCGCGCCCCTCCACGGCTTCCTGAACGGATTTGTACAGATCGGTGGTGTTGGAAGCTTCTTCGACCACCACTTCCACCCACGGCGGCAGATCGGAGGGCGGCGGCACAAATTCACGGAACCGCACGCCCAACTCCGCTTGCGGAACGCGCAGCGTCACCAAGCGCCGGGCCTGCGGGACGGGGATGGACGTGTTGGCGACGAGCGAGCCGCCCGCGAAATCCAGCACGCGCACCTCTTTTTTGTCGGAAACCTCACTAAAACTCAGCGTAATGGGCGAACCGGAATAGCGGATGTGCGCGCAACTTCCCACGGCTTGAGGCCGGTGCAGATGCCCCAACGCCACATACGCGAACGCCTCGGGAAACGCGTCGGCCCCGATCTTTCCCAATCCGCCGACGTGAATCTCCCGTTCGCTCTCCGACGTGGTGGAACCCAACGCCGTGAGATGCCCCGTGGCCAGGATCGGCACTCCGCGTTCCCGCCAGGGACGCGCAGCCGCGGCGATCTCCTCATACCGGCAGCGCAGCCCGTCCCGGAGGTCGCGCTCGATTTCCGCCGCGCTCTGCCCCATGCGCCCCGTTCGCAGGTCGCGCTCGCGCAGGAACGGCACGGCCGCAACCACAAGCGCCGCGTTTTCGGCAGACGGGAGAGGGATCAACATCGCAGAGCGGTCTTCATCGAGCGCCGACACCACGTGGGTCCGAAGCACATTCAAGAGATCGCGCGGGGCGGCCAAATGGGAGGGAGAATCGTGATTTCCCGCCGTCACCACCGCCACGCAGCGGGTCCGGGTATAGAGCGCGGCCAGGAAATCGAAATAAAGCCGCACGGCTGCTTGCGGCGGCGTCGCGCAATCAAAAACATCCCCGGCGATGACGAGCGCATCCGCCTCCGTGGCAACTACGGTATCGAGCAGAAAGGAGAGAAATCGGCGAAACTCCTCCGTCCGATCCAAATCCATGAGCGGTTTGCCCAAATGCCAATCCGCCGTGTGGATCACACGGAAAACACCAACGGGCTTCTGGAAGAGGAAGGGAGGGGGCATGGAGAGCAAAGCATGCGCCCGGCCCCGCCGCCGCGCCAGCCTGAAAAAGCGTTGTGGTCGGCGTTAATCCGAATTTGCATCCCCATCATCTGGGGACGCAAAATCCTCGGGATCGGTGAAAACCATCGCCGAAGCCGATTTTTCAGCATCTGCCGCGATCAAGTCCGCGACGTAATTGGAAAAATTACGTCGCCCCCTCTTCGCGAGCCGCTGCCCCGTCTTTAAGATTTCTTCTGGTAATGAAATCGAAGTCCGTCGTGTTGAACCGCCCATAAGATGGTATTGGGTATTATGCTCTTGCGCGGCGAGAGGCAAGCATTTCTGCACGAGAACGCAATTTTCTTTCTGGACTATTGTCTCACTTCGTAATATTTTAACGCTGTCGATACGACATCCGGGGATGAAAATCCGCTTTTGGGCTCAAGAAAAATCTTCAGTGGGATTTTTCCTACATCCAAAATTGAGTTCCCGGCGTTTTATCAATGAACCCCTAACGAGGAACGTCCTATCAAACGCACAAGCATCACATTAGAAGATCCGGTTTACGAAGCGGGCCAGCAAATCGCGGGCAAACGCGGCTTCGGGCAATCATTCTCCGCCTATATCGCATGGCTCATCAAGCGTGACGCCGAAGGCGGCGTTACCCGTGAGGACGCCACCTTTCGCGCTCCGGCCAAGTCCACGGCCAAAGCTGCGAAACCGGCCAAGAAGGTAAAGCGCGGAAAGTAATTACCCGCTTACGGTAGCGCGGTGACGGCCATTGATGTCCGGAACATCATCACGCCATGGGCAAAAACGGCGTGTTGATGAAGATGTTTCCGTGTCGTATTCAGGCCTTTGTTGCGGCAGGCGGTTAGTTCAACCGCGAAAGCTCTTCCAGCAGCGCTTGGTTGAGCCGAATGCCCGCTTCAAGATTTTCGAGCGGAAAACTCTCGTTGGGAGCGTGACAGGCGCAATCAGGCAACGCCAGGCCCAGGAGCAGAATCTCCGCGTTCAGGACGCTCCGGAGCGTGTGAAGGATCGGGATGGAGCCGCCTTCCCGGATGAGAGCCGGTTCCACGCCCCATGTCCGCGCCAGCGCCCGCCGCGCCGCCAATGCGTCCGGGCTATGCGGATCACATAAAAACGGTTTGCCACCGTGTCCCGGCGTGATTTCCATCCGCACTTGCGGCGGACAAACGCGCTTTAAAAAGGCGCAGATCGCCGCCTCAACCTCCTCCGGGGTTTGATCGGGCACCAACCGGAACGTCAGTTTGGCAAAGGCTTCGCGAGGGATCACCGTCTTTCCCCCCGCCCCTTGGTATCCGCCCCCGATGCCATTCACCTCGGCCGTGGGCCGACCCCAGACGCGCTCCACCGCGCTATATCCCTCCTCGCCCATGAGCGCGTGGGAGCGGATCGTCTTCTTGAAAAAATCGTCATCCAGCGGCAAACGCGCCCATTCCGCGCGTTCCCAGCCCTGAATCTCCACCACGGCGTCGTAGAACCCGGGAACGGCCACGCGGAAATGTTCGTCGTGCAAGCGCGCAATAAGCCGGGCCAAGAGGGTGGCGGGATTTGGAGCCGCGCCGCCGTAGATGCCCGAATGCAGGTCGGACTCCGCGCCCGAGAGCTTCACCTCCATCGAGAGAATGCCGCGCAAGCCGTAGGTGAGCGCCGGAACGCCGCGCGCCACCATCCCGGTATCTGAAATGGCGATCAAATCGCAGGCGAGTTCCTGCTTATTTTCCTCCAGAAAACGGCCCAGACTTTGGCTGCCGCTTTCCTCCTCGCCTTCCACCACAAACACCACGTTCAAGGGGAGATCGCCGGTCTCTTTCAACGTTTTCTCAATGCCGAGGATGTGCGCCAGGATCTGCCCCTTGTTATCCGTAGCGCCCCGGGCGTAGACCTTCCCATCCTGCAACGTCGGTTCGAAGGGCGGCGTGGTCCACTGCTCCAGCGGGTCCGCCGGTTGCACGTCGTAATGCCCGTAGATAAGCAGGGTGCGCCTGCCCGGTTTGCGTTCGCTCCGCGCCACCACGATCGGGTGTCCGTCGGTGGGGAATACCTTTGTCTCCAGCCCCATGCGCTGGAATTTTTGTTCAAGCCAGCCGGCGCAAGCCGCGACCTGTGGCGCGTATTGGGGGTCTGTTGAAACGCTTTGAAAACGGAGAAACTCGAAAAACTCGGCAAGAAAAGGGCTGTTCATGGTGCGTGAATGAGGATGCAGATTGACCTGATTTATTAAGAATCGCAACTCGCATCAAAATGATTGCACCACGAAGCGCGCAGAAACGGTTCGCCTCTTGACGCTCTGCCCGCGCGCCCGCATACTACTGGGCTCGCTCATGGCCATTAAAAATATCCGCAACTTCTGCATCATCGCCCACATCGACCACGGGAAAACCACCCTTTCCGACCGATTGCTGGAGATGACCAACACGATTTCCATGCGGGAGTCCACGGCCCAACAGCTCGACTCCATGGACCTGGAGCGCGAACGCGGGATCACCATCAAGTCCCACCCGGTCGCGATGAAATACACGGCGAAGTCCGGTCAGGAATACATGCTCAACCTGATGGACACCCCCGGCCACGTCGATTTCGCCTACGAGGTGAGCCGTTCGCTGGCCGCCTGCGAAGGGGCCCTCTTAATCATCGACGCCGCGCAAGGCGTGGAAGCCCAGACCGTCGCCAACGTCCATCTCGCCCACAAGCAAGGGCTCACGATCATCCCCGTCATCAACAAAATCGACCTGCCCACCGCCGACGTGGACTCGTGCAAGCGGCAGCTTGAAGAGATCCTCGCGATCCCCGGTGACGAAGCGATCGCCTGTAGCGCCAAGGCGGGCATCGGCATCCTGGAAATTTTGGAAGCCGTCGTCGAACGCGTCCCCCCACCCCGTGTCATGGAAGACAACCGTGTGCGCGGCCTCGTTTTCGATTCGGTCTTCGACACCTATCGCGGCGTCATCGGTCACATCCGCATGGCGTCGGGCTCCATCCAGCCCGGCCTCGGGGTGAAGCTGATGAGCAGCAACAAGAATTACGAGATCAAGGACGTGGGAGTTTTCACGCCCAAGATGGAAGCGCGGGCACAGCTCAACGCCGGCGACGTCGGTTATTTCATCGCCAACATCAAGACCACCGGCGAAATCAAGATCGGCGACACGCTCACCGAGCAGCATCATCCCGCCGACGAACCGCTCCCCGGGTTTCAGGAAATCCACCCGATGGTTTTCAGCGGGATTTATCCCATCAACACCGCCGACTTCGAGCACCTCAAAGCCGCGATGGGCAAACTGCAAATCAACGACGCGGCGTTTGTCTACCAGGCGGAAAGCTCCGTCGCGCTTGGGTTTGGGTTCCGCTGCGGCTTCCTTGGCCTGCTCCATATGGAGATCATCCAGGAGCGCCTGCGCCGGGAATACAACATGGACATCATCTCGACGTATCCGAGCGTCATTTACGAGGTGTTGAAAACCAACGGCGAGCTCCTCACCGTGGATAACCCGGCGTTCCTGCCCGACTTCAGCGTCATCGAGGAAATCCGCGAGCCGGTCGTGAAGGCGTTCATCATGGTGCCGAATGAAAACATCGGCGACATCATGGGGCTCGTCCTCGACAAGCGGGGCATCGTCGACCACACCGAGTCGCTCGACACCCGGCGCGTCATGATCTCGTGCGAACTGCCTCTCAACGAAATCCTCGTGGATTTCAACGACAAGATCAAGAGCATGACGCGCGGCTACGGCAGCATGGATTACGAACCGGCGGGCTACCGTGCGGACAAACTCGTGAAGCTCGACATGCTCGTCAACGGCGAGCCCGTGGACGCTTTCTCCAGCATCGTGCACCGCGACAAAGCCGAAGCGCGCGGTCGCGTGCTGGCCTCGAAATTAAAGGAAGTCATCCCCACGCAACTTTATGTGGTGGCCATCCAGGCGGCCATCGGCGGGAAGATCGTCGCGCGCGAAACCGTCTCCGCGAGCCGCAAAGACGTGACCGCGAAATGCTACGGCGGCGACATCAGCCGCAAACGCAAGCTCTTGGAAAAGCAGAAGGAAGGCAAAAAGCGGATGAAGTCCATCGGACGCGTGAACATCCCGCAGGAAGCGTTCATCGCCGTGCTGAAGTCGAGCGCGGGGAGTTAGGCTTTTGGCGGAACGCAGTCCATCGGTGGATCGACCGCTCCGCGGGCGATTCCGGGACAGCAACTCATCGACGCGTGTCATTCCGAGCGCAGCGAGGAACCTCACAAGCCACCCCAGCGCAAGGCATGCTCTGTATCCCGGAGTTTGACTAACTTGCGGGGTCCCTCACTGCGTTCGGGATGACAAGCATGATGGAAACGTGCCGCCATCTTCGAGACTGGATTAATAAAAAAGGGCTTTCCGCATCCAAAAACACGGAAAGCCCCTGATAACTGGTCTTGGCTGCTTACGGCTTCATTTCGGAACCGCTCGCCACGTCCACGATCACAAACTGCTCGTGATGCAGCGCGGGGTCGGCGCGGAACGAGAGACGGCAGGCATACCGGCGCTCGATCTCGACCAGAAGCTCCTCGTCGTCGCTCCGCAAACGCGCCAAGAGGTGCGGGCTCACCGAGACCTTGAACTCGTGCAGATCGGTATGCTTGCGCAGCACTTGATGCAGCGTGCGCTGAAGTTCCACGCTCATCGTCATAGAGCTCTTCACCGTGCCGCGACCGTGGCAGTATGGGCAGTTCTCGTAAATGGAACCGCTCAGGCTTTCCTGCGCGCGCTGCCGGGTCATTTCCATAAGCCCGAGGCTTGAGATAGGGAGGACATGCGTCTTGGCCTTGTCGCGCCGCAGATGGTCTTTCATCCGGTTGAAGACGGCTTGCTGACCCTTGCGCCCCTTCATGTCGATGAAGTCGCCGATGATCAGGCCGCCGATGTTGCGCAGCCGAAGCTGGCGGGCGATCTCGTCCACGGCTTCCAGGTTGGTTTGAAGGATGGTTTTCTCGACATCCTTGGCTCCCTTGTTGCGCCCGGTGTTGACGTCGATGGCGATGAGGGCCTCGGTTTCGTCAATGACGATGTAG